>JAYORB010000007.1:0-21756 GCA_038123155.1 Aquiluna sp. | reverse complement strand
AAATTGCAAGGCGCCTCGGGGGGTGCCCGAGGTTGTGAACCTTGGCAACGCTCTCTTGTCCCCGGTAGCAGCCCTTCGTTAGGTGAACGGCAGAAGCGAGCCAATCAAACTCGTGAGGCAGTGATCTCTCGTCAACATCAAGTATCTCTGGCCTTCCCGCTGCTATCCGGAGTGCTTGATAGGCCAGCAGCCCAGCTTCCTCCTCGGCTGGTGGCTCATCAGCGACAATCTCTCGATAGGGAAAATCCGCGCGACTCTTTGCGTAACTAACAGAGCTCTTCGGCTCGAGAGAAAAACCATCCACCCAAACCGTGCCCGCAGCCTCAGAAAAGACTCCAAAGACCTTTAGTTCAGTTTCTGCAACCTCAACCTTTGCTCGGAAGCGCATCTTGCTGAGCCAATCAACGAGTCCAGCCGAGCGTTCCCTGTCGGTAATTACCAGCAGCTTGTCACCTGCATTTATGACCTTGAGCTGGTGCTCGATGTGGCCCTGGGGGTTCAAGAGCAGTGCCTCGGTGCTGGCGCCCTCAGCGAGGTTCATGATGTCTTGCGACACAAGAGCGTGAAGCCAGCTCGCTCGCTCCTCGCCAGCAATAGATAGCACCACCTCATCGGTGCGCTCAACAAAAGCTTGGCCCGCTAGAAGCTTCCGCTGCTCCAGGAGCGGATTGCCAAAGTGCTCAGGCATCGACTCTTTCCAGCCTTGCTGAGGCGTGAGACTTGAGCGGGCTACCAAGCGCCGCCATGTCCCAGGCCCAGAGCAGCGCCCCATCAACTAGTCCAAGCATGCGATGGGCAGAGGAATACTCCTTTGCGTTTGGTGAGCGCAGCACGGCGTCGGTTGCGATGTCCACCCTTGCGCCTTTGATTTGGCCGAAGTAGAGCTCTGCAACACCACCTGGGTGAATGATCAGGGCCTCAATGTCGAAACCACCTGACTTGTTTCGCCAAAGCTCAAGATCCTCGCGCACCGTTATGGCGCTCTCTCCGGTTGCAGGCAGAAGGCCTGGTCCGGCATCAGACTCATTCGAGGGTCTCGAGATCATCCAGTAGCCGCGCTCTGATGAGATCTCTTTGCCGGTTTCATCTCTAACGACAGCCGAATACTCGAGCCTGCCGGTGGTGAGAGGGGTGAAGCTGAGCTCCTGAAAGAACTCAATCTCTTTGGGCTCTACATCACCAACCGGATAGGAGACCACGCCAGAGCCCTTCCAAGAGCCGATCAGAAAGGCAAATGGAGTTAGCTCGATTGGGAGATCATCCGGAAGGACGAACAAACTAGCGCTGCCCCTTGAAGAGTTTGTAGAGAACAAGTGCCGAAATACCGGCAATCGCAATAGCGGCGAGGATCAGAAGCCCGGTAAAGACAAGTTCAATTGCAAGAAGCATGGGGCAATTCTAACTTGCCAAAGTTGCGATGGTGAAAAGCCCGAGAATAAGCAGGGTTCCCGCTGACACGTAGACCTGTTGCCTAACGGTATTTTTACTCTTCGACGAGATTAAGTGCTCGAGGCTCACCAGGGCAATTGAGGCGGCAGCGATGGCGCTGAAGGCCGTGTAGCGGGAGTCGCCGGAAAGAAAGACCATTGAAAGCGATGCCCCAAAAATGACTAAAACCCAGATAGTCACTATCTGAAACCACTGCCTGCTCACACCAAGCACTCTAGCCAACAGGCGGGTAAAGCTGGGTATCATTTGCTAAGGCGGGAGGCAGTTCTATGGCAAACATTCTCTGCATCTCCCCCACGCCTGAAAACCCCCTGCCACCCCTAGAGGTGCTCGGCCACACCATTCATTTAGTTGACTTCGAACCGCAGTCCCTTGCGACCGCCCCAAGGCACGACATCGCAGTCCTAGACTGCCGAAACAACCTGGTGGCAGCCAAGGCTGTGACGAGAATCATCGGAGCTGCCGGCTGGCAAAAGCCGATGTTGATGGTGGTGACCGAGGCTGGTTTGCCGGCTGTGAGCCCGGAATGGCAAGCGAGTGACTTCATACTCGATGGCGCATCCCTCGGAGAGGTCGATGCGAGGATTCGAATGCTGCTCGACAGCAAACCAAAGGCACAGGTCATTGATAACTCAAGTGGCCTCGTAATTGACCTGGGAACCTTCACGGCCAAGATCAATGGCCGCGCGTTGGACCTAACCTTCAAAGAGTTTGAGCTCTTGAGGTATCTAAACGACAACCCCTCACAGGTCTTCTCCAGAGAGCAGCTGCTCAGCGAAGTCTGGGGTTATGACTACTTTGGTGGCACGAGAACCGTCGATGTCCACATCAGGCGCCTCAGAGCAAAACTCGGCGAGCACGAGGGACTCATTGGCACCGTGCGAAACGTCGGCTACAGGCTTGACCCAAGCGGCAGTTCAACAGATTAACTGTTTATTGCTCGTTCACCAATAAGTGCAAAGATATCCCCTATGTCAGATGAGACCACGGCCATTTTCATTCCTCCAAGTGAGCATGAATTACCAGCCGACCGCTTCTTAGAGCGTGAGCTCAGCTGGCTTGATTTCAACCAGCGAGTGCTCGAGCTTGCAGAAGACGAGAGCATCCCACTTCTCGAGCGCGTGAACTACCTCTCGATCTTTGCCTCGAATCTGGATGAGTTCTTCATGGTTCGCGTGGCCTCGCTCAAGCGCAGGATTGCAACCGGTATTGCGGTGCCCTCACCGTCGGGCCTAAGTCCTCAAGAAGTGCTTCAGCAGATTGCTGATCGCACCCGGGAGCTCCAGACCCGTCACGCAGAACTCTTTGCCGGCAAGGTCTCTAAGGAGCTTGCGCAGCACGACATTCAGATAGTTCACTGGTCGACTCTTACCGCGGACGAGCAGCAGGAGCTCCACTCATACTTCACCTCGCAGGTTTTTCCTGTCTTGACTCCGCTAGCGGTCGACCCGGCACACCCCTTCCCCTACATATCAGGTCTTTCGCTAAACCTTGCGGTGGTGCTTCGAAACCCGAAGACCCAGGCAGAGCACTTTGCGAGAGTAAAGGTTCCGCCGCTTCTGCCGAGGTTCGTCGTGGTCCCGGGATCCACATCAAGGTATGTGCCGCTTGAAGATGTGATGGGCGAGTTCATAGGCGAGCTCTTCCCCGGCATGGAGGTACTCAAGCACCACACCTTCAGGGTCACCAGAAACGAAGACTTGGAGGTCGACGAGGACGAAGGTGAAAACCTTCTGGTGCAGCTGGAGAAAGAGCTCCTTCGCAGACGCTTTGGTCCTCCAGTGAGGCTTGAAGTTGCAGAGGATATTGACCCTCAAGTGCTCTCGCTGTTGCAGCGCGAGCTCGACATGAACGAGCAGGATGTTTTCCCGCTTCCAGAGCCACTGGACCTAAAGAGCCTTAGCGCCTTCGCCTTCTTGCCAATTCCAGAGCTTCACTTTGACAAACACCAAATAACGACCAACCGCTACCTCGAAGCCGACGAGGATGAGGCGGCAGACATCTTTGCCTCCCTTAGGGAGCGCGAGGTCTTGGTCCATCACCCCTACGAGTCTTTTGCCACGAGCGTCCAGGCGTTTTTGGAACAGGCGGCTGATGACCCTCAGGTGCTGGCAATCAAGCAGACGCTGTATCGAACCTCCGGTGACTCCCCGATTGTTGATGCCCTCATCGATGCCGCAGCAGCAGGCAAGCAGGTGTTGGCGCTGGTTGAGATCAAGGCACGGTTTGATGAGCAGAACAACATTGGCTGGGCGAGAAAGTTGGAGAGTGCCGGCGTGCACGTGGTCTACGGATTGGTGGGCCTAAAGACCCACTGCAAGCTCTCGCTGGTGATTCGCCAGGAGGGTGACCAGCTGCGCCGCTACTGCCACGTTGGCACCGGAAACTACAACCCAAAAACTGCAAGGTATTACGAGGACCTTGGGCTTCTCACTGCACGCCCTCAGGTTGGAGAGGATCTGACTCAGCTCTTTAATCTGCTCTCGGGTTATGCAAGCGAGCCAACCTACAAATCCCTCCTCACCTCCCCAGTTGGAGTGAGGGAGGGCCTCACCATGCGCATTAGGCGCGAGGCGCAACTGTTTAGCGAGGGAAAGCCGGCTCGCATTGCCCTCAAACTCAACTCCCTGGTTGATGAGCAAATCATTGATGAGCTCTACCTGGCCGCGAAGTCGGGTGTGCCCATCGACATACTGGTTAGGGGTATGTGTGCTCTGAAGCCAGGAGTTCCGGGCCTAAGTGAAAGCATTCGAGTCCACTCGGTGCTCGGGCGCTACCTCGAGCACTCAAGGATCTTCTACTTCGAAAACGACGGGGACCCCGATGTCTTCATTGGCTCTGCCGACATGATGCATCGCAACCTGGACAGGCGGGTGGAGACCCTGGTCAAGCTCGTTCAAACCGACCACATCAAAGACCTTAGGGACATCATGGACCTAGGGATGAGTGGGAAGGTCGCAACTTGGGTGCTCAGGCAAGAAGGTGAGTGGCACCGCAGGTCCACTGATGACGAGGGCAACCCCCTTCCAGATATGCAGGATGAGCTGATGCAGCTAACGCTCAATAAAAAGAGGATTCGTTAGTGACCGTCTACGCAGCGGGTGTAGTTTGCTGGCGCGAAGCAGGTAGCGACATCGAGATTCTCCTGGTTCATCGTGAACAATACGACGATTGGGCGTTTCCCAAGGGGAAGCAAGACAAGGGAGAGTTTCTCCAAGAGACTGCCGTCCGTGAAGTCGAAGAGGAGGCGGGGATTAAGGTTCGCCTTGGCAGAAAAATCGACATCATCCACTACAAGGTGGGCAAAGGCGAGGACAAGTTCGTTAGCTACTGGGCCAGCAAAGTTTCCAACAAAGCAATTTCCAAATCAAAATTCAAGCCAAACAAAGAAATCGCTGACATTAGGTGGTTGCCATCTGCCGAGGCGATGGAGCTGCTCACCTATGAGCACGACAAGCGAGTACTCGCTCAGGTCTTGGGCCTACACGAGAAGGCAGAGCTTGAAACCAGAGCGCTCGTCCTGCTTCGACATGCCAAAGCAACTCCGCGAGACCAATGGGATGGCGAGGAAGCAAAACGGCCATTGCTCCCAGAAGGGCAAAGGCAGGCTAAACGTCTGGTGCAGCTTCTAGACGCTTATGGCCCCAAGCGACTGGTATCAAGCCCCTGGACAAGGTGCAAAGACACGGTCAAGCCTTATTCAAAGTATCGAAAGCGAACTCTCATCTTGCGATCACAGCTCACGGAGCTTAGGAGTGCCCTGAACCCCAAGAAGACAAAAGACGCAGTTGAAGACCTCTTTGATCAGAAGGCGACAGCTCTGCTTTGCTCTCACAGGCCAGCGCTTCCAACAATCACAATGACCCTGGCATCGAGGGCCGAGGGGGCCGTAAAGTCGGCGATTCTTGAGGCCACGACTCTGCACCCGGGGGAGTTTGTTGTGATGCGTTTCTCTATGGGTAAGAAGCCGCGATTCGTTGATGCCGAGAGAGTTTCCTGGACCGTCAAATAACAATTCACTGGTTGTTTACTTAGTGTCCAAATGGCGTTTCCCGCCCCTATCTAGCTTTACCTTGCCTAACAAACTTAGAAAGGTAGTCAATTGTCCAAACTAATGAGGCTTGCAGCAGTTGCAGGTGCCAGTGCACTTGTTCTTTCCGGTTGTGCGGCTAACGAGGCAGAGGCTCCGGCCACCTCCGCGGCAACGAACCAATCTTCAGACAACGGCGAAGCTGTAGTTCAGCTCAGCGGAACCCTAGATGGCTCCGGGGCATCATCCATGGCAGCTGGCCAGGAGGCCTGGGTTGCAGCGTTTCAAACCGCTAACCCCGGTGTAACCGTGAACTACAACCCAACTGGTTCCGGAACCGGCCGTGACCAGTTCGAGCAGGGACTGACCTTCTTCACTGGTTCCGATGCCTACTACAAGGACGAGGAGCTGGCTACCAACCACCCGAACTGTGCAGGTGACTCGGACGAGGTGTTTGAGTTCCCCATTTGGATCTCTCCAATCGCGGTTATCTTCAACCTCGATGGCATCGACTCCCTGAACATGGCCCCTGGCACTATCGCAAAGATCTTCTCTGGACAGATCTCAAACTGGAACGATGCGGAGATTCAGGCTGCAAACCCAGGTGTTTCACTCCCAGACCTAACTATCACCTACGTACACCGCTCTGACGAATCTGGAACCTCCGAAAACTTCACGGATTGGCTAGCAAAGGCTGCGCCAAGCGCCTGGGTTGATACCGCGGGTGCTCCCCTGGGAGCCATTGAGACCTGGCCATCAGATGTTGCCGGTGAGGGTGCTCAGGGAACTTCAGGTGTTGTTGCTGCGGTGGCAGCAGGTAACGGAACAATTGGCTACGCCGATGCTTCACGGGCAGGCGACCTCGGCACCATCGCTGTTGGTGTTGGTGACGCCTTCGTGCCGTTCAGCCCAGAGGCTGCAGCCAAGATCGTTGACGTTTCTGACCTAGTAAGTGGTCGACCAGATACCTCTCTTGCCTACGACCTACGCCGCGACACGACCGAGAGCGGGGTTTACCCGGTAGTGCTTGTTTCCTACCTGCAAGGCTGCATGGACTACGCAGATGATGCTATGGCCGAGCTCGTAAAGGCTTACGCCAACTTCATCATCAGCGAGGAGGGTCAGAACGTAGCCGCGGAGGCTGCTGGTTCAGCACCGATCTCCCCCGCGCTGCGCGAGAAGGCTCAAGCCATTCTGGACGCAATCAACTAAGTTCGAAAAACGGACCCAAAGGGTGGCCCAGTCTCCTAATCTAAATGTTGGAGACTGGGCCTCCACCTTCTAAGCAAGACCGAGAACGCGAAGGCAACTAAATGGCAGCCACCGAGACAAAGAAGACGGTCTCCCGCCTCGGCGACCGCATCTTTTCGCGGACCGCAACTTTTGCTGGCGCCAGCATTCTCATCACTCTTGCTGCCGTCGCCTTTTTTCTCTTTCTCCAGGCTTGGCCGGCACTCCTACCCGACGCAGAATTCGATGGCAAAGCGGATGATGGGCCTTTTGCCTACGTCGCTCCTTTCGTTTTCGGAACTATTTACGGTTCGGTCATTGCGCTTGCCATTGCAACACCTCTGGCTATTGGCATCGCCCTCTACATTTCTCACTATGCGCCAAGGCGTTTTTCCCAGGCACTGGGTTACGTTGTTGACCTACTCGCTGCAATCCCCTCTGTGGTCTACGGACTCTGGGGGATTCTTGTCTTGGCGCCATTTCTGACACCGAGCTATCGCTGGCTTAACGAGAACCTTTCTTGGGTTCCTTTTTTTGAGGGCCAAGTATCCGCAACGGGTCGAACCATGCTCACTGTGGCGATTGTGCTAGCGATCATGATTCTCCCGATCATGGCGGCAATCATTCGCGAGGTCTTTCTACAGACCCCGAAACTTCATGAGGAAGCTGCTTTAGCGCTTGGAGCCACGAGATGGGAAATGATTCGCATGGCCGTCTTGCCATTCGGTCGCCCAGGAATTATCTCGGCAATGATGCTCGGGCTGGGAAGGGCATTGGGCGAGACAATGGCGGTGGCCATGGTGCTCTCCCCGGCCTCGGTGATTAGCTTTGCCCTACTCACCTCACAAAACCCAAACACAATCGCCGCCAACATTGCCCTGCAGTTCCCTGAGTCGGGTGGTGACTATCGCTCGATGCTGATTGGAACTGGCCTGATGCTCTTCTTGATCACAATGGTGATCAACATGATTGCCCGATACATAATCAGCCGCAGGGCAGAGTTCTCGGGGGCCAACTAATGTCCACGAGCGCATCCACTCTTCAGGCCTCGGCCTCGCTGCCTAGGTGGTTCAACCCAGCGGCACTTGTTGGCTCGTTCACCCTTTCCCTCTCCTCATTTTCACTCTCTGGGCTGCAGGACGAGTCGGGAAATATGAATCTCGTTGCGATAGCACTGCTTGGCTACGTGCTCTACATGGTCATCACTTTTGTAGCGTCGAGGGCTGTTGAGGGGAGAAGGAAATCAATTGACCGCATGGTCACAGGCCTTGTGACAGCCGCCTTCACTCTCGCCGTGATTCCGTTGCTGTCACTTACCTACACCGTTGTCTCCAACGGACTTGCAAGGCTCGACGGGACCTTCTTCTCTAACTCCATGCGAAACGTCGTTGGAGAGGGCGGCGGGGCGCTACACGCAATAGTCGGGACCTTGGAGCTAACCGGGATCGCGACTCTCATCTCCGTCCCGGTTGGAATCATGACCGCCATCTACTTAGTGGAATATGGCCGCGGCAGACTTGCCAAGCTGGTGACTTTCTTTGTCGATGTGATGACCGGTATCCCGTCAATTGTTGCCGGACTATTTGCCTTCACTCTCTTCCTCGTGATTCTTGGTCCCGCCAATGCAATCAACGGCTTGGCCGGGGCGGTTTCACTAAGTGTGTTGATGATTCCCGTTGTAATTCGGGCGACCGAGGAAATGTTGAAGATTGTCCCGAACGAGCTTCGTGAGGCTTCCTATGCGCTCGGTGTTCCTAAGTGGCTCACCATTTTGAAGGTCGTTATTCCAACTGCTCTGGCTGGCATTGCAACCGGAGTCATAATCGCAATCGCAAGAGTCATCGGAGAGACCGCACCGCTGCTGTTGGCTGCAGGTTTCACTGCCTCCATGAATTACAACCCGCTGAGCGACAAGATGATGACACTGCCGGTGTTCGTATATACATCCTTTGCGAACCAAGGTGTTGATGCCCAGGCTTACATCGATCGCAGCTGGGCCGGAGCGCTGACGCTCATGATAATCGTCATGGTCCTAAACCTAATTGCCAGAGTAATTTCAAGAGTTTTCTCACCGAAGGGATAGCAATGTCAAAGCGAATCGAACTCAAGGACCTAAATGTCTTCTACGGCAGTTTTCTAGCCGTCGAAGGCATCAACATGGTCATTGAGCCCCGGGCCATCACGGCTTTCATTGGACCCTCGGGCTGCGGCAAGTCAACGCTTATCAGGACTCTCAACCGCATGCACGAAGTGATTCCAGGTGCCTACGTGGAGGGAGAGCTAACGATGGACGGTGAGAACATTTATGCCCAAGATGTTGACCCTGTGAAGGTAAGGCGTCAGGTGGGCATGGTTTTCCAGCGACCAAACCCCTTCCCGACAATGTCAATTAAAGACAACGTGCTTTCGGGCTACAAACTCAACAACAACAAGATGAGCAAGGCCGAAGCCGATGAAATTGCTGAAAAGGCGCTTGTTGGGGCAAACCTTTGGAATGAAGTCAAGGACCGCCTAGAGCGCCCGGGATCCTCGCTGTCCGGTGGCCAGCAGCAGCGCCTTTGCATCGCAAGAGCAATCGCTGTGGAGCCGGATGTGATTTTGATGGACGAGCCAACCTCAGCTCTCGACCCAATCTCTACTGCCGCCATCGAGGACCTTGCGGTAGAGCTAAAAGAGAAGTTCACGGTGGTTATCGTTACTCACAACATGCAGCAGGCATCTCGTATCTCTGACATGACAGCGTTTTTCAACATTGCAGGGACCGGAATGCCTGGCAAGCTCATCGAATACGACAAGACCGAGAAGATTTTCTCTAATCCAACCGAGAAGCAGACTGAGGACTACGTCTCAGGTCGATTCGGCTAGAAACAAAACCGCCTAGTTCTCGGTTAGCCCTCTCATGATTGAGACGGTGACCTCAGATCTCAAAACTCTGAAGTCAAAGGATAAGAAGCCAGCAAAGGTGTTGGTCACCGGTGCCACGGGTTATGTCGGAGGCAGGCTGGTTAGGGAGCTGCTTGCCCACAATTACCGCGTGCGGGTCTTGGTGAGGGATGCTCAGCGGCTTCAGGACTATCCCTGGCGCGACCAGGTGGAGATCATCGAGGGTGATGCCCTAAATCCCGAGTCTCTAAATCTTGCGCTTCAAGAGATCGATCTCGCCTACTACATGCTTCACGCGCTGATGGTCTCAAAGAACTTCGAGCAAATGGAAGAAGACCTGGCTCGCTCCTTTGGAAAGCTTGCGAAGCAAAACGGGGTCAGGAGAATCGTTTACCTAGGCGGTATCACCTCGTCAGACGACTCACTCTCTCCCCACATGTCAGCACGGGCAAAGACGGGCGAAATTCTTCGCACCAGCGGTGTGCCGACCATTGAGCTGCGGGCTGGGGTGGTGATTGGTTCTGGCTCGGCATCCTTTGAAATGCTCCGCCACCTAACCGAGCGACTTCCAATCATGGTCACTCCGAAATGGCTCAAGAACCGGATCCAGCCAATTGCAGTCCGCGACGTGCTGCGTTTCCTCGTTGGCTCGGCAACCATTGACCCGAAGATCAATGACTTCTTCGACATTGGCGGGCCAGATGTCTTCACCTACATGGAGATGATGCAGATCTATGCGGAGGTTGCTGGCCTGAGACGACGCATAATTCTCCCCCTACCCGTGCTCACCCCAAGGCTCGCCTCAGGCTGGATCGGTTTGGTCACCCCGGTACCAGTAACCCTCGCAAAGCGGTTGGTTGCCTCATTGAAGCACGAGGTGGTGGCCAAGGATGACCGAATTCGTGAGCTGGTTCCAGATCACAAGGATGGGCTAACAGACTTCCGAAAAGCGGTATCGCTTGCGCTAACCCGCATCAAAGAGCTCGATGTTGAGACCCGCTGGTCAAACGCTATGACTCCCGGTACGCACTCCGAACCACTTCCGACCGACCCAGACTGGGCAGGTGGTTCGCTCTATGTCGATCTTCGGCAGTACGAGTCAGAGGACGAGCAGTCTGAGATCTGGAAGAGAATCGAATCAATTGGAGGAGCTAATGGCTACTCCACGGCAACCTGGGCATGGGAGCTCAGAGGGCTAATGGACCGCTTCGTAGGTGGTGTTGGCCTCAGGCGAGGAAGGCGCGATCCAAACAAGCTGCGTGAGGGAGAGGCGCTGGACTTTTGGAGAGTGGAGCAGCTTCAAAGGCCAAAGCTTCTCAGGCTTCGAGCTGAGATGAAACTACCCGGGCTTGCCTGGTTGGAATTTAGAGTCAGCCAAACTCCCGAGGGGAAGTCGCTCGTGACACAGCGGGCGCTGTATCACCCGAGGGGCCTCTTTGGGCACCTCTACTGGTGGATGGTCCTCCCGATGCACGGCATCGTGTTTCCATCTATGGCAACGAAAATGGCTGGCGCGAGTGCCAAAAAATACGCCAAACACTAGTCTTTCTCAGTGACCAAAACCCGCCTGGCTGTCTTTGCGCTGCTGGGCGTTGGTTTTGTCTGGGGGGCGGCTTTTGTTCTGATGAAGGATGCCATCGTCCAGCAGCCCTACATGGACTTTCTGGCAACCAGATTTTCAATCGCAGCCATCGCCATGGTGCTGCTTAGGCCAAGGGTCGCCCTAAATTTCAAAACTGGCGATTTCCGGTTTGGCGGGCTAATCGGGGTCGTGCTGGCATTTGGCTATATCACTCAGACAATCGGCCTAGAGCTAACCACTGCAGCAACCAGCGGGTTCCTAACCGGCCTCTATGTGATCCTCACACCACTAATTGCATGGCTCTTTGTGAGGCAGAGAGTTAGCAAGCGGGTAGTTCTCGGGCTAACCATGGCAATGGTTGGACTCGGCATCTTCTCGGGGGCCGCGACCAACATTGAGTTTCAGGTCGGCCAGATTTGGCTTGTGGTATGCGCGGTCTTGTATGCGGTTCACATCCTGCTTCTTGGCCACTACGGCAAGGGAAGGTCTTCCTACCGCTTTGCGATGCTGCAGATCGCCTTTGCTGCGATAGTGACCTGGGGATTTGCGCTTCTGGATGGCTACCAGCCGCCTCCAAATGACGAGGTATGGTTCGCGATTCTGTTTACGGCTCTACTTTCGACCGTTTTGGCGTTTTGGGTTCAAACCTGGGCACAGACCTTGATTGAACCCTCCAGGGTCGCGCTGCTGATCACCAGCGAGGTTATCTTCACGGCCATCATTGCCGTCTTTGTCGGGCAGGAGCCCCTCACCTACGCAATCATCTTTGGTGGTGGGTTGCTTTTCGCTGCGATGCTGGTCGTCGAATGGCCCTCGAAACGTCCAGAGACTCCGCTAGAGGCCCAGCTCCACGAGTAGTTTCTGGAGCTTTTTATTTGCAGCCAGCTCCTTCTCTCCCCTGGCCATCATCACTGGAAGCCTTCTGCGCAATAGATCCTCACGAGTGGTGACGTCCTCGTTCTCCGCAACGTACCTAAGCTCCTGAGCGGTGATTCCGAGTCCGGCAAAGAGATCCTCAAGTTTTTCCTTGCCAATGACATCAAAGGCTCTGTGGCCATGGCGACGCCACAGCCCCTCGGCAATGAGATCGGCATTGCCCTTGGTCTGTGAGGCGACCTTCGCGTAGAACTCGGTCTTGCGCTCCTGCGAGCCCTCTCCGAACCACGTGCCGGGATCGTCGAGTTTCACGCCAAAGCCCTTTAGCTCGTCGATTACTTCCTCGCCCACATTTAGACAGTCCGTGAGTTTGCCTCCGAGAATTGTCACCACTCTTTTGTCTCTGTTGGCTTCGATTGCATGCTTTCGACTTAGTGCATGCCAATCCTGATTGTTGCCACTCTCTCCGTTCTCAACGACCAATGGCCTCACGCCAGAACGATTCGAAACGATCTGGTCTTCTGTGATGGGCTCTGCAAGCTCGAGCTGAGCATTTATCTGCCTCAGAACAAAGCCGATGTCGTCCTTATTGGTTTGTGTCTCTGGCTTCTCAACCCTGGTGTCGGTGGTTCCGATCATGGATCGGTCTCCCATGGGAAGAACGTAGAAGAGCCTGCCCTCCTCATCCCAAAATGCCAACACCTGATACCCATCGGTGAGCTTGCGGTTGAGGATTAGGTGGATGCCCTTGGAGAAAACAAGGCCGGCCTTGGTCTTTGAACCAAGTAGCTTCGAGACATTCTGCGCATAGGGCCCAGCAGCATTGATGACGCTCTTCGCAGTTACCTTTGCGGTCTTTCTGCCTGCCTTCAAAGTCAGTGACCAGTCGCCCTTGAAACTTGCCTCAGTCAGTTCTGTGTAGTTGCGCACGTCAGCCCCACGGCCCTTGGCATGGCGAATGAAGTCATAGACGAATCGGCTGTCGTTATCAGGCAGCTGAGCATCGAAATATTTGACGGCCTTGCGACCGGTAATCAGGTTTGGCTCAAGCTCCTTTGCCTTCTTCGCGGAGAAGGTAGAGGGAGGGGTTGTTCCAAAGAGCCCGATGAACCAGTAAAACAGGGTTCCAAAAGCACCCAGCACCCTTCCGAAGGGAGCCGTTGGCCCGAGCGAGGCCAAGAAACCGATCTCTTTGATCTGGTTTGGATAGGCCTTCATGAGCTTGTTTCTTGCTAGGCAGAGCTTGAACACCAGCCAAAACTCGTAGGTCTGGAGGTATTTGATACCGCCCCAGACAAGGTTTGAAGACTCTTGAGAGGTGAAGCCCGCAAAGTCTCCCTTGTCGACAAGTAGAACCTTCTGGCCGGCAGCACTCAGCGCCGCTGCCGCTACCGCTCCGTTGATTCCGGCGCCGATAATGGCAACGTCAAACTGTTCGATTTTGTTCGATTTGGTTTGATTTTGTTTGGCCACAGTGAAAGCATAAACGCCAAAGATTTAGTTTTTGTTCCGCACACATTTCAAGGAGGAAATAGATGTCGATTCTTTCCATCGATGCGGGCACCACAGGCGTCACAGCCCTAATCATTTCCCCCAGCGGCGAGATACTCTCTCGTGGCTACACAGAATTTGAACAGCACTTCCCAGAGCCTGGCTGGGTCGAGCACGACCCAGAGCAGATTTGGCAGGCGACTCTCGGCTCGGTGAAGAGCGCTGTCCAGGGACACAGCGAAAAACCGACCTGCATCGGCATCACCAACCAGCGCGAGACAGCTGTGATCTGGGATCGCGAGAACCTAAGCTCCCCGACCAAAGCCATTGTCTGGCAAGACCGCAGAACTTCTGTTTTTACCGAGGAGCTTCAAGAGAAAAACAAAGGCGACTGGATAAGAAAGCGCACCGGACTGAACATTGACCCCTATTTCACCGCCAGCAAGTTTTTGTGGTGGCAGAGAAAGCATCCAGAGATTTGGTCAGGAGTTGAAGCAGGCAAGTATGCCCTCGGCACTATTGACAGCTACCTAGTAGCTCGCATCTCGGGTGGCAAGCATCACATCACCGATGCCTCGAACGCTTCGAGAACTCAGCTAATGAGCCTGCAAACTGGTGACTGGGACGAAGAGCTACTTTCAACCTTTGGCATTCCGAAGTCTGCACTGCCTGGAATCACCCCCTGCTGGGGAGAGCTCGCGCAGAGTAGCCCTGATCACTTTCTTGGTCTCGATCTCCCGATCACCGGCATGGCTGGAGATCAGCAGGCGGCGCTCTTTGGTCAGACCGGCTTTGACCTTGGGGCATCAAAATGCACCTACGGAACCGGTGCCTTTATCCTCACCAACACAGAGGACGAGATTGTCATTAGTGACCATGGGCTTCTTGCAACCGTGGCCTGGATGAGTCCCGATAGAAAGATCACCTACGCCTCAGAGGGCTCGGTGTTCGTTGCGGGTGCTGCTGTTCAGTGGCTCAGAGACAAGCTGCAGGTTATTGACAGCGCCCCTGCTGTTGAGGACCTTGCTAAGAAGGCGGGTAGCAGCGAAGGGGTGGTATTCGTTCCGGCTCTGACCGGCCTAGGTGCACCCTTTTGGAACGCAGATGTTCGCGGCAGCCTTCTTGGTATCACCCGAGGCTCGACCGATGCCAACCTTGCCTATGCCACCCTTGAGGCAATTGCTTTCCAGGTCAAGGCCGTGGTCGACGCGATGGCTGAGGATGCCGGAAAGAGTGTCGCAGAGCTCAGGGTCGATGGCGGTGCGGCGGCAAATGACACCATGATGCAAATCCAGGCTGACCTTATTGGCGCAAAGGTTGTAAGAGCGAAGAACCTTGAGTCAACCGGATTTGGTGCAGGGCTTCTCGCCGGTCTGGGTTCTGGCATCTGGGGATCTATGGGTGAGCTCCGCCAGCTCAATCCTGCAAGGCAAGAATTCGCCCCTGCAACAGACCGCAGCGCTTCCTTTGAGCGTTGGCTCGAAGCGGTTGAGGTGACCTCCAAGTTCTAAGCTGGTCTCATGTATGACCCGGAGTCAAAGCTTGCCGCTCAATCCCTGAGTGCTGGCTATTCGGCGGATGCGGTCATCAAGAACCTTGATCTCGAATTGCCTGGTGGTTCAATCACGGCAGTCGTCGGCGCTAATGGAGCAGGTAAGAGCTCGCTGCTAAAGGCGCTGGCCAGAAAGATCAAGGCAAAAAGCGGAGCGGTCCTGCTGGATGGGGTATCAATCAGCTCCCTAACCAAGGCCCAGATCGAGGGCAACATTGGCTTCCTGGGCACGATTCCGGCGACGAAGAATAATGAGAGCGTTTTTGACCTAATCGCTAGAAGCGCGATGCTGGCCAATCAAATCTCTAGGGTTAGCCCCCGGGTAAAAGGAGAGATTGATCAGATTCTGGAGAGAACCTCGCTAACACCTCACTCAAAGAAAAAGATTGGGGAGCTCTCCTCCGGATGGAGGCAGGTCGCGGTGATTGCAGCGGCCCTTGTCAAGAATCCCCAAGTTTTGCTGTTGGACGAACCCACCAACTCGCTTGACTACTCCCATCAGCTCCAGGTGATAAACCTGCTGTCCTCACTGAAGCGAGAGCGAGCCATGACGATCGTCGCAGTCATTCACGACCTCAACCTCGCAGCCCGCTTCGCAGACCAAATAGTGGTGCTGAAAGACGGAGAGATAATCGCCCAGGGAGCCCCAAACGATGTGATTAACCCCAATAATCTTGCGGCTGCATTCAATATCCTGGCCAGAGTTATAGAAGATCCGGTTGCAAAGACTCCGGTCGTGGTGCCGATCAGACAACTTGGCTAGTAGGCATTTACGGGGTTTGGGGTAATAATAAGAACGTAGTTCACTAAGTGAAGGCGCAGTTACTAGCAGTGACGCCAAAGAGGCTTGCGCCTACTTGTGAATGAGGGCAAGGACTGGGCCCGCTATCAAAATCGGTCAACTCGTTTGGTTGTGAAACTAATGCGTATCTTGCTCATTGGAGCAGGCGGGGTTGGCGATGCAATCGTCAAAATCGCCTCTGAACGTAACTTCTTTGAAAAACTAATCGTCTCCGACTATGAGCTCGCAAGAGCTCAGCGGAGCGTTGACTGGGTTGCCAAGTGGCACCCAGATCTTCCGGGGGACAAGTTTGAAGCGGCACAGATTGACGCCTCAGATTCTGCCCAGGTTGCAGCTCTCGCGAAAGCGCACGGCGCAACTCACATTGTCAATGCCGTAGAGCCAAGGTTCGTGCAGAGCATCTTCCAGGGTGCGCTAGATGCCGGGGCCAACTACATGGACATGGCTATGAGCCTCTCTCATCCTGACAAGGATGACCCCTTCACCAAGCCCGCGGAGAAACTCGGTGACTGGCAGTATGCCAAGCACGAAGAGTTTGAAAAGGCAGGTCTTCTCGCTCTTGTTGGTACCGGCGCGGAGCCAGGCATTTCCAACATCTTTGCCCGCTACGCAGCCGATCACCTGTTTGGCGAAATCGATGAAATCACCGTCTTGGATGGTGGAAACCTGATTGTTGAAAATGACGAGGGTGAGGAGATCTTTGCCCCCTCGTTCTCAATCTGGACGGTCATTGAAGAATGCCTAAACCCTCCGCTGATTTGGGAGAAAGATCGCGGCTGGTTTACTACCAAGCCCTTCTCGGAACCTGAGCTGTTTGAGTTCCCGGGCGGTATTGGGCCGATTAAATGCGTAAACGTGGAACACGAGGAAGTAAACATGCTTCCAAGAACCATGGAGGCCAAGAGAGTCAACTTCAAATACGGCCTAGGTTCCGAGTTCATAAACGTGCTCAAGACCCTGCATGCCCTTGGGCTAGACAAGGTGAACCCCATTTGGGTGCGATCGAAGTCGGGCCGAGCCCAAGTCTCGCCAAGAGACGTGGTGGCAGCAGTGCTGCCGGACCCTGCCTCGCTAGTTGAGCGCATGACCGGAAAGACCTGTGCGGGAACCCTTGTTACCGGTAAGGACAAAGAGGGTAAACCACGTGCCTCCTACCTCTACCACATAGCCGACACCGAGTGGACGGCTGAGGAGTTTGATGCTCAAGCCGTGGTTTGGCAGACAGCCTTGGTGCCCGTGATTGCCCTGGAGCTTCTAGAGCGAGGCGACTGGAAGGCGACAGGCGTGCGCGGTCCAGAGGAGTTCGATGCCAAGGTTTTCCTCGACACCATGGCCAATGAGTACAAACAGGGCTGGGAGATTCAGGACAGAAACCCTGAGAACCCGAGCGTCATAGACGACGACTGGGAATAGGAGTCTGATCCCCAGGGTTTTATGGGATAAAATGTCATAAATAACCCTGGGGATGACTCTCAGCCAATGTTCAGTTGTATTTCTTAGGGTTAGAGGTACAAGAAGGAGAACTAAATGAAGCTTTCGAAGCGTTGGATGCCAGCCGTTGTGACTCCCGCGGTAATTGCGGCGATTTCGCTGGTGCCGCTTCAGGCGAATGCGGTCGACCTCCCAGACATGAGCGCAGAAGAGCTCATGGTCATGATGATGGACGCCCAGCCAACTGAGTTCTCCGGCACAATCTTGAAAACCAGCAACCTCGGCCTTCCAGCTCTCGAGCTGAGCTCGATGGTGTCCGAGGAGGACGCCGAGCGCATGCGCGAGAAGATGCCCGAGGAGTTTGCTGACTTCGCCCCTGAGGTTATCGAGCAAAACCTCTTGACTGAGGCCATGGAGCTTGTTACTGGCGAGCACAGGGTCAGGGTCTACGTTGGCGAAACCGGCATGCGTGCACAGATTTTGGACATGATGGCGCAGCGCGACCTGATTGTCTCGGGTAACACGGTTTGGACCTATGACTCACGCGAGCAGGTGGCAATGTACGCCGAGCTTGACGAGGAGAAGCTGGCCGAGGGCAAGGTTGAGGCAGAAGCTGAGATCAGTGCTTACATTGCTGAGATTGGGCTCGACTTGACCGACCCACAGGCAGTTGCCGAATACCTAATGAGCCAGGTGGGCGATAGCTCAGAGGTGACCGTTGGCACCGACCACTACCACGCTGGCCGCACCGCCTACCAGCTGATTGTGACCCCAAACAGCGAGGTCTCGCTGGTCGACTCGATTGTTGTATCGGTGGACTCCGAGACCGGAATGCCTCTGGCTCTAAGCGTTTACTCAACCGAGCAGGCTGAGCCAGCCATGGAGGTCGGCTACGAGTCCATCAGCTTTGGCGACCAGGACGAGAGCATGTTCAGCTTCACTCCCCCAGCCGGAACACAGATCGTTGACCTAAAGGAGCTAGAGGCTCAGAAGGAAAAGGTCGACCTCGAAATGTGGATGGACATGGAAGAGATGGAGTCTTTGGAAGAGAAGCCAGAGCCAGTAATGATCGGTGAGGGCTGGGACACAATCGTGCTCATGCCAGCTGGCGACAAGGCACTGGCAGAGATGGGTGGCGAGCTCATCCAGTCGCTTATGACTCCGGTCGCTGGTGGAATGCTCTTCAGCACTCCTCTCATGAATGTGTTTATGACTGACTCTGGTGATGTCTACGCCGGTGCAGTCAGTGTGCAGCACCTGCTAGACACCGCAAAGTAGTCCAAATGTCGCAAGAGCTGGCAATTGAGACCAGCGGGCTAACGAAGCGCTTTGGCGATCAGAAGGCCGTAAATTCAATCAGCCTTGAGGTTCCGAAGGGTTCGGTATTTGGGTTCCTGGGTCCTAACGGCTCTGGAAAAACTACTTCAATCCGAATGCTGCTTGGTCTTGCAGAGGCCTCCGAGGGTGAGATCAAGGTTCTCGGAACCGAGATTCCAAAGGGACTCGAAGAGGCGCTGCCGAAAGTGGGCGCTCTCGTCGAGGGACCGGCTTTCTACCCATTCATGTCCGGCAGGAACAACCTGCTCAGAATCGATGCGGCTGACCGTTTCAGCGACGCCAGCACAAGAATCCAAAGGGTTGATGCGGCCCTTGATCGAGTGGGCCTCAAGAACGCCGCCTCCAAGAAGGTTCATGCCTACTCGCTAGGTATGAAGCAGCGCCTAGGGCTTGCCAATGCACTTCTAAAGCCGCGAGAGCTTCTAGTTTTGGACGAGCCGACAAACGGCCTTGACCCGCAGGGAACCAGAGAGGTTAGGAACCTGATTCGCTCCCTGTCCTCGGAGGGCATCACGATCTTCCTCTCCTCGCACCTCTTGAGCGAGATTGAAATGCTATGTAGCCACGTTGCCGTAATGAGTGCGGGAAAGATTGTGGCTCAGGGTCTTATCGAGGACCTGAGAAACGAAGAGCCGACAAGGCTAATTCTCCGAACCGAGGACGTCGACCTGGCCGTTGAGGTACTTAAAGCCAATGGCGTTGGCAAGGCCAAGATTCTGGGCGATCAAATAACCTGCGAGGTTTCCCCAGAGCTAGATGTTGCTGCCCTCAATGCGAAGCTCGTGAGGAAGAAGGTAGCCGTCAAGGAGATTCGCCTGGAGCGCTCGAGCCTCGAGGAAAAGTTTGTGAAGCTTACGGGAGAGGGGTTCGAAGTTGTTCGCTAAGGCAATCGGAATCAGGCTCTTTCTGTCGGAGCTCAAGGTCATGTTTACCCGTCGTCGCACCTGGGCCATGCTTGCAGCAATTGCTCTGATTCCAATCCTGCTTGCAATTGCCGTCGCCCTTTCCTCAGAGAGACTGGCTCCGGGCGAGGGACCGCCGTTTTTGGCGCAGGTCACCCAGAACGGGCTTTTCACTGGCTTTACAGCGATGCTCTTGGCTCTGCCACTGTTTCTCCCGCTCACGGTTGCTGTGGTCTCGGGTGACACAATCGCAGGTGAGGCTGGTCTCGGCACCCTGCGTTACCTGCTGATTTCCCCTGTGGGGAGGGCGAGGCTATTGGTCGTGAAATACCTTGCCTCATTGGTCTTCATCCTTGCCGGCACATTCACCCTGATGATCGCAGGTGCTGTCATTGGAGCAATCCTTTTCCCAGTTGGTCCGGTGACTCTTTTGTCTGGCTTCACAATAAGCATTTTTGAGGCTTTCGGCCGGATGGCTTTGGTAGCGCTCTACACAACAGTTTCCCTTTCGGGTATGGCAGCGGTTGGTCTCTTTATCTCAACATTGACCACGGTGCCGGTTGGTGCAATGACAGCCACGCTTGTCACCAGCGGGGTTAGCAACATCCTTGGCAACATTCCGCAGCTTGAGTGGATGCACTCCTGGCTCTTCACCTACTACTGGCTTGACTTTGCGGATCTGCTTCGAGCACCGATCGAGTGGGGTTCAATGCTCAACAACATCGTCCTGCAGCTGGGTTGGATCGCCATCTTTGGCTCGCTGGCCTACGGCCGCTTCACCACCAAGGACATCCTGAGCTAGCGCTGTTAGACTTTGTGGCCGTAGGGGCCTCTAGCTCAGTTGGTAGAGCAACGGACTTTTAATCCGTGGGTCGTGGGTTCGAGCCCCACGGGGCCTACCAAATCAAGCACCCTCTCCCACAACCTGCAGGTTGCTTGCTCCGTCAACGCGCCAGACATCTTCAACCCGCACCATCAAATACCTAAGCCCATAGACCGAGTTGCCGGACTCAATAAACCTCACATCTATCACCGCAATAGTCTCGGAGCTATCAACCATGCAGTCACGGTAGGCGAGCTCGGAGGAGCCGATCAGTGGCCCATAGCTACCCGAAATGATCTCAATGAATCCCTCTAGAGTCACACTCTCTTGAAAGCTTGGCGAAGCAATCGCATATGCGTCTTCGAATTCACCCAAGCCAAAAGCTGCGGTTTGGCTATCTATTGATTCCTCGATTCGCATCTGGGTGCTCGGTTGGCAATCCTGAGGTCCCGCAGGTTCAGGCTCCTGTGTGACCTCGGGCTCAGTCTCAGCTTCTGGTTGGGACTCTTCAGATTCGATCTCGGTGGCGGCAGGAAGCGGCTCTTCAATGGCTCCTTGGCAGCCTGCAAGCATAAGGACAGCCAAGATTACGGCTGCCCTACTGAGCTTCACTTTTCTTCCTTGTGCTGACCAGCCGCTTGATCAAGGCAACAGAATCACAGGACCAAAGAGCCCAGATGACGAGCAGTGGCTGGAAGAAGAGTCTGGTGAAGCGAGCCTCATCGGTGTTGAGCCCGAAGGCGTCAATGCCCTCGACATATTGATTGATGTTGCCGGGGAAGATTGCGATGAAGAATAAGCCAGTCACTAACCCCGCCCATGGCACAGCCCTGCCGACTGTCAAAAGAGAAAGGCCAAGAATGATCTCAACAACGCCAGATGCGACCACAACGAAGTCTGGATCTAGCGGCAGCCAAACCGGAACCTGTGCCTGGAACTCTTGCCTGGCATTAGTTAGGTGAGCAAAACCAGCCATCATTAGCGCACCACCCAGCAGCAGTCTCGCGATGGTCTTGATTACCTTCACCATTGAAGGCCCAACCCCCGGGCCTATGGCTTTGTTCCAAGTGACTGGAAGCTGTTTGCCACCTGATTGGTTTGAAATGAAATGCAGAATCAAGGCAAGAGGCTCATCGGTGTTTACAAGGCCGATGGCGGCCTGTTTGGCGAGATCAGCTACTTCTTCGGCCACCTGGTTGGAATCAAAGAATGCAGCCTCTGCGACATCACCCACTTGCAGGTGATGAAAAAACGTGCTTTCAAAGAGTTTGAGTCAAGCCTTCAAGAGAAACATGGACTCGAAATGCGCCTAGTCCACATGAACGAGCGGTCCGAGGCCGAGCTTGCGGCATCAAAAGGCAGAGAGC
>JAYORB010000006.1:13075-35419 GCA_038123155.1 Aquiluna sp. | reverse complement strand
CTTGTGCGAGCAATTGTCGATAATCCTGAGGATGCGACCGTTGAGCTCCGCACTATCGCTAAAAGCGAGTTGCTGGAGGTCCGCGTGCACCCTGACGACCTAGGTAGGGTCATCGGCAAGGGCGGCAGAACAGCTAACGCCCTAAGAACAATTGTGAATGCTCTTGCAGGAGGTAAGCGCATTCGAGTTGACGTGGTGGACACCGATTACTAGCACCACCAAGCTTCGGGTTGGCCGCCTGCTCAAAGCGCACGGCCTCAAAGGAGCTATCAAGCTGGAGCTGTATACGGACTCTCCAAACGAGAGATTCAAACCCGGCACGGTGCTCGAGCTTCAAGTTCCTGAAGAATCTCCCTGGCACGGCAAGACGGTTACCGTGAGCGAGCTTCGTTGGTACAACACCATGCCAGTGCTATTTCTCGAGGGTATAACTGACAGGACCCAGGCTGAGAGCCTGATTCGGGCAATATTGCTTGTCGAAGCGGATCTCTCGGCAACTCCCGAGGAACCAGAAGCCTGGTATGACCAGCAGCTGGTCGGGCTCAAGGTTGAGCGAGACTGCCAGGTCATTGGCGAGATTTCGCGGGTCGATCATTTGCCTGCGCAGGATTTGTTGGCAATAACCTCTGGTGACAAAGAAGTACTCCTGCCTTTTGTGAAGGCATTCGTACCCGAGGTGAATGTGGAAGAGTCAAAGATTGTCATCACGCCCCCTGGAGGCTTGTTCGAAGAGTTAGCAGACGTCGATGAAGATTGACGCAATCAGCATTTTCCCCGAGTTTTTTGACGTCCTCGAGATTTCTCTGCTCGGGAAGGCGAGAGAGGCTGGCCTGATTTCGTTTCAGGCTCACAACCTGAGGTCTTGGACCCACGATAAACACAAGACCGTTGACGACACCCCCTATGGCGGGGGAGCTGGAATGCTCATGAAGCCCGAGCCCTGGGGAGGGGCTTTTGACGAAGTTGTCGGCGACAAAAAGCCTGTTGTGATTTTCACGTCTCCTGCAGGAAAGCCGTTCACCCAAGAGCTGGCCCAAGAGCTTGCGGCGCGAGAGCACTTGGTGTTTGCGTGTGGCCGCTACGAAGGGATAGACCAGAGGGTGGTTGACTACGCGGGCACAGTCGCAGAGGTTCACGAGATCTCAATCGGCGACTATGTACTCAATGGCGGAGAAGTCGCGGCTGTTGCAATGATTGAGGCAATTGCAAGACTGATTCCTGGGGTTATTGGTAACAACGATTCGCTTGCTGAAGAATCTCACAACGACGGGCTCCTAGAGGCACCCAGCTACACCAAACCGCAATCCTGGAGGGGCCTAGAGGTTCCGGAAGTGCTCCTTTCTGGTCACCATGCAGAGATAGAGAAGTGGCGCAAGGCGCAATCGCTCGAGAGAACCAAAGAGAATCGGCCGGACTTACTCGATAACTAGTTGCCGTTAGGGCCTGACTGTGGCAGAATTTGACGCTGTGCCCAGAGGTTCTGCCGCAGGGGAGCAAAGAGCACAAACCTAGAAACTAATTAGCCATTTAGACCTGCGCGCTAAAGGAAAGAGCAGAAAATGCACATTCTCGACTCAGTTGATGCCAAGAGCCTCAGGAGCGACATTCCAGAATTCCGTGCCGGAGATAACGTCAAGGTTCACGTAAACATCGTTGAGGGTAACCGCAGCCGTGTCCAGGTCTTCCAGGGAGTCGTAATCTCCAGAAGCGGACATGGAGTTCGTGAGACCTTCACCGTTCGCAAGATTTCATTCCAGGTAGGCGTGGAGCGTACCTTCCCAGTTCACAGCCCAGTCATCGAGAAGATCGAGGTTGTATCAAAGGGAGATGTCCGCAGGGCAAAGCTTTACTACCTTCGCGACCTTCGCGGTAAGGCTGCCAAGATTCGTGAGAAGCGAGAGAACGCCTAAGTAAACTAGGCGCTATGTCGTTATCCGGGAGTCGCAGACCCCGCAGTAATTCTCTCTCCGCGCGCTGGCGCAGGTCTTTTCGGCGAGCCCGCAAGAACGCTTTTCTAAGCTTCCTAATTGACTTCACGGTCATTGTTGGAACTGCACTCGTCCTCTCTGTCGTTATCAAGGCGTTTCTAATTCGAAGCTTTTTCATACCCTCTGGGTCAATGCTCGACACACTTGAGATCAACGACCGAATCATTGTGAACGTCCTCGCGCCTGAGGTTATGCCCCTCGAAAGAGGTGACGTAGCGGTTTTTAGAGACCCTGGTGGCTGGCTAGGAGCTATTCCTACCCAAGAGAAGGACACCCTGACCGAAATCACCGACTTCGTTCTCGGGACCTTCGGCATAACGGCTCCAGACTCCGCAGAGCATCTCGTGAAAAGAGTGATAGGTCTGCCGGGTGATCGAGTGGTTTGTTGCGACGCGGATGGCAGGCTCAGCATCAATGGCGTATCGATTGACGAACCCTATATTCGCGGTGATGCAGCTGCATCAGAGCTCGAGTTTGATGTGGTTGTTCCGGAGGGACACTTCTGGGTCATGGGCGACAACAGACCAAATTCCACGGATTCGAGGTATCACCAAGACCTCCCCACTAAAGGCTTTGTTCCCATTGAGGTTGTTGTAGGAAGGGCCTTTGTAGTGAGCTGGCCAGTTGAAAACTGGGAGCTATTGACAAACCACCCAGAGACTTTCATTGACGTACCCAACCCTTGATTTTGAGCGGTCGCTGCTCGATAACAGCTCTGCCATTATCGGCATCGATGAGGTTGGCAGGGGAGCACTCGCTGGCCCAGTTGGGGTTGGAGCCTTCCTTCTAACCCCAGACCTATTGGTTTCTCAACCTGAAACGGTTAGAGACTCAAAACTCATTGCCGAGGCAAAGCGCATGGAAGCGGCAGACGAGGTTAGGGCTTGGGGTAGTAGCGCCATCGGACTGTCAGATGTATCCGTGATCGAGGAAAAAGGTATTAACTTTGCACTCAGACATGCAGCTATGGAGGCTCTAGAAAAGCTCAAATTTGAAGATGCAATTGTTCTCCTCGACGGGTCACACAACTGGCTCGGAGATGTTGGGTTGCGGGTGGTTGTAAAAACCAAAGCGGATAGAGACTGCGGCAGTGTTGCCGCAGCATCGATTGTCGCGAAGGTAGAACGAGACGCAATCATGACTGAGCTCGCGAAGGACTTTCCTGAATACGGTTGGGATTCGAACAAGGGCTACAGCTCACCCTCACACATAGCTGCGATTCAATCGCTTGGGCCATCGCAGCACCACAGAACTAGCTGGCTCGAAAAAATCCTGAGTAAAGACCTAGGCCTTTTCTAGCTGCGTTCCAGCGCCTGTGCCTCTAGCTCTGTGAGCTTGGAGCTGAGTCGGTCCCCAAGTCCTGCGCTGAGAAGGTCCTGGGCGAGTGCTCTGGTCTCGCGGATGAGATCAGCATCTTTGGTGACTCTGAGCAGTTTCAACTGACTTCGTCTTCCGGACTGGTTATTGCCAAGGACATCTCCCTCGCCTCTTAGTTCAAGGTCCAACTCGCTCAACTTGAAGCCATCGAGCGTCTCAGCCAAAGCCGCAAGACGCCTGCCAGCTAATGTGTCGTCTTCAGCTGCTGAAACAAGCAGACATATGCCTTTGTGTTGGCCTCTGCCGACTCTGCCTCGCAGCTGGTGAAGCTGGGAGATGCCGAACCTGTCTGCATCCAGAATCACCATGGCAGTAGCGTTTGGGACGTTCACACCGACCTCGATCACGGTTGTGGAAACCAATACGTCGACTTCGCCCGCCGAAAATGCCTGCATAGCATCAGACTTTTCTTCGCTCGAAAGTTGCCCATGCAGAAGGCCAAGGGTGCGGCCGGCGAGTGAGGGGTTTCTACCGAGGCTTTCGAACACCTCCTCAGCTGCGGCTGGTGGGACATCCGATTCCCCCTCGATGTTGCCGTCGTATTCGCTACCTGCAATTCTTGGGCACACGACAAACGCCTGGCGCCCAGCATCAAGTTCCTCCGCCACTCTCGCCCAGACTCTAGATACAAGTGCTGGATTGCCAACGGGAACCACAAATGTTTCGATCTCTTGCCTGCCTGCAGGAAGCTCGGTAAGCGTTGAAATGTCCAGATCTCCAAAGGTTGTAATTGCCACGGTCCTAGGAATAGGGGTGGCCGTCATGGTCAGCACGTGAGGGGGCTGCTTGGCCTTGGACCTTAATAGCTCGCGCTGCCCAACGCCAAACCTGTGCTGCTCATCGATGATGACAAGCCCAAGATCCGCAAAGGTAACCTTCTCCGCAATCAGAGCATGCGTGCCAATGGCCAGGAGGCACTTACCGCTGGCGATGTCTAAAAGCGCCTTCTTTCGCTCCGAGGCTGGGAGAGAACCCTTCAACAGTCTCACCCCAAGCTGATCCGCCAACTCAGGACCCAAAGTCTTTAGGGTCGATGTGTAGTGCTGCTCGGCAAGCACTTCCGTGGGGGCCAACAGGGCCGCTTGGTGGCCTTGAGCTGCGGCTTCCAGCACTGTCCTAAGGGCAATTACGGTCTTTCCGGATCCAACTTCTCCCTGCAACAATCTGTGCATCGGGTGTCCGGAAACAAGGTCGGCGGCTATCTCCGCAATCACCTCTTTCTGCCCCGAGGTGTAATCAAAATCGAGCTGCTTATCAAATTGCATCGCCAACTTCGATTGATCAAAAACTAGAGCAGAGTCTGACTCCTTTGTCGCCCGCGACTGCAAAAGCCCCAGTTGCAAAAGCAGAGCCTCGTGAAACTTCAGGCTTTCTCTGGCCGCAAGGAAGTCGCCGTCCCGCTGTGGGAGGTGGATGTTTCTGATCGCTTCCGATAGCGAGATAAGCCCCCGGCTTGAGAGCAAGCTATCTTCCAGGAGCTCACCAATCTCAGAAGAGTCGATGATTTGAGCAACTGCCTTTTGAATCTTCCAGCTTGGGATGCTCCCGCTCGCGGGGTAAATGGGGATCGGAAGTTCAGCCCAAGACTTGGCTTGCTGATCATCGATCTCTTCAAAGAGTTCATAGTCTGGGTGGGTGAGCTGGAGCTTGCCAGAGAACAGCCCAACCTTGCCTGAGAAGAAGCCTCGCTTTCCCTCCTTAAGTTGATCCTTGCGCCAGGCCTGGTTGAAAAAAGCAAGCGTAATCAGGGAACTGCCGTCAGTAATCACGACCTCAAGAATGCTTCCCGCTCTGCCCTTGGTGTAGCGGGAGGAGGTCTTGACTACCTCTCCAACAACTGTGGCAATTTCTCCCACCGGAAGCGAGGAAATGTCGGTTAGTTGCCCCCGCTTTGCGTATCTGCGGGGGTAGTGCTCCAACAGCTCACCCTCAAAATTGAGTCCAAGATGGCGGGCAAAAGCTTTTGCGGTCTTCTCGCCGAGAAGATCGCTTAGTTTCCTGCCTTTATCCAGCACAGGACAATCTTGGAGCCTTCACTCAAACAATTTAGCTAGGCTCACCTTATGAGCAGGATTATCAGCGGTTTAGCCGGCTCAATCAGGCTCTCACCCGCTCCTTCTGGCACGAGACCAACCTCAGACCGGGTCAAAGAGAGCCTCTTTGCCTCCCTGGAAACAAAAGATGCAATTGATTCAGCGGATGTCTTGGACCTCTTCGCTGGTTCGGGGGCTCTTGGGCTCGAAGCACTGTCCAGGGGAGCCCGAAGCCTTACCGCTGTTGAGGCTACCAGGCTCGCCCTCAATGTTTGCCTAAAAAACGCAGCGAGTGTTGGCAGCGCGTTGTCGGCCGCGGGAGTAAGACCACCCATGGAGATAAAGCTCTCTGATGCGCTCGCTTACCTTGCGGGGACAACCAAGGAGTTTGACCTGGTTTTTGCAGACCCTCCCTACGACAAAGACCTGAGCGCCAAGCTGCTGTCCTTGGTGGAGCCGGTTCTAAGGCCTAAGGGTCGTTTTGTTCTTGAGCTATCAAGCAAGTCGGATAGCCCGCAGCCTGAGGGAACTCTGGAGCTTGAGAGCGAAAAGACCTACGGAGATACGAAGGTGCTGATCTTTAGACGGAGCGAGCAGTAGCCCCGATGTAAACCTGCTGCGGGCGGCCAATTCGGGTGCTGTCGTCAGCCATCATCTCTCTCCAGTGGGCGATCCAGCCCGGCAACCTACCGATAGCAAATAGCGGGGTGAACATCTTCGGAGTGAAGCCCATGGCTTTGTAAATAACTCCCGTGTAGAAGTCCACGTTTGGATAGAGCTTTCTCTCCACAAAGTAGTCATCCCTGAGAGCCGCGGCCTCTAGTTCCTTTGCAATCTCAAGCATTGGGTCGTCGATTCCAAGCTCGTCAAGTACCTGATCTGCGGTTGCTTTGACAATCTTTGCCCTGGGGTCAAATGACTTGTAGACACGGTGGCCAAAGCCCATGAGCCTGATGCCGTCCTCTTTGTTCTTCACTCGCTCAACATACTTCTCGACCGACTCCCCAGAGTCCTGGATGAATTCGAGCATGTCGAGAACAGCCTCATTCGCACCACCGTGAAGGGGTCCAAACAGAGCGTTTACACCTGCAGAGACCGAAGCAAAGAGATTTGCGTTTGAGGATCCCACAAGCCTGACCGTGGAGGTGCTGCAGTTCTGTTCGTGGTCTGCATGCAGTAGCAGCAGGGTATCCAGGGCTTTTGTCACAACGGGATTTTGGGTGTATTTCTCAGCCCTGGTGCCGAAGGTCATCATGAGGAAGTTTTCAACCATTGAAAGCGAGTTGTCTGGGTACATCAGCGCTTGACCTACCGAGGTCTTGTGAGCATAGGCAGCAATCACCGGCATCTTTGCAAGCAGCCTGATGGTTGAGATCTCGACCTGCTGAGGGTCCTTGGGATCCAGAGAATCTGGATAAAAAGTACTGAGGGCCGAGACAGCAGCAGAAATTATCGCCATCGGGTGGGCGCTTGGAGGAAATGCCCGGAAGAAGTCCTTCAGGTTCTCGTGAAGCAGGGTGTGTTTGCGAATAGTGTCATCAAATTTTGCAAACTCATCCTTGTTTGGTAGCTCTCCGTAGATAAGCAGGTGAGCAACATCCAAGAAAGACTTATTCGCTGCGAGCTCTTCGATGGGGTAGCCGCGATAGCGAAGAATGCCAGCTTCACCGTCTATGTAGGTGATTGCAGACGTAGTTGACGAGGTGTTTACAAATCCTTGGTCGTAGGTGCTCATGCCAGTTGTGGCCATGAGGCCCTTGATGTCGATACCGCTGGCACCATCGGTTGCTTTAACAACCGGAAGCTCTGCTTCTTTTTCGCCAACTCTGATTACAACCTTTTGGGTTTCAGCAGAAGTCAAAACGCAATCCCTCTCTTTGATTTCAATAGCCTAAAGCACCTTGAGCACCTCGAACACCGCCAGCCGTCACTTGTTAGCAGCAGGGAAATTTTGTGCGGTTATCTGGGCTTAGACTGAGAGAGAAATGGACGAAAACGACTTCGAAGACTACGACCGCGACGCGGAGCTCAGTCTGTACCGCGAATACCGCGACGTAGTCAAGATGTTTCGCTACGTCGTTGAGACAGAGCGACGATTCTACCTCTGTAACGACGTTGAGCTGAAGCGCATAGATACAGAGACCGATTTCTACTTCGAGCTGAATATGCAAGATGTCTGGGTTTGGGACATCTATCGAACTGACAGGTTCGTCAAACAAGTGAAAGTCATGACCTTCAAAGACGTGAATGTCGAGGAAATCGGAAGTCAAGAGCTAGAAATCCCCGAGGAATTAGCAGTCGGCGATCAGCCCTAGTTTTTCACAGCTCATGGCTGCCTAAGCATCCCCCACTCCCCTCCAAAGCAGACTGCCTCCAAGGAGGCAGCCATGCAACTAACAAACGACCAAGAAAAGACCATTCTTTGGTCAATGCTTCATGAGCCCGGTGACTCGCTGGCACGAGAGGTATTTGAGGCCCGCGGCCCGAAGGCTCTGGAGGACTTTAGATCGGGATGTGCCCGCGATGTTTGGTCGGAAATAGTCTCAGAGGAGTATCGGGGCCAGGTCGGCGAGCTCATTGAGAGGGTTTCACTTCGGCTCCCAAAGATCAATCTGATAGATCGCATCGAGCGGGGTATTCGCTGGAATGCGCGAGTCTATTTTGAAGATCAACATCCTCGGTTGTTCCGGGGTCTGTCGCACCTCGGCCCACACCGCCCTTATTTGCTCTGGGTTGCAGGCGATCCAGAGATTCTGGCGGGGGAGTCGGTCTCAATTGTTGGGACACGTTCGCCCTCTTCAATTGGACTTGCAAACGCAAAGAGACTGGTTAGGGAGCTTGCAAGCCCTGTTGTCTCTGGTGGGGCAGTCGGGATTGATGCGCAAGCCCATTCAGCCGCAGTCGAATCGGGCCTCCCAACCATCGCATTCATGGCCGGGGGCATCGATAAGGCATACCCGCAAGCTAACTGGGAGCTCTTCCACGATTTGGTTCGCGCCGGTGGCGCACTCGCCAGTGAGGTGGCTCCAGGCACGGCCCCGTCAAGGTTTCGATTTCTGCAGCGCAATCGCCTAATTGCTGCAGCGGGCAACGCGACCTACATCGTCGAGGCTGGGTATCGCTCAGGTACTCGAAACACGGCAAACCACGCTCGGGTCATCGGCAGAGAGGTATTCGCCATTCCCGGGCCATGGGCGTTTGCTCCCGCGAGAGGAGCGAACGCGATGATTGCCGAGGGCATTGCTAAGCCTTACCCGTTCGGCTTGGCGGTTGTCGAGCTGAGCATGAACCAAAAGAGAATTCAAGACGCGATGCGGGCTGGGGCGAGATATCCGGATGAGATTGCCGCCGAATCGGGGCTAAGTCTCGCTGCAGTGCTAGATGAGCTCAGGACTTCATAGCTACCTCAGATTGCCGCAACTCTCACCTAGGGTTGATTTATGGACCTTGAGGCGGAGTTGACGGGATTCGTCGCGCACCTTGCCTCGCGCGGAACCAGCAGCAACACCCAAAAGGCCTATCTCGCAGACCTTAGAGACCTAACTGCATTCCTAGACGATAAAAAACGACGGCTAGACCTGGAATCGCTTCGCGACTGGATGTGGGCGCTTAGTGAGGCGGGAGCGACAAAGACCACTCTGGCAAGGAAGACCTCCAGCGCTAAGGCATTTACCAACTTCCTATTTGAGCGCGAGAAGATCGAGTCAGACCCAGGATTGAGGCTCAAGGCACCGAAACTGGATAGGGGCCTTCCCAAGGTTGCCACTGAAAAGAGCCTTGAAGAAATCTTCAATCGCCTTCAGTTTCTTGCGACCACGGATAACCCGGCGGGTCTGAGAGATCTCTGCGCTTTCGAGCTGCTTTATGCAACGGGCATGAGAGTTAGCGAGCTCGCAGGAGTTGATCTTGAGGACGTTGACTACTCAAGGGCTCTTGTTCGAGTAACGGGAAAGGGAAATAAGCAGCGAATGCTGCCGTTTGGACATAGCGCACAGAGCGCGATCGAGGCGTGGGTCAGAGACGGCAGGGAGCAATACCGGACTGACTCGTCCCCCAGCGCACTCCTCCTAACATCTCGCGGTAAACGCGTGGGAGTCAGGCAGCTTTATTCATTAGTTGCAGAACAACTTTCCCAAACCCCGACAGGCAAGGCCGGACCCCATACGCTCCGCCACTCAGCAGCAACTCACCTGTTGGACCATGGTGCAGACCTTAGAGCGGTTCAAGAGATTCTCGGACACGCATCACTAGCTACCACACAGATCTATACCCACGTTTCGGTCGACCGCCTCAGAAAGTCATTTGAACAGGCTCACCCGAGGGCCTAGCCAATTACCTCACTTGGCCGCAACTTTCCATAGAACAAAAGTGGATTCACATAGCCGCGACTTGTCCGCACTGAAAGGTGAATGCAACCGTCGCAGTGCTGGGTGTAACCCTCTTGCCCTGTGCAGGCTCTTCCAAGTAACTCGCCAGTGACAATCACCTTGCCAACTTGAAGCTCACTGCAAATCGGCTCGAAGCTAACCTTGCTACCGCCGGTACTTATGGTCAAAACCTGCCGATTTACTACTAAGCCATTGAACGAGACAACTCCAGAGACGGGAGAGTGGAGAGGCTCATCGCCGACTATGACATCGATTCCGCGGTGGCCCGCACTACGCTCCGAAAGAGGAGCAACGAAATTACCGAGCTGCTTGTCAAAGAAGTAAGGAACGGGTTCGGCCCAAATTTCAGGTGCAGGAATTGGGCTCAACAAGAGCCCGAGGAGGGCCTTTACTGTGAAGAAGAGCTTGATCATGATGCCAATGAAATCTCTATTTGAGAACTGACTTTGAGGCCCAAGGGAAAGTAGTGGAAAAGGTGCCAGTCCGGCGGTATGCTTAGAGCACACATCTTTTTGGTGTGAATTCGCGCGTTCCAGCCAAAATTCGCTAGCTCGGTCCCTTCGGGGTTCTAGGGGATTGGAATGCCAGGGAGATGGGCAACCGCTCATTTCGAAAAACTGAGGGGCACAGTTGTGCCCAAAGGAGTGCCTTATGGCAAGCGTAACCATGCGCCAGCTGCTCGACGCTGGCGTCCACTTCGGTCACCAGACCCGCAGGTGGAACCCAAAGATGAAGCGTCACATTCTGACCGATCGTTCGGGTATCTACATCATCGACCTTCAGCAGTCAGTCGAGTACATCGACCAGGCTTATAACTTCGTTCGTGATCTCGTTGCTAATGGCGGATCAATCATGTTCGTCGGCACGAAGAAGCAGGCCCAGGAGGCCATTGCCTCGGAAGCCCTGCGCGTGGGCCAGCCGTTCATCAACCAGCGTTGGTTGGGCGGACTGCTAACAAACTTTTCAACCGTAGCCAAGCGAATCTCCCGCATGAAGGAGCTCGAGGCAATTGACTTCGAGGATCCTGCTAAGTCTGGGCTTACGAAGAAGGAACTTCTCATGCTCAAGCGAGAGAAGGACAAGCTAGAGAAGTCTCTCGGCGGTATTCGCAACGTTACCAAGACCCCAAGCGCTCTATGGATCGTTGACACCAATAAAGAGCACCTCGCTGTAACCGAGGCCAAGAAGCTCGGAATCCCTGTTATCGCAATTCTCGATACCAACTGCGACCCAGATGATGTTGAGATCGGTATCCCAGGTAATGACGACGCAATTCGTTCAATCGAACTTCTAACCAAGGTGATTGCAGATGCAGCTGCCGACGGCATGATTGCCCGTCACACCAAGACCGACGCCGAGGCAGAGCCTCTTGCTGAGTGGGAGCGCGAGCTACTCGAGGGCCAGAAGGATGGGCCAAAGGCCGCCGAAGCTCCAGCAGCCGCAAAGGCAACTCAACCTGCCGCAAAGGCATCTGAGAAGCCTGCCGCCAAGCCAGCAGCTGAGAAGAAGGCTCCTGCCAAGAAGCCAGCGGCAAAGACCGAGGAGAAGCCAGCTGCCAAGGCGCCTGCAAAGGCCGCAGCTAAGCCAGCAGCCGAGAAGAAGGCTCCTGCCAAGAAGCCAGCGGCTAAACCAGCTGCTGAGAAGAAGGCTCCTGCCAAAAAGGCACCAGCTAAGACTGCAGAAAAGAAGGACGAGAAGTAATGGCTAACTACACAGCAGCAGACGTAAAGGCGCTACGCGACAAGTCCGGCGCCGGAATGATGGACTGCAAGGGAGCCCTTGACGAGGCCGATGGCGACATCGAAAAGGCATTTGAGGTACTTCGCCTCAAGGGTCTGAAGGGCGTGTCGAAGCGTGAGGGAAGAACCACCACTAACGGCCTGGTCGTATCCAGGGTTGCAGGCGGTAAGGGAACTCTCATTGAGCTTGCTTGCGAGACCGACTTCGTTGCCAAGGCAGAGAACTTTGTGGCCCTCGCAGAAGAGGTCGCAGACGCAGTTGTTGCAGCCGGAGCGTCCAATGTCGACTCAGCTCTTGCAGCACCACACGGTGGTGCCACAGTTGCAGATGCAATCACGGACAAGGCCGCCATCATGGGCGAGAAGGTAGAACTTCGCAGGGTTGCAGTCGTAGAGGCGAGCGGCATTGACGCATATCTTCACCGCACAAGTCGAGACCTACCACCTCAGGTCGGCGTTCTTCTTGGCTACGAGGGTTCAGACAGTGACACCGCTCACGACATTGCGGTTCACATCGCGGCTTTCAGCCCTCAGTACCTGACTCGCGACGATGTCCCAGCAGACGTAGTTGCTAAGGAGCGCGAAATTGCAGAGGCCACAGCACGCGACGAAGGTAAGCCAGAGGCTGCGCTTCCAAAGATTGTGGAGGGGCGCGTGAACGGGTTCTTCAAGGAGACCTGCCTATTTGACCAGGACTTTGCCAAGGACAACAAGCAGAGCGTTGGAAAGGTTGCTGAGGCCGCTGGCCTGAAGCTGACCGGTTTCGTTCGCTTCCGCGTTGGTGCATAACTAAAGCGATTTACTGGGTGGGCTCGGCGTATGCCGGGCCCACTTCGCTTTTTCCGCTCTAGTATTGTCCTTGGCTACAACTGGAGGTGTCATGGCTGCTAAGAAGCGCAGGGTTCTTTTGAAAATCTCCGGTGAAGCCTTTGGTGGCGGTTCGCTGGGAGTAAATCCGGACGTGGTATCCGAGATCGCCAAGGAAATCGCAAAGGCATCAAAAGAGGTCGAGATAGCCATCGTCGTCGGTGGTGGCAACTTCTTCCGAGGCGCGGAGCTCTCAAACCGAGGCATGGATCGCGGCCGGGCGGACTACATGGGAATGCTCGGCACGGTCATGAATGCACTCGCCCTTCAAGACTTTATTGAGCAGGCTGGAGCCGATGTCAGGGTTCAAACCGCAATCTCCATGGCCCAGGTTGCCGAGCCATACCTGCCTCTGAGGGCCATCAGGCACCTAGAAAAGGGACGGGTAGTGATCTTTGGCGCAGGTGCGGGCCTGCCTTACTTTTCAACCGACACCGTTGCGGCGCAGAGAGCGCTTGAGATCCATGCTGATGAGGTTCTAGTGGCAAAGAATGGTGTCGACGGAGTCTATTCGGCGGACCCAAAGAAGGATCCAGGCGCCAAGAAGCTTGGCGAGATCAGCTACCAAGAGGCACTCGTCCAGGGGCTGAAGGTTGTCGACGCCACCGCGTTCTCACTTTGCATGGACAACAAGATGCCGATGCGTGTGTTTGGCATGGATGACATAACCAAGGCACTTCTTGGCAAGTCAATCGGCACCAGAGTTCGGGCTTAGAGGAGCTTTTAAAAATGATTCAGGACGTTATGGCTGAGGCCAAGGACAAGATGGATAAGGCCCTGGAGGCCACCAAGGACGACTTCGCGTCGGTCAGAACTGGCCGGGCAAACCCTGCCATGTTTCAGAAGATCATGGTCGATTACTACGGAACACCGACTCCGCTTTCTCAGTTGGCCGGTATTCAAAACCCCGAGGCGCGCTCAATTCTCATTACCCCTTATGACAAAGCGGCTTTGGCTGACATTGAGAAGGCGCTGCTGGCCATGCCAAACCTTGGCGCTCAGCCGAACTCCGATGGAAACGTTATTCGCGTGAACCTTCCTGAACTGACCGAGGACAGGCGCAAGGAATATGTGAAGCTGACTCGCGATAAGGCCGAACACGGCAGAGTCTCGGTTCGCAACATTAGGCGCAAGGCCAAGGAAGACCTCGAGGCCCTGAAGAAGGATGGGGCAGTGGGAGAGGACGAGGTCGACAGAGCAGAGAAAGAGCTGGAAGCCATTACCAAGGCCCATGTCGACAAGATCGACGAAGCACTGAAGAACAAAGAAGCGGAGCTTCTAGAGGTCTAGTTGGATAGCTCTAAAACAAGAACTCTTGGGCCGAGAATAGCCGTTGGGCTTAGCCTCGGCGGGGTCTTTCTTCTCTCACTGCTTCACCCCCTAGCCTTCACTTCTTTTGCCGCTGTAGCTTCCGCGATTGCAACCTCTGAGCTTTCGCGAGTCCTGCGCGTATCTGGCTGGCACGTTCCCTCGGGAGCGGCGTTGGCTGCACCGGGAATCGTCTTTGTCACTTACTTTTTTGGAGCCGTAGGTCAATGGTTCTCCCTGCTAGCATCTCTTGGGCTCCTGGTGCTTTGGAGGCTCGTGTCACTCTTGATCATCGGCAAGCAGCAGAGCGCCAAGCAAACGCTGCGAGACTTTGGTGCGACAGCTTTTTCGCTTGTCTATGTTCCGCTACTACTTAGCTACGCGTCACTTCTTATCAACATGGAAAGCGGCACGGCCTGGGTTCTAGGAATAGTCCTAGCGGTAGTGATGATCGACAGCTTCGGTTATCTCGTTGGTCGATTCTTTGGCAAAACTAAGCTCATCCCGAGCATCAGCCCAAAGAAAACTTGGGAAGGATTTCTAGCCTCTGCGGTGGGAGCGGCTTTGGGCGGCATCATCCTGGGACAATTAACATCCAGTTCACTTAGTTTTGCTTTACTATTTGGGGCAGCCATGCTGGTGACCTCCGTTTTGGGAGACCTATCGGAGTCACTAATCAAGAGAGATTTGAACGTGAAGGACATGGGGGACGTTCTTCCGGGACACGGAGGGTTTATGGATCGCATCGATTCCCTCCTGCCTTCGGTTTTCGTTGCCTACCTACTAGCTCAAGTTGCGTTCTGATGGCAATCGAGCGCGTCGCTAACTCTGTCCTCGGTTACAGCTCGGAGCAGGTCGATGCGCTCCTGGATCGTATCCGTCGGCAATACGAGAATCCAAAGAGTCGAATAGTCACACCTTCAATGCTGGCAGCAGTCGAGTTTGAGCTCGTCCCCGGGGGCTATCGGATAGATCAGACCGATAACTCTCTCGCCCACGTGGCAATCGACTTTGAAAAGCGAGAGCTCAGCGCAAGGTTAGAGAGAATCGGCCAGAAACGGTTCAAGACAGAGACTCGAACTATGGTTGGAACCATTGTCAAGGTGCTGAGCTTGGAGCCAAACAAGCGCTTCAGTCCCGCAAGAAGTGGCTACCACCCCAGAAGAGTGAGAGAGGTGTTGCAAATGCTCAGCGTGCAGGAGGGCGTTTTGCAGTCTCCTGAGCCATTTGAGCTAAAGACGACCCCGCTCGGCCGAAAAAACGGTGGTCCGACCAGGTTTGAAGTGAATGAGTTTCTTGGGATTGTCGTGAGCGTTATTCAGCGCCAGGAGCTAGTGCGCTAATAGCCAACAGCCAATAGGCTTAATGCCCTTGGAGGCAAATGGCTAAGCACGCAAAGGTATCTAGAGGCCGAGGACGGGGATTGTTCGTCCTTGGCTACTTTTTCGTGGCCTCTTTAGTCATGGTCTCGGCAGTAGATCCCTACTCGGGAACCATTGCCTCTGCAAACTCCGTGGACACCTACGACCAGCCGATGGTTGCCTACCAATCGCTGCAGCTCGTGCCACTTTCTGGACTTGAATACTCCCGCGGAAGCTTTGAGGTTCTCACAGGCGAAGAGGCAAGACCCATCACGGTCAGGAGGGCTCCAACCCCAGAACCTGGCAGCGTCAAGGCATTTGCCCTCGCCCAAGTTGAGTCAAAAGGCTGGGACTACGACCAGTTCTCCTGTCTTGTGAAGCTCTGGGAACGAGAGAGCAACTGGCGCTGGAACGCCACCAATAAGTCCTCTGGTGCCTATGGAATTCCACAGTCTTTACCTGCCACCAAGATGGCCAAAGCGGGAGCAGACTGGCGCACTAACCCCGAGACTCAGGTGCGCTGGGGTATTGGCTACATCGACGGCAGATACGGCTCTCCGTGCGCAGCTCTAGTGCACTCTGATGAGCACAACTGGTACTGATGGCAAGAGGCAAACGACGTAGGGGAGCACCGAAGCGAGAGTACGAGGAGCTCGACGTAACAAGGTTGCGGATGTCAATTCCTCACACCGAGCAAAAGCGGGGCGGAGAGTTTCAGGTCCAGCAGACAATGGGCAGCAACGCCGAGGAGGGAAAGACCTGGGTGTGCCCCGTATGTGTCGTGATAATCGAACCGGGAATTGTCCACACAGTCGCCTGGGATATCCACAGAGGTGTTCAATCGCGACGACACTTTCATAACCATTGCTGGAAGCTATTCGACGGGATACTTCCTTGAACCAGATAACCTCAAACACCGTCTTGCCCGCAATCCGCCAGGACATTGAGCTCCAGACAGCAGACGGTCAGACCTTGGTTGGTGAGCTTGCGATGCCTGAGTCGATGGCTCCATCAGCAACCCTGGTAACGCTGCATCCGCTGCCAACCCACGGCGGATTCATGGACTCCCACATTCTTCGCAAAGCCGCAAATCGACTTCCACATCTTGCCAACATGGCGGTCCTGCGCTTCAACACCCGTGGCACATCATCACCACGAGGCACCTCCACCGGAGCTTTTGATGGCGGTGGACTTGAATCTCACGATGTGGCCGCGGCAGTGGACTTTGTAAAGAGCCAGGGCCTTAGAAACATTTGGCTGATTGGCTGGTCTTTTGGTACTGAGCTAGCAATCAAATACGGCCCAGACCACGACATACAGGGAGCAATCCTTCTCTCACCACCGCTTCACAGGGCGACTGCCGAAGATTTAGGTCGCTGGAATGAGTTTGCGAGGCCTTTGATTGCGTTTGTCCCGGAGCTGGATGAGTTCCTCAAACCCGAAGAGGCTGCAAGCCGGTTTGCCATTGTCCCGCATGCAAAAGTTCTCGCATTTGATGGCGAGAAGCATTTGTGGGTGGGCGAGAGCGCGACTAGGCGCGTGCTAAATCAGATCGTTGCGGAAATTAGTCCTGAGGTAGGTACGCTTCCCACCAGCTACTAGCGAAGCTGCTGAGTTGGCATCCAGACTTCTCTGATTATCAGCAGGATTGATGCAGCAACTGGGATTGCAATTAGCGCACCAAGAATGCCCATGAGCGTTCCTCCCATGAGGGCTGCAATCACAACGATTGATGCCGGTACCGATACCGCACGCTTCATCACTCTTGGGCTGATGAGATAGGCCTCAACCTGCAGGTAAATCAGATAGTAGATAAGAGCCCAGAGCGCATAGCTCGAACCCGAGAGGTAGCTGACTCCAACGACCAGCAGACCCGCAGAGGCAGGACCAACTAGCGGAATTAGCGACAGCAAGAATGCCGAGAGGCTCAATAGCAGCGAGAACTGCGATCCAACAACGGTCAAAAATATGAACAGCACTGTTGCGTGTAATAGCGCAACCGAAGTCTGACCCATCACCCAACGACCCACAGAGAGCGCGACCTGGTCGGTGAGCTTCTTGAAACGCTCACGCTTAGATGCGGCTGTCAGCCTGGACAGATACTCCTTCATTGGCTCCAAGGAAGCCATGAAGTAGATGCTGAGGATGACAACGATGATGAAACCAACAACTCCGCTTAGCAGACCAAATCCGACCTGGAGGACGCCTCCAAGAAGCGTGGGCCAGTTAGAACTATCGGTCACAAACTCCAGGGCACCATCTGCTGCTGCTGTGATGCTGCCGCCGAGTTGCGCATCCCATGTTGCGATTAGATCATTGGAAATTACATTCGTGACTATCGTCGGAACTCGGTTGATAAGTTTTCCGGCCTCCGTAACTGCAGTCGGAATAATTGCCCAGAGAAGAAGCGCTACAGCCCCCAAAAAGCCTGCGATCACAATGATTACCGCCAGTGGCCTGGGGAGCTTCCATTTGGTTAGAGCCCTCACGATTGGGTCCATTCCCAAGGCGATGAAGAGGGCGATGCCGATGTAGGTGAGGATTGTTGCGGTTTGGGTGATTGCGGCGCCCAAGAGAATGGCCGTGAGAACGCCAAGACCACCCACCAGCCCCATCTGGAAGGCGTTTGTGACCCTTGCCCGCTGCTCCATCTACCTAGTCCTTTTCTAGCTCTGCAACCACGCTACGCAGGTTTTCTAGATAAGTCTTGCTTGACAGCACTTTGTTCTCAAGCTCTGCGAGCTCCGCACGTGCATTGCGAACAAGGTTTGCCGCTTCATCCTGTGCCTTTGAGCCCATTGCAACTGCCTCAAGTTCTGCTGATCTAACCAGAGATTCAGCCTTCTCCCGAGCTTCCGCAAGCATTCGAGCCTGGGTCTTTGAAGTCTCCAGCTCTAGGGTTTCAACCTCGAGTCGCAAGGTTTTTGCCGCTTGCTTCAGGTCTGTGATGTCCTTTTGGGCCGACTCCAAGTACTGCTGGGTCTGACGGACGGCCTCGTTGTGCTTTGCCAGGTATTCAGCCTCTGCATCTTTTCGACGCTGGGTAATTTGCGCTTCGAGCTCTGCAAGCAGTGTTTCCCTGCGCTTTTCATCAATGTCTATGTCCGAGGTCAGCAAAAACTCTTTGGATGCATACCTTGCCTCGAGCTCCTGCTCACGTGCCTCGAGTTCACGCTTTGCTGTGGTGCGCATCGCGGCAATTTCGGTTGCAACCTGGCCTCGTAATCTGCCAGCCTCAGCCTCAGCGGTGGCAATCAAACTGTTTGCAGTGCGCTCAGCCTTCGCGATAATCTGCTCGGCCTCGATGGTGGCCTCTGAAATTCTCCTTGCCGAGCGCCTCTCGGCTGCGTCCAGCTGCTCCTGATAGCGCCTCTCAACCTCTTCAGTTTTTGCGAAAAGCTCCGCCTCGGCGGTTTCAACTAGCCCACGCGCTTCTTCCCGAGCCTTTTCTCCAAGCTCGAGCGCAACCTGCTCTGCCGTGGAGAGCAGGGATGAAGCCTTGGTGCCCAAAGCTGAATAGCTGGGTTGGGTTCTGAGGCCTATTTCAACATCGGCGTCAGCTAGCTTTTTCGCCAGGTCTGCGACCTGCTGTTGCAGTTCGGAATTCTGATCTTTGAGTCTGACAAGTTCGGCGTTCAGCGATTTGAGCTCACGCTCGACAGGCTGAGGGTCGTAGCCGCGACGAACGATCTCAAAGCGAGAATCTGCTGCCAAGAGATAACCCCCGATGTGCGACTAAACTTTTGCGAGCTAGCAAAGTCTACTCGGAGCTAATCACATGCGCTTTTGGCTTGCCCTCGTCCTATTCGTAGGGGGACTGACAGCGGGCAGCATCGGGGTCGTCAATCAGGTCGAAAACACCCCAATTGAGACGATTATTGCCTCCCAGCAGCTGGATCAGCCAACCACCTACGTCATGATCCCTAACAAGCTCCTCACTGCCTATAGCGCAAGTCCTCAAATCACTGTTCGCGGTGGTGAAATCTTCATCGCTACCGCTCGCCAGAGCGATTTGGTGTCGTGGCTGGAGGGGAGCCCTTATGTGGAACTGCGGCTCAGCATCGATATCGCGCGTGAGACCGCCGAGTTAGCCGAGGTGCTGGTTAGCGGCAATGGAAACCTGGTTGCCCCGGAAGGGTCTGACCTGTGGATCACGGAGGTTGCGGGCCGCTCTCGTGTTTCTCTAGATATCGAGCCAGACAACCAGACCGCGATACTTGTGGCCTCTAACGGACTGGAGCTAGCTCCGCGAAGCATTTCGATTGAGTGGGACATTCCAGATGAGCAGGTTGAGATACCCCCAATCACATACGTAGGAGTCGGGCTTATGGCCCTCGGTTCGATTGCGGGCCTTTGGGCTGCAATTGGTTTTGCCAATAAACATCGCTCATCTAGGCGCAGAGGTCCAAAGCCACCGCGTAGGAGAGCGCCACGGCGAGCTGTTTCTCAAGCAGGCACCAGCCCTCGTCGTGGCCGTAGGGCATTGCGCCCCGACGCTTTTCTTGCCATAGGCCTTAGCAGCGCACTGCTAACAGGTTGCGTCGCGGAATACGAAAGCCCAGTGCTGTCGCCCAGCCCGCTCGCTAGCCCCGAGGTTCTCACCCCTGCCCTTACGAAGACCCAGGTGAGCGACATTCTGGCTGACATCGCCGAGGTTGTAAGGGTTGCGGATGAGAACAACGACCGTGAGTCTTTGGAGACGAGGGTGACCGGCCCCGCGCTAGAGATGAGGCGCTTCGCTTACAACCTAGTTTCCAGACTCGAGGATGGAGATGGTTCTCTCGATCCAGTGCTTGAGGGCCCGATTCAGCTCTTTTTGCCACCTGCAACTGACACCTGGCCAAGAAACGTAATGGTTGTGACTGGCGATGAACAGCTTCAAATGTTGGTGCTGAGACAAGAGGGGCCTAGGGAGCAGTACAAGCTCTTTCAGTACATGGCTCTATTGCCAGGAACCCAATTCCCAGACGTTGCGTCTGAGCTAACTGGCGCGAATGCTCTCAAGCTCGATAACCGTTTCTTGATGGTCTCTCCAAGTTTGTTGGGGGATGCGGTTGGGGACTTGCTGAATAACGGTGTTGATTCTCTATGGGTGGACATTGTGGACCCAAACAATGACTACATCAAGGACGTTGCGTCAGTGCAGCAGGGCCTCGCTGAGACCCTCAGCAATGCAAACTTGGATTTTGCACACGAACTTACGGAAGATCCCATTGTTCTGCTTTCAACCCTGGATGGCGGGGCACTGGTTGGGCTGTACATGATTGATACCTACACAATCATCCCGAAGGAACCGGGGGATGCGGTTGCTATTGCGGGAGATGAGGCGATTCTTCTTGGCACAAGCGGCTCCGCAACTGGTATTGAGACTCGGTACGGAGCAATGCTGCTATTCCATGTTCCAGCGACCGGCTCAGAGGCACAGGTGAGGCTGCTTGGCGCGACTCAGCAGCTGCTGACCGCGGTAGCCTTGGGGTCATAATGACTGAATTTGGTAACGCCTTCGATCTTTCCAAATTATCCGAGGAAGACGGCGGTAACACCGTCTCTGCGTGGTTGGTAGCCGGAGATGAGCAGACGCTTAGGGACTATCTCAAGCTCAGTGAAAAGGTGCCGGTGCTGGTACTCATCGGTGATGAAAGCCCCGACTCGGCATCAGTTAAAGCTCTTTTGACAAAAACCCTTGAGGCGAGTGAGGGCCGCTTCGCAGGCATTGAGATCAGCATGTCAAAGACCCCGCAGCTCGCTCAGGCGGTCGGTGTCAGCATGGCGCCAGCGATGCTCGCTATCTTGGCGGGGCAGCCGGCGCCCCTCTTCCAGGGAAACATCGCTCAGGAGCAGTTTTTACAGGTGCTCTCTCAGGTGTTGCAGTTGGCAAAGCAAAACAACATAACCGGCACTGTCAAAGTCTCCAACCAGCCCGCAGCTAATCCTGAGCCTGAGAAAGAACTCAGTCCCGAGCACCAGGCGGCTTTTGCCCTGATCGAGGAGGGGAACCTCCAGGGTGCAAAGTCAACCTACGAAAAGATTTTGGTCGAGTATCCAAACGACCAGGAAGCTCATGCCGGCCTCGCGCAGGTCGAGCTGATGATGCGCCTCCAAGGCCAGGAAAAGCTTTCGGAGCTCGAGGCAGCGATGCTTGGCGCTGACCAACTCTTGGGGTCAAACAATGCCGAAGGAGCCTTTGAGCACCTGCTTGGGCTCTTCGCGGAGCGCATCGAAGACCGCGATGAAATCAGAGACAGACTCTTGAAGCTTTTTATGATCTTGGGAAACGACCACCCTGCAGTGCTAGCAGCCCGTAGGCGCCTGGCATCGCTAATGTTCTAGATCTTCTGGAGAACCAAGGCGCCAAGCGGCGGCACGCTCAGTACAAGCGAGTTCGGGCTTCCATGCGAGTGAATCGAGCTTGTTGATATCTTGCCAAGGTTTCCGTGCCCGGAGCCTCCGTAGGTCTCAGCGTCGGTATTGAGAAGCTCCCGGTAGTCACCTGCATTGTCAACACCCAACACGACATCGTGGTGAGGGTTGCCTGCGAAATTGACAATCACCACTAGTTGGTTACCAGAAGAATCCTCTCGGATGAAGCTCAGTAGATTTCTGTTGGCATCACCGCCATCGATCCAGCGGAAACCTGCAGGGTCATGGTCTAGCTCCCAAAGCTCGGGATGCTTGGCATAAAGGGAATTCAAATCCGCCACCAGTTGCTGGATGCCCCGGTGAGGGGCATGGTCAGTGAGCCACCAATCAAGCTCCCTGGATTCGCTCCACTCAGATGGTTGGGCAAACTCCTGGCCCATAAAAAGCAGCTTTTTCCCCGGGTGAGTCCACATAAACGCCAGATAGGCGCGCATGTTTGCAAGTTTCTGCCAGTGGTCACCGGGCATCTTGGCCAGTAGCGACCCCTTGCCGTGGACTACCTCGTCATGGCTGATCGGCAGCACGAACTTCTCGTCATAGGCGTAGAGCATCGAGAAGGTTATTTCTCCGTGGTGGTGAGAGCGATACATCGGGTCTCTCTCGATGTACTGCAGGGAATCGTGCATCCAGCCCATGTTCCACTTGAACCCAAAGCCCAGACCACCTGTGTCAGTGGGGGAGCTCACGCCCGCGAAAGCGGTTGACTCCTCAGCAATCATCATGATGCCGGGGTTTCTACGATACGCAGTCGCATTTGCCTCTTGCAGGAAGCTGATCGCGTCAAGGTTTTCTCTGCCGCCGTAGACATTTGGTAACCACTCGCCATCTTCGCGTGAGTAATCCAGGTAGAGCATCGATGCCAC
>JAYORB010000006.1:0-12975 GCA_038123155.1 Aquiluna sp. | reverse complement strand
TGGAGCTGGTCAACCAGATATCTAAAGTCATCTGGGGTCCCAAATCGAGAGGTCGGTGCGAAATAGCCGGTGACCTGATAGCCCCAACTACCACCAAAAGGGTGCTCCGCAAGAGGCATGAACTCTACGTGCGTGAAACCAAGGTATCTGACATGTCCAATTAGCTCTGGCGCCAGCTCACGATAGTTCTTTGCCCCTCGCCACGAGCCGAGGTGTAGCTCGTAGGTAGACATGGGGGAGCGCATTGCATCGCGCTTAGCTCGCTGCTTCATCCAAGCCCCGTCACCCCAGCTGTAGCTCGATTTTTCAACAATGGATGAAGTTGCAGGAGGAATCTCAAAGCTCCGCGCCATTGGGTCAATCTTCGTAATCCACTGACCATGACGAGTCCGAATCTGATACTTGTAGAGCGTTCCTGGTCCCAGGTCTGGAATAAACAGCTCCCAAACACCGCTCGAGCCAAGCGAACGCATTGCATGCTCTGTCCCGTCCCAGGAGTTGAAGTCACCAACCACCCGGACTGCAGATGCATTGGGTGCCCAGACCTTGAAGCTGACTCCAGAAATCTTTCCTATCGCGTCCTTCGTCTCAATGACATGTGAGCCGAGTACCCTCCAGAGTTCCTCGTGACGCCCCTCCGCAATCAGGTGTAGGTCCAGCTCGCCAATCATGGGTAGGAAGCTGTAAGAGTCTGCTGTAGCCCACGTAGACCCCTCGTAGGCAGTAATCAGCCTGTAGTCGGGAGCCTTGATCTTTCCCCTTGCTTCCCATACTCCTGCATGGACATGCTCAAGAACGATGGACTTGGTCTTTGTCTTTGCAGTCACTGACTTTGCAAGTGGCCTGAGAGCTCGGATCACCCAGCCTTTACCCTCTGGGTGAATGCCTAAGAAATCGTGCGGCGAGTGATGAGAACCGTGGGCAAGCTGCTCATAAACCGAGTCATCGAGCCTCATCGCACCACCCTGAGGACGTGGGCAGGTTCACTGAAGGAATCGAGGCGAACAAAGTTGTGCTCGCCCCAGCTGAACTTCTTACCCGAGATTAGGTCCTCAACTTCGAAGCTGTGTGGGAGGTCAAGAGCCGATAGGTCGAGGTGCACCATGGTCTCTCGAACAGAGTGCGGGTCGGTGTTCACAACCACTATCACTGTGTTGTCCTTGCCCGAGTTGAACTCGGGTTCCAGCCGCTTTGCGAAAACCAAGATCTGCTCATCGTCGCTGTAGTGGGTGGTGATGTTTCTCAGCTGACCCAGCGCAGGGTTTTCCTTGCGAATCTTGTTGAGCAGCCTGATGCGAGGCGCGAGGCTCACGCCCCTATCCTCACTGCCTACAAAGTCACGTGCCTTGTATTCATACTTTTCGTTGTCGATATTCTCTTCGCTGCCGGGACGAGCAACCGCCTCGTAAAGCTCAAAGCCTGAATACATTCCCCAGCTGGGGCCGGCGGTGGCTGCGATGGTGGCGCGAATCTTGAACGCTGGCCTGCCACCAAACTGCAAATATTCGGTGAGGATGTCGGGGGTATTCACCCAGAAACTCGGCCTAAAGAAGTCTGCAGACTCGTGCGCCAGTTCGTTCAGGTAGCCGGTTAGCTCATTCTTCGTATTGCGCCATGAGAAGTAGCAGTAGGACTGCTGGAACCCGATTTTTCCAAGCGTATGCATCATCGCTGGGCGCGTAAATGCCTCTGCAAGGAAGATGACCTCGGGGTGCTTGGCGTTGACCTCGGCAATCAGCTTTTGCCAAAACTCAACGGTTTTGGTGTGGGGGTTATCGACCCTGTAGATCTTTACCCCGAGGGAAATCCACTTCTCCAAAACCCTCATGACCTCGCCGTGGATACCCTGTGGGTCCTGGTCAAAGTTGATCGGGTAGATGTCCTGATATTTCTTTGGAGGGTTCTCTGCGTATGCGATAGTCCCGTCGGCCCTGGTGGTGAACCATTCCGGGTTTGTCTTCACCCATGGGTGGTCGGGCGAGGCCTGAAGAGCCAGGTCCATCGCAACTTCGATACCAAGCTTGCCTGCGGCCTTCACAAACGCCGCAAAGTCCTTTTCGGTTCCAAGGTCGGGATGAACGGTGTCATGGCCACCCTCTTTACTCCCGATTGCCCAGGGGGAACCAGGGTCTCCCTTGTCCGCAACTAGGGTGTTGTTCTTTCCCTTGCGGTGGGTTATTCCGATTGGGTGGATGGGCGGGAGGTAGAGAACCTCAAATCCCATATCCGCAACGCGTTGAAGGCTCTTTGTTGCGCTCTTGAATGTTCCCGAGACCCAGCTGCCATCACGGTTCTGCTTTGCACCCTCTGAACGTGGGAAGAACTCATACCAACTTCCGCTTCCCGCAAGCTTTCTCTCGCAGAGGATCGACACAGCGTCGGAGAGAGTCTCACGCTCGCGCAGCGGGTGCTTGTTCGCAAGGTCGGATAACCCTGAGGCGAGTGCCTTCTCAAACTTCTCCTGCGGCTTGAGTTTTTTGTCTTCGAAAATCTTGATGACTGCATCGAACTCTTGAGCGATGGTCTTCGCCTTGCCCGCTGCAATTCGGCTGATTAGGTTTTTCCCCTCAAGGATCATCAACTCTTCATCCACGCCAGCCTCGAGTTTTACCCCGGTGGCATGCTCCCACGAGGCAAACTCATCGTCCCAGGCAGATATCTGGTAGCGATAGGTGCCAACCTCGGTTAGCTGGACTTTCGTGATCCACTGATCAAGCCCAGGCTTTCCCGGTTGCATCCTTTGGCGAGTGGCTTTGCCAGCGGGTGAGGTGAGCACAAGCTCGACTGCTAGCTTGTCGTGGCCCTCTCTGAATGCGGTGGCTCCAAATTCAAGAACCTCACCCTCAAATGCCTTGACGGGGTATCGGCCACCGTCAACGACCGGCCAGGTAGCAACTATTGGGAAGCGCCCAACCGCGTATTCAGCTTTATCCACCACCCCAATTTACTAAGGCCCGGGGCCATAACCAAAGAAAAAGCCCCGCCCAGCTAGATAACCCGAAATAGCTGCATGCTGGTTTCGACCATACGGAGCTTGGCCCCAGGGGCCAAAACGAGGTCTCTTGTGGGCGGAAGTTCCAGTGCCGAATCCCAAAGCAGTTCAAAGCCGGCAGCGTCCTTGGGCTTTGGTAGTGCAACGTTCTTGATGGCTTCCGTGCCGTTTACTACCAGCAGCACCCCCTGCTTGGTTCCATCGTTCATGAGGTGATAGGTCAGGCGCTGAATGGTCCTGCGCTCCGGGTTGTGCCAGTCCTCAATAGTCATCTCATCACCGCGGACCGAGAACCAGAGCATCTGGTCATGATCCTTTGTTGGCTCATCTAGCTTTGTGAAGACTCTTGATCGCAGTGCGGGGATCTCCTGGCGGAGTTTGATTAGGTGCGAGACAGTCTTTTGGAAATCGAGCCTGTGAGGATCCTGATCCCAGTTCTGCCAAGTGATTACGTTGTCTTGACAGTAGGCGTTATTGTTCCCACCCTGGGTCTTCAATCTTTCGTCGCCAGCGGTGATCATCGGGACACCCGATGACAGCAGCAGCGTACCCATGAGGTTTCTGGCGGCCTTCCGCCTTGCGAAATTTACGGAACTCTGCGAGGTCTCTCCCTCGTGACCGTGGTTGAAGCTGAGGTTGTTGTTGCCGCCGTCACGGTTTCCCTCGCCGTTGGCTGAGTTCTGCTTGACGTTGTAGGAGACCAGGTCCCAGAGCGTGAAACCATCGTGTGCGGTTATGAAGTTCACGGTTCCAAGCGGAGAACCCTCACTCACCACATCTTGGGAGCCCGAAATGCGACTTGCCATCTCCTGGACACCGTTGTGGTGGTTGCCGGAGGAACGGTAGGAGGCAACATCTTGAAGCCAAAACTTTCTTACTGAGTCGCGGAAGCGGTCATTCCACTCTGGGAATCCGGGAGGGAAGTTACCTGTCTGCCAGCCGCCCATCCCAACGTCCCAGGGTTCAACAATTAGCTTTGCGGAGCTGATGACAGGGTCGTCCTGCATTGCCCTGAGAACCGGGTGCTCAGGGTTGAAGTGATTGTTTTCGTCCCTTGCCAAAGTTGCTGCCAAGTCAAAGCGGAAGCCATCAATCTTCAGCTCTTCAACCCAGTAGCGAAGGCTGTCGAGCATAAGCCGTTGCACCATTGGCTGACCGAAATTTAGCGAGTTACCGCACCCTGTGGTGTCGTGATAGTTCCCCTGGTCATCCTGGCGGTAGTAGCTGGAGTTATCAAGACCGCGGTAGGAGTAGGTCAGGCCCTTGTGGCCGCCCTCCGCTGTGTGGTTGTAGACCACATCCAGAATCACCTCAATGCCTGCGCGGTGGAGCTCCCTGATGGCAGTCTTTAGCTCAAGGAGCATGGCCTCCGGGCCTTGAGCGCGCTTGGCTTCCGATGCGTAACGCATGTGGGGAGTGAAGAAATTGATGGTGTTGTATCCCCAGTAATTGATGAGCCCGAGGTTCACAAGCCTGGGCTCTGAAATAAAGGCCTGAATGGGCAGCAGCTCTACTGCGGTGATTCCCAAAGAGGTTAGGTGGTCAATGGTTGCTGGGTGTCCAAGCGCTGCGTAGGAGCCGCGGATGTCCTCTGGGATAGCGGGGTTGACCCTCGAGAGCCCTCTGACGTGTGCCTCATAAATAATTGTTTTGCCAAGCTCAGTGTTAGGTCGCTCTACGCCTTCCCAGTCGAAGTTGGTGTCAACGGCAACACAGTGGTAGCTCTTGTGACTCTCGCGAACTAGTCCTCGAGCGTAGGGGTCCAGAAGATTGCGCTCTGGGTTGAATGCATGCCTTGGACCCTCTGGTCCCTCAGCACGTAGGACGTATTTGATGCCCCGCTTGAGTCGGTCATCTCCTGCGGTCCAGATCCCACCATCGGATTGCTCAAGAGGTATCTCATGAATGCTTGTGCCCGTGTCTTCCGGGTCGAGAATGTGAAGCTTTACGGCGCTCGCAGTTTCTGACCAAACACCAAAGACCCCACCACCGTCGAGCAAGGTCATACCCAGGGGTGCGAGGTCTTGAGATTTTTGCGCCAACATACTGCCTTTTCAACAAAGGCTATAGGTCTTTGCTTTCCAAAGCCCTCAAATACACTTGGGTTATGCCCGTGTTCCTAGACCACGCCGCCACAACCCCTTGCAGAGAGGTTGCGCTGGAGGCGCTGAACAGGGCTCTTCAGCACCTGGGAAACCCATCCTCAGTCCACGGCCACGGGCAGGACACCAGAGCCATCTTGGAAGATGCCAGAGACCAGGTCGCAAAAGCACTTGGTGCGAATCGAAGCGAGATCATCTTCACATCCGGCGGCACGGAAGCCAACAACCAGGCAGTCAAGGGAATCTATTGGGCAAGAGCTGAGAACCCAAAGCGAAAGGTGATCGTGACAGCCGCAACCGAGCACCATGCCCTGCTTGACCCAATTGACTGGCTGGTGGCTCACGAGGGTGCCGAGGTTGTCCATGTTCCGGTTTTGCCGACCGGAATGGTTGATCTCGACGCACTGGAGCGAATCCTCAGCCAACGGCATGAAGAGGTCGCCTTTATTAGCCTGATGTGGGTCAACAACGAAACAGGCGTGATCACCGACATTCCACGTGCCTGCAGTATCGCAAAGGCCTATGACATTCCTGTCCACAGCGATGCGATAGCCGCAGTTGGGCATGTCCAGATCGACTTTTCAGCCTCGGGCCTTACCGCCATGAGCATTTCAGGCCATAAGTTCGGAGCACCGATTGGGGTTGGCGCACTTGTGGTCTCGAGAGACTTTTCGCCGGTGAACCTGCTTCACGGCGGCGGCCAGGAGCGTGGCCTAAGGTCTGGCACGATGAACTACCCATTAGCAGCAGCACTAGGTGCTGCCTGTGAAGAGGCGGTAGACGAGATGCAGAGCAGGCAGTCAAGACTCGAGGAACTCAGGGATCTGATTGAGGCTGAGATGTCTCACCGGATACCAAGCGCAATCATCACAGCAGGGGATTCCGACCGCGTTCAGCACAATTCGCACATCATCTTCCCTGGGGCCCAGAGCGACAATCTTCTCTTCTTGCTTGATCAGGAGGGAGTTAGTGTCTCGGCCGGTAGCGCCTGCCAAGCGGGGGTTTTGGGCCCCTCTCATGTGCTGCTAGGGATGGGCTACTCCGAGGAACTGGCCGGAGCCTGTCTGAGGGTCACCCTCGGGCACACCACCTGCAAGGAGGACGTAGAAAGCTTTATTAGGGCGATGGTCAAGATTCACCCAGGAGCCTTAGTGGCCTCACAGAGCGCCCAGAGCGCAAATTAGACTTATCAGGTGAAGGTTTTAGCAGCCATGAGTGGCGGGGTTGACTCCGCCGTTGCTGCTGCGCGCCTGGTCGACGAGGGTCACGAGGTGGTAGGCGTTCATCTAGCTCTATCCCGAATGCCGGGGACTCTGCGCACTGGCTCCCGGGGCTGCTGCACAATCGAAGACTCTATGGATGCCCAGAGGGCGGCAAAGAAGCTTGGGATTCCCTTTTATGTTTGGGACTTCTCAGAGAGATTCAAGATTGATGTAGTTGACGACTTTGTTGCGGAGTATCAGGCAGGGCGAACTCCAAACCCATGCATGCGATGCAACGAGCGGATCAAGTTTGCAGCCCTTCTTGAGAGAGCCCTGGCACTCGGTTTTGATGCGGTTGGCACTGGTCACTATGCGAGCATTTCCGAGGACTCAGAGGGCAATCTGGAGCTGCACAGGTCCTTAGCAATGGCTAAAGATCAAAGTTATGTCCTTGGGGTTCTCACTCAAGAGCAATTGGCCCATGCGATGTTCCCGTTGGGCGCGACTGCTTCAAAGGATTTGGTTCGCAAGGAAGCTTCCGAGCGCGGACTCACGGTCGCAAATAAGCCAGATAGCTACGACATCTGCTTCATACCTGAGGGTGACACAAGAGAGTGGCTGCGAGACTTCGTGCCATCCAGCCCAGGGCAGATAATCGACCAGCAGGGTGAAGTGGTCGGAGAACACGATGGTCATGTTGGCTTCACAATTGGTCAGCGCAAGGGCCTCAAGCTTGGTCGTCCCGCAGCGGATGGTAAACCACGTTACGTGCTCGAGATCAGGCCCAAGACCTCCGAGGTCGTGGTTGGCCCCGAGGCTGCGCTGCAGATTTCAGAGCTATCCGGGAGCCGCTACTCGTGGTGTGGCAAGGCGCCCGAGAATTCAGGGGAGTTCTTCGATTGCGAGGTTCAGGTCAGGGCTCACGGTGACACCGTTCCAGCCGAGGCAGCCGTTGTAGGAAAGCAGCTGGTAATTAGGCTCAAAGAGCCTCTCTACGGCGTCGCACCTGGTCAGACAGCCGTCATCTACCTCGGCACGAGAGTCCTAGGCCAAACCACCATTGACAGCACCAAGAGCGCGGAAGCCGCAGTTGTCTAAGGCCGAGCGCGCTGAGGAGCTCAGAGCCCTAATCGAGCGCTACAGAGCCTCCTACTACCAAGAAGACGAGTCGCTTGTTTCTGATGCCGAGTATGACGCCCTCGAGAGAGAACTAAGAGATCTCGAACGAGACAACCCTGAGCTTGCGGAGAACTCGCCGACGGCGAGGGTAGGGGGAGAAGCAACCTCGCTCTTTGCTCCTCATCGCCATCTTGAGCCCATGCTCTCTCTGGACAATGCCTTTTCCCTTGAGGACCTTCTTGCCTGGGACCAGCGGGCAGGTGGTGGGCCATACCTTTGCGAGCCGAAGATAGATGGACTGGCAGTTTCCCTTACTTACAAAGAGGGAAAGCTGGTTTCTGCTGCAACCAGAGGAGACGGTGAGGTCGGAGAGGACGTCACGGCCAACATAAAGACGATAGGCACCATCCCGCATGTCTTGAGGGGCACGAATCACCCAGATCAGGTTGAGATTCGCGGTGAGGTCTTCTTTCCGCTGGCCGCATTTGCTCAACTAAACGAGAGCATCGTTGCATCTGGCGGAAAGCCCTTTGCAAACCCAAGGAACTCGGCTTCAGGGTCGCTTCGACAGAAGGACCCCAACATCACCGCCCAAAGACCACTGCAAATGCTGGTGCATGGGTTTGGAGCCTGGAGTACAGAAGTTTCCAATCAGAGTGAGGTCTATGAGCTCTTGAGCTCCTGGGGTCTTCCCACCACCGACAAGTACGCAGTCGTTCAGAACGTCGCGGAGGCCTACAAGTACATCGAGCAGCTTGAGAATGCTCGACACAAGATTGAGCACGAAATAGATGGTGTGGTGATCAAGGTTGATGAGCTGACCCGGCAAAGCAAGCTGGGTAGAACATCTCGAGCACCACGCTGGGCCATCGCCTATAAGTACCCGCCCGAGCAGGTGAACACGAAGCTGCTCGATATTCGAGTTTCCATTGGTCGCACCGGTAGGGCTACACCTTTCGCGGTTCTCGAGCCCGTAAAGGTGGCGGGTAGTGAGGTTGAGTTTGCAACCCTCCACAACCAAGATCAGGTGCGGTCCAAGGGTGTACTCATAGGCGACACCGTTGTCCTTCGGAAGGCTGGAGATGTCATACCTGAGATCCTCGGTCCGGTCACGGCCCTCAGAACGGGAGCCGAAAGAGAGTTTCAAATGCCCTCTCAGTGCCCGGAGTGCTCATCCGAGCTCGCACCAGCAGCCGAGGGCGATGTTGATCTGCGTTGCCCAAATGCTCGGAGTTGCCCGGCGCAGCTGAGAGAACGCATTGCTTACATCGGCTCCCGGGCGGCCATGGACATCGAGGCGCTTGGTTACGTTAGTGCGGCAGCATTGACTCAGCCAATCGAGCCAAAGGAGCCGCCCCTGAAGTCTGAGGCGGATCTATTCGATCTCACCATCGAGCAGCTACTCCCAATTAGGAGTTACGTGCTCGATCCCGATACTGGCCTTCCCAAGCACGACGCTGAGGGCAACCCAAAGGTCACCGACTTCTTCCGCAAGAAGGACGGTCAGCCAGGTGAGGTCGCGATCAAGCTCCTCGCGAACCTCGAGGAGGCTAAGAACCGAGACCTCTGGCGAATACTTGTTTCACTCTCCATTCGCCACGTAGGCCCGGTAGCTGCCAGGGCGCTCTGCAATCACTTCGGCTCACTAGATGCCATTTTCACCGCCACCGAAACTGAGCTTTCAGAGGTCGAAGGGGTTGGTCCGACACTTGCAAGCTCGATCATCCAATGGTGGGAAGAGCCTTGGCACCAGGAAATAGTTAGTCGCTGGGGACAAGCGGGGGTACAGCTAGCCATTCCAGGTCATCTGGGTCCGGGCTCAGGAACCAGCGAAGGCCCCTTTAGCGGGATGTCCATTGTTGTAACCGGAACATTGAGCCAAATGACCCGCGATGAGGCCGAAGCGAAGATCATCGAGCTCGGCGGCAAAGCCGCCAGTTCGGTATCCAAGAAGACTTCTTTTGTTGTGGCGGGACCCGGGGCAGGCTCAAAGCTCCAGAAGGCGGAACAACTGGGCGTCGAGGTCATCGACGAGAGCGCATTTATTGCAAAGTTGACCGCCGCCACAAACTAGACTTGGGTTTTTGACAAGCAAACCAGTGAATTGAGCTTAGGTATGTCTGAAATCACCCCCGATCTTGTCCGCCATCTTGCGTCATTGTCCAGAATCTTGGTGACCGAGGATGAGGTTGAAAAGCTTTCAGGGGAGCTCGGGGTCATTGTTGACTCCGTTGCCACTGTCAACAAGGCTGTCAGCGGCGATGTAGTTCCGACAAGTCACCCAATCCCAATGAGCAACGTGTTCCGCGAGGACGAAGTTGCCCCCTCCCTTTCACAGGAGCAGGCCCTATCGGGAGCTGCTGATAGCGCAGAGGGAAGATTCAAAGTTGCAGCGATTTTGGATGAGGACTAAAACTTGAGCGAGCTAATAACCAAGTCTGCAAGTGAGCTGGCAACACTCATCGAGTCAAAAGAGGTTTCCTCGCTAGAAGTGACTGAGGCCTTTTTTGACCGCGCGGAAAAACTCAACGATCTGACACTTAGCTACCTACACCTGAAGCGCGAGAATGCAGTCAGTTTCGCCAGGCAGGCAGATAGCGATCTCGCCGGTGGCAAGCGCCACTCAGCCCTGCACGGTGTTCCAATTGCCGTCAAAGATAATCTGACTACAACTGACGCCCCCACGACCGCAGGATCCAAAATCCTGGAGGGCTGGGTTCCCCAATACGACTCGACCGTCGTTAAGAAGATTCGCGCTGCCGGACTTCCGATTCTGGGAAAGACCAACATGGACGAGTTCGCAATGGGTTCCTCAACCGAGTATTCGGCCTATGGCCCGTCTCGAAACCCCTGGGACCTAGAGAGAATCCCCGGAGGAAGTGGGGGTGGGTCTTCCTCGGCAGTCTCGGGTCACCTAGCTCCATTGGCTCTTGGAAGCGACACCGGAGGCTCAATCCGTTTCCCAGCGGCGGTCACAGGATCTGTAGGAGCCAAGCCAACCTACGGGGCAGTTTCTAGGTATGGATTGATTGCGCTAGCAAGCTCGCTTGATCAAGTGGGACCCGTGGCCAACACCGTGCTGGATGCGGCCCTGTTGCAGGATGTCATTTCTGGCCACGATCCCCACGACTCCACATCACTTCCAGAGTCACTTGGCTCTATGGCTGATGCAGTGAGAGCAGCAGACTTCAAGGGCCTCAGAGTGGGAGTTGTGAAGCAGCTGAGCGCAGATGGCTTCCAGCCAGGCGTGAAGAAGTGTTTTGATGACACAATTTCCAAGCTGACTGCAGAGGGTGTTGAGGTTGTCGAGGTTGACTGCCCGAGTTTCGAGTATTCAGTCGCTGCCTACTACCTGATTCTCCCTGCTGAGGCCTCCAGCAACCTCGCGAGGTTTGACTCTGTGAGATTTGGACTGAGAGTTGAACCAGAGGGTAATCCGACTATCGAGCGGGTAATGGCGGCAACGCGTGAGGCAGGCTTTGGTCCAGAGGTAAAGCGCAGAATCATCCTCGGAACCTACGCGCTTTCCTCCGGCTACTACGACGCCTACTATGGCTCCGCTCAAAAGGTCCGCACCTTGATTCAGCAGGATCTCGAGAATGCCTTCAGCAAGGTAGATGTTTTGCTTACGCCGACTGCACCAACCACTGCGTTCAAGATCGGTGAAAAAGTCAATGACCCATTGGCGATGTATCTAAACGACATCGCGACCATTCCCGCAAATCTTGCCGGCATACCGGGCATGTCAGTTCCCAATGGGCTGGCAGAAGAAGATGGACTCCCATCGGGTGTTCAAATTCTGGCTCCTGCAAAGCAAGACGCACTTATGTATCAGGTTGCTGCACTAATTGAAAAGCTTTACGTGAATCAGTGGGGTGCTCCTCTCATCTCTCAGGCTCCAGGATTGGAGGGAAACCGTGGCTAAAGAACCTCTCATGGATTTTGATCAGGCGATTGAGAAGTTTGAGGTCGTCATTGGGCTTGAGGTTCACGTCGAGCTCAACACGAAGAGCAAGATGTTTTGTGGCTGCGCTAATGTCTTTGGTTCCGAGCCAAATACAAACGTTTGCCCCATATGTCTTGGGCTTCCTGGTGCCCTGCCGGCAGTAAACAAGAAAGCAGTCGAGTCTTCTATTGCCATTGGACTAGCCCTCGGCTGCGAGATCGCTCCGAGTGGGAGATTTGCAAGGAAAAACTACTTCTACCCAGACCTTGCAAAGAATTTTCAGACTTCTCAGTATGACGAACCAATTGCCTTCGAGGGAAAGCTTGATGTTGAAATCTCCAGCGGGGAAGTATTTGAGGTTCTCATCGAGCGGGCGCACATGGAAGAGGATGCAGGGAAGCTAACTCACGTCGGAGGGGCAACCGGTCGAATTCAGGGAGCGGAATACTCCCTTGTTGACTTCAATCGCGCCGGCGTTCCTCTCGTCGAAATCGTCACCAAGCCGGTTTTTGGGGCTGGGGCAAATGCACCGGAGCTTGCTGCCGCCTACGTCAGAAGCATTCGCGACATTGTCAAGGCGATGGATGTCTCAGACGCCAAGATGGAGCGAGGCAACGTTAGGTGCGACGCAAACGTATCCCTCAGGCCCAAGGGTCAGGAGAAGCTTGGCACCAGGACAGAGACCAAGAACGTCAACTCCATTAGAAGTGTCGAAAATGCGGTGCGCTATGAAATTCAGCGCCAGGCTCACATACTCGATGCAGGCGGAACGATCACACAGGAGACCCGTCATTGGCATGAGGATCGTGGCTACACCTCAGCGGGCAGACCAAAGTCCGATGCCGATGACTACCGCTACTTCCCAGAGCCAGACTTAGTTCCAGTGGAACCGGAGGCAAGCTGGATTGAGTCAATTCGTGAGACTCTGCCAGAAAATCCCCAGCAGCGCCGCAAGCGTTTGGCACAGGAGTGGGGCTTCAGCGACCTTGAGTTTAGGGATGTAGTTAACGGAGATCTGCTGGATCAGGTTGAGGCCACCGTGGCTGCCGGTGCTACACCTCAGGCAGCCAGGAAGTGGTGGACTGGCGAGCTTTCAAGGCAGGCCAATGCCCAAGACCTAAGTCCCAGCGAGCTAGCCATAACTCCAGCCCAGGTCGCCGCCATCCAGAAGCTGATCGATGCCGGAGAGCTAACCGATCGCATGGCTCGTGAGGTTGTTGCTGGAGTTGTCGCTGGCGAGGGTGAGCCCGAGCAGGTAATTGAAAAGCGCGGCCTCAAGGTAGTCACTGACGAAGGTGCATTGATTGCAGCAATCGATAAGGCACTTAGCGAACAGCCAGATGTTCTGGAGAAGATTCGCGAGGGCAAGGTTCAGGCTGCGGGTGCCGTGATTGGTGCCGTGATGAAGGCCATGGGCGGCCAGGTTGATGCCGCAAGGGTTAGAGAGTTGATTTTGGAGCGAGCCGCAAGCTAATTGGGGTGAGTAACGGGACTTGAACCCGCGGCCTCCTGGACCACAACCAGGCGCTCTACCGACTGAGCTATACCCACCATGTCTGGGCTAACCCAGAGCGCTTAGATTGTATCAGCGTCCAGGGAATCAGCCACTTTCTT
>JAYORB010000005.1:4718-37090 GCA_038123155.1 Aquiluna sp. | reverse complement strand
GTTTACGGCGTGGACTACCAGGGTATCTAATCCTGTTCGCTCCCCACGCTTTCGCTCCTCAGCGTCAGTTACGGCCCAGAGATGTGCCTTCGCCATTGGTGTTCCTCCTGATATCTGCGCATTCCACCGCTACACCAGGAATTCCCATCTCCCCTACCGCACTCTAGCCTGCCCGTACCCACTGCAAGTCCAAGGTTGAGCCTTGGATTTTCACAGCAGACGTGACAAACCGCCTACGAGCTCTTTACGCCCAATAATTCCGGACAACGCTTGCACCCTACGTATTACCGCGGCTGCTGGCACGTAGTTAGCCGGTGCTTTTTCTGCAGGTACCGTCACTTTCGCTTCTTCCCTGCTAAAAGAGGTTTACAACCCGAAGGCCGTCATCCCTCACGCGGCGTTGCTGCATCAGGCTTGCGCCCATTGTGCAATATTCCCCACTGCTGCCTCCCGTAGGAGTCTGGGCCGTGTCTCAGTCCCAGTGTGGCTGATCATCCTCTCAGACCAGCTACCCGTCGATGCCTTGGTGAGCCGTTACCTCACCAACAAGCTGATAGGCCGCGAGACCCTCCCGATCCGGTAACCCTTTCGTCGGTCCGCCATGCGACGGTCCGACGGCATCCGGTATTAGCAGTCGTTTCCAACTGTTATCCCAGAGACCGGGGCAGGTTTCTCACGTGTTACGCACCCGTTCGCCACTAGGTCTTCACCAATCCGAAGATCGGATGGACCTCGTTCGACTTGCATGTGTTAAGCACGCCGCCAGCGTTCGTCCTGAGCCAGGATCAAACTCTCCGTAAAGAATTGTTTGGCCTCATAAGAGGCCAAGCTTTACGAACACCTCGGAAATGAGGTGATCAATTTGATTTGGCTAATGAACTGTCTACTGACAATTCGTCTTTATCCAAAAGGAATCTCTACTAGAACCGAAGTTCTAGCCGAGGATTTTTGGCATCGACATTGTGCACGCTGTTGAGTTCTCAAAGATCGGATGCTTCTGAAATTTCCCTCTCGGGTCCTCTCCAGAGCAACTTCACAATCCTACAGATTTCTTGCCTCCACCGCAATCCCTGGTTTCCCTGAAATTTCGGGGCAGAAAAGCAATCTGCGGACCTAAATCCTAGACGCCAAAAACATGGGCCACAAGGGCCAATATCGAAGGGACTAGAACTGTTGTGCTTGAGCCGGGAATCTCTGCGAGATGCCCACGGCTATGGACAACCTGCAAAAGCATAGTTACGTTTTGGTAAACGTGTCAAATAAATGTTTTTCGGGCGTGTCAGCGGGAAAAGAAGATGCCCGCAAGGTTCTTCTTTCCCTTTGAAATCACGGCAAGGGGCATGCTGCCAAGTTGCCCCAGCTCATCGTCCTCGCTCGAAATCTTCTCCTTGTTCACACTCACCGCACCTTGCTCAATAGCCCTTCTAGCGACTGAGTTGGACTCGGCCAGTCCGGTTGCAACGAGCGCCTCCACAATCGAGGCACCCTTTTTGAGCGCCGCAGTCGGGAGTTCGGCGAGCGCCGACCGAAGGGTCTTCTCGTCCAAAGTTGACAGGTCACCGCTTCCAAAAAGGGCAAGGGAAGCGTCCCTGGCACTCTCGGCCTCCTGCTTGGAGTGCACAAGCTCCGTCACCTCGAGAGCAAGCCTTCGCTGAGCCTCGCGCTTGAAGGGTTCGCTCGCGACCTGCTTTTCGTACTCGGCAATCTCAGCGCGGGTTAGGAAGGTGAAGACCTTGAGGCGGTCGATCACATCGGCATCATCGGTATTGAGCCAGAACTGATACATCGCATAGGGGCTAGTTAGTTCGCTGTCCAGCCATATGGCATTTCCCTCGCTCTTGCCGAACTTCTTGCCGTCCGCGTTAGTGATCAAAGGAGTGGCGATTAGGTGCACACTCTTTCCCTCAACCCTATGAATGAGATCGGTGCCCGAGGTTAGGTTGCCCCACTGATCACTACCACCTGTTTGCATGGTGCAGCCATAGCGGCGGTAGAGCTCTAAGAAGTCAAGCCCCTGCATTATTTGGTAAGAAAATTCGGTGTAACTGATGCCAGCCTCCGAGTTGAGCCTTGCCGAGACCGCATCCTTGGAAATCATCTTTCCGACTCGGTAGTGCTTGCCAATCTCCCTGAGAAAGTCAATTGCGCTGTATTCGCTGGTCCAGTCGAGGTTGTTGACCATCTGGGCTTTGTTTTTGCCTTCAAAATCTAGAAACCTACGATTCTGCTCGGCAAGCTTCTCCACCCACTGAGCCACCGTCTCCCGGTCATTGAGGGTTCGCTCTGAGTTTGGCTTTGGGTCGCCGACCAGCCCGGTAGCACCGCCGACCAATGTAAGCGGGTTGTGACCTGCCAGCTGAAGTCTTCGCATTGTCAGTAGCTGAACGAGGTTTCCCAGGTGAAGACTGGGGGCCGTGGGGTCAAAACCGCAGTAGAAGGTCATGGGGCTATCGAGAGCCTCACGGAGTTCTTTTTCGTCGGTGGAGAGTGCTACTAGCCCTCGCCACTGCAGCTCGTCGAGAATGTGGCCAAAAGTACCGTCGTTGGACTGTGCGGCAAGTGTTTCCTTGGTGGCCATTACTTCTTTGCCTTCCCAACGAGCTTGCGAAGCTGAACCAGCTGCTCAATGACCTGCTTCGATGATGTGCCACCGGCTCCGCTCCGCCCCTCGATTGCGCTCGATACGCTTAGAACCTTTCGGACCTCTGGCTTGAGGTGCCTTGAGATTTCCAGGTACTGCTCGTCAGTCGGTTCGTGTAGATCCAGCCCGTTCTCCTCGCAGAATCTAACCAGCTGCCCAGAGATTTCATGGGCTTCTCTAAAAGTAACTCCCTGGCGAACTAACCACTCCGCGATGTCTGTTGCCAGTGAGAAGCCAGCCGATGCCATGTCTTCCAGACGACCACGGTTGAAGGTCATTGTTGCGACCATTCCGGTCATCGCCGGCATCACGAGCATTAGCTGGTCGAAGGAATCGAAGAGTGGCTCCTTGTCCTCCTGCAGGTCCCGGTTGTAGGAAAGCGGCAGCGCCTTGAGAGTTGCAAGCAGGCCAGTCAGGTTCCCGATGATTCTGCCGGTCTTGCCTCTAGCGAGCTCTGCGATGTCGGGGTTCTTCTTCTGCGGCATTATCGATGAGCCTGTGGCAAAAGCATCATCCAGCTGGATGTATCCGAACTCCGCAGTTGCCCAGGCGATGACCTCTTCGCTGAGCCTAGATAGGTCAATTGCAACCAAGGAGAGGATGAAGGCAAACTCAGCCACCAGATCGCGGGCAGAAGTCGCATCCATAGAGTTTTCCGTGGTGCCACCGAACCCAAGCTCTTCCGCGATAGCCGCTGCATCAAGGTTCAGCGTGTTGCCAGCGAGTGCAGCAGAGCCATAGGGGGACTTGTTTAGTCGCTTCCTGAAGTCCTCTAACCGCTGCAGGTTCCTAACCTGAGGCCAGGCGTGGGCTGCAAGGTGGTGTGAGAGTAGAACAGGCTGCGCGTGCTGGAAATGAGTCCTCCCGGCCATAGCTGTGCCCATGTACTCCTCGGCCTTACCGCTCAGTGCCTCGATGTAACTGAGAATCTGTTCCTCGATGGCATCTGCCGCATCGGACATGAACATGCGAATGAGGGTTGCGATTTGGTCATTGCGGCTGCGACCCGTGCGAATCTTGCCGCCAACCTCACTCCCTGCTATCTCAATCAGGCCGCGCTCTAGTGCCGCGTGAACATCTTCTTCCTCTGGCCGTGGCTTGAAGCTTCCCGCCTCGACCCTTTTGGAGAGCTCCCTGATCGCCTTTTCAATAACCTCGAGTTCGTCATCATTGAGATAGCCCGCGGCATTGAGTGCCTTGACATGCGCTGAAGTGCCCCTGAGATCGTATTTGGCAAGGCGCCAGTCGAAGTGTGTTGACTTACTCAGGGCGGCCATGGCGTCTGCGGTGGTTCCTTCGAACCTGCCGCCCCATAGGGCATCGCTACTTTGTGCCATTTTTCCTAACCCGAGTTTGTCTAAGTCTAGTTTTGCTCGGCAAGCCAGGCCATTAGCGCCTTCTGGGCGTGGAGTCGATTCTCGGCCTCTTGCCAAACCAGTGAACGAGGTCCGTCAATGACTTCGGCGCTCACCTCGAATCCCCGATAGGCCGGTAGGCAGTGCAGGAAAACTGCATCGCTGCTCGCCGCATCCATAAGCGCCTGGTCCACGGTGAAGCCGGCAAAGTCGCGCTTGCGCTCTTCCGCCTCCTCTTCCATGCCCATTGATATCCAAGTGTCGGTTGCAATGACGTTCGCACCCTCGACCGCCTGCCCTGGGCCACCTGTTATCTCAATAGTGCCGCCTTGCAACGCTGCAATCTCTCTTGCCCGCGAGACAACCTCTTGATCTGGAAGATACCCCTCTGGAGCCGCAACAGAAACACTCATGCCAGCCAGTGCACATGCCACCAGGTAACTGTTTGCCATGTTGTTCGCCGCGTCACCGACATAGGCAAGCTTCAGGCCCTGTGTCTTTCCGAAGTGCTCTCGGATGGTCATCAAATCTGCAAGCAGCTGGCAAGGATGCCAGGAGTCACTCAATGCATTGATGACTGGCACCTTTGAGTTTGCAGCCATCTCTTCAAGCCCGCTCTGGGAGTAGGTGCGCCAGACAATCTGAGCGACTTGGCGCTCCAGGACCTTGGCAGTGTCAGCAACCGACTCCTTCTTGCCCAGCTGCGATACCCCGGTGTCCAAAATCAGTGCTGCTCCCCCGAGATCTGAGATCCCCACCGCAAAGGAAACACGCGTGCGGGTTGAGGTCTTGTCAAAGATAACCGCTACGGTCTGGGGCCCAGCAAATGGGCGCTCTGAAAACCTGTCGGCCTTGAGCGTGATAGCCCGCTCAATTATTTCGGCCTGCTCTGCAGGTGTTAGGTCATCATCTTTCAAAAAGTGTCTAGTCATCACTACCTCGTCACCTGTGTGCCAACACCTGATGCCGTGAAGATTTCCAGCAGAATGCTGTGGGGCTCGCGCCCATCAATGATGTGCGCCTTGGGCACACCACCATCCACGGCATCTAGACAGGCTTGCATCTTAGGAATCATGCCAGACTCCAAGGCGGGCATCAGCTCCCGCAGCTCATTGGCGGTTATCTCGGAAACCAGTGAGTCGCGGTTGGGCCAATCTGCGTAGAGCCCAGCAACGTCGGTCAGCACCATGAGCTTCTCAGCTCCCAGTGCGACTGCAAGGGAAGCCGCGGCAAGATCCGCATTTACATTCAGTAGCTCGCCCTGGGTAGTTGGAGCAACCGTTGAAATAACTGGGACATCTCCCCGCTCAATCGCTTGAACAACGCATCTGGGATTGACGCTTCTAACTTCCCCGACAAGGCCAAGGTCTACCTCGCCATCAGGGCCCTTGCCCTTCACCTTGACAGCTCGGAAGAGGTCATCATCCTCGCCGGATAGCACCTTTGCCACTGCACCGCTATCTCCAATTAGGGAGGAAAGCTTTGCGCCAATCTGATTCCTCAGAACGTCCCGCACCACCTCAATGGTCTTCTCATCGGTGTATCTGAGGCCTCCGCGAAACTCGCTCTCAATTCCCAGCTCGGCAAGCTTTGCAGTGATCTGCGGGCCTCCGCCGTGAACCACGACGGGTTTGATTCCGACAAAGCGCAGGTAGGCCATGTCCTGGGCAAAAGCCCGCTGAAGCTCTTCGTCGACCATCGCATTGCCGCCAAATTTGATGACGACTACCCGACCGTGAAAATCCTTCAGCCAGTCAAGAGACTCAATGAGGGTCTCCGCCTTGATCTTGGCTAGTGCGTTATCTGACTGCTGCGGCTTCATTAGCTTGAGTATGCACTGTTCTCTTCGACGTAGGCGTGCGTTAGGTCGTTTGTCACAATCGTGGCCTTGGCATCTCCCGCGTGGAGATTGATATCAATGAGTACCTCTTTGCCACTGAGATCCACTTCCGAACGGTCCCTGGCTGGCATTCCATTTGAAGAAATCAAAACTGAGTTGATCGAAACGTCAATGCCATATGGATCAAATGCAGCCTGCGTGGTTCCAATGGCAGCAAGAATTCGTCCCCAATTCGGATCATTTCCAAAGATTGCGGTCTTGAACAAGTTATTTCTCGCAACTGCCCGTCCGACCTCAACTGCATCCGCCTCACTCGCGGCCTCAGAAACGGTGATGTGGATGTTGTGGCTTGCGCCTTCCGCATCATCTAGCAACTTCAGAGCCAATTCCTTACAAAGGTCCGTCAACAAAGCCTGGAACTCACCCAGTTCCGGTCTTACCCCCGAGGCGCCAGATGCCATAAGGGTCACCTGATCATTGGTGGACATCGCTCCGTCTGAATCGAGCCTGTCGAAACTCGATGCTGTTGCTGCCCGGAGCGCAGCGTCGAGCTCTGAGGCTGAGAGCTCTGCATCTGTAGTTATAACCACGAGCATGGTGGCAAGAGCCGGTGCCAACATCCCTGCACCTTTGGCCATGCCGCCGAGCCTGTAGCCTTGGCCCTCTCGGGTAGCAGTCTTGGAAACGGTGTCCGTGGTCATGATGGCCTCAGCAGCATCCATGCCCCCACTGACATCGAGGTTTTCAAACGCCAGCTCCATGCCAGCTAGCACCTTCTCGCGGTTGAGCTGCTCCCCAATCAAACCGGTGGAACAAACCAAAACCTCCGCTGCGCCCGAGCCAATCAGCTCGGCAACCTTCTCTGCTGTTGCGTGCGTGGTCTGAAACCCCTCAGGTCCGGTGTAGCAGTTTGCCCCACCAGAATTCAGGGCGATGGCCCTAACGCTTCCCGACTTGATGACCTCTTGGGACCAGAGAATTGGATTCGCCTTACAGCGGTTCGAAGTGAAAACGGCGGCCGCGGAACTGATCGGACCCTCATTCAAGACCAGAGCGATGTCCTTTTTGCCACTTGGCTTCAAACCCGCAACTACACCTGATGCCCTGAAGCCTTGAGGAAAGCTGACGCTCAAGGGGCAACTCCAATTGACGAAAGACCCGTCTGCTCTGTCAAGCCAAGTGCGATGTTCATGCTCTGGATTGCAGCTCCCGCTGTTCCCTTCACGAGATTGTCAATTGCACACATGAAGAGCACTCTGCCGGCTTTCTCGTCAAATTCAATGGCGACGTGCGCCATGTTTGATCCGACTACCGCCCCGGTCTGCGGAATCTCTCCTGCCGGCAGCAGCTTGACGAATTCCTCGTCTGAGTAGGCATCCTGGTAAACCTCTCGGATGTATTCCATTGAGAAGCGGCTCCCTGGCTTGGCGGCCACCGAGGCAAAAATACCCCTGGACATTGGAACCAAAATAGGCGTGAAAGAAATTGACCCGCGCTTTCCCGAAGCAATGGCTAGGTTCTGAAGCATCTCAGGAATGTGTCGATGAACACCAGCAACCGAGTAAGCCCGGGCCGAGCCCATGACCTCCGTTGCCAATAGATCTGGCTTTGCAGCCCTTCCAGCCCCCGAGGTTCCGACAGCCAAAGTTGCCACGATGTCCTCGACCTCGATCAGGTCAGCAGTTGCGGCCGGAGCTAGGGCTAAAGTCACCGCTGTTACGTTGCAACCGGGAACCGCAATCCTGCGCTGCTCGCGCAGTCTGCCGCGAAGCTTTCCGCCGTCAGCGGTGACCATTTCTGGGAGTCCGTAGGGCCAGGTTCCAGCATGCTCGCCACCGTAATAGTCGCGCCAGGCGGCTGGATCGTGAAGCCTGAAGTCTGCACCGCAATCAATTACCAACATGTGCTCAGGAAGCTGATTTGCAATTGCAGCGCTCTGTCCGTGTGGCAGGGCAAGGAACACAACCTCGTGACCCGTGAGATTCTCAGCGGTGGTCTCCATGAGGACTTTGTCCGCAAACTCTCCCAGGTGAGGCTGCAACTTCCCTAGCTTCTCCCCGGCATTGGAAAATGCCGTGACGTTTCCCAAATCAAGCATTGGATGTGCCGAGATCAGCCTCAGCAGTTCTCCGCCTGCGTAGCCGCTGGCACCTGCAACGGCAACCTGTATCGTCATGCCCTCAGCTCCGCCCCGTGCTGTTTGGCTGCCATGGCAACCGCGGCATCTTTTGCGGCCGTCGCCTCTGCTGCAGTGAGAGTCTTGTCCCGCGCCCTAAATAACAGCGAGAAGGTGAGTGACTTCTTGTCGCCAAGGCTCTCTGACCGCCAGTCATCAACGAGTGAAATCTTCTCGAGCAGCTCGCCCGCACCGCTCCTGATGGTTTGCATAAGCTCTGCTGCGGTGACATCAAGGTCAACCACCAAGGACAGGTCCTGGGTGGCAGCCGGCATTACGCCAACCTCTTGAGCTGTTACTAACTCTGGAGCAAGTGCAAAAACGGCGCTCAGGTCAACCTCGAAGGCGCCGACACGACCAGAAAGGTGAAGCTCATCGGCAATGTCTGGGTGAATCTCACCCACTATGCCGACCTCTTTGCCCGAAACCATGACCTTCGCTCCCCTGCCCGGGTGAAGACCCATGACCTCGGCCTGGGCTAGTTCTACCTCCACAGCGATTGTCCCGAGAGCAGCCTTTAGACCAGAGATTGCATGCTCGTAACCAGCCTGAATTGCGCTCCGGCCAGGCTGCTGGGGAACCCAGTCTCCGAGCACCACACCTGCCAGTTGCCTTGGCTGTGCGGGAATTGCTGCATCGAGTTCCTTCAGCACCTTTTCGCTTGGACGCTCATTACCTGCGGGCAAGGAGGTAACGGGCTTTCCACCCGCCAAAAAGACAGATCCCTCCTCAACGAGAGCAAGGCTTGTGCTTCCACGGGATAGGTTTCTGGCTGCAGCCTGCAGTAGCCCGGGCAACAACTCTTTGCGCAGCTCTCCGGACTCACTCTGAATCGGATTCTCCAATCGAACTGCATCCAATTGAGAGAACCAGGAGTTCTGCTCAGGCGAGTAGAACGGATAGTTCAGAACCTCGACAAAGCCGGCCCCAACAAGGGAACCAAGTACTTTTCTACGGAGCTGCTGGTTTCGAGTTAGTCCTCGGCCAGGCGGTGCTACTGGAATCGTGGCAGGAATCTTGTCGTAACCGACAAGCCTGGCAACCTCTTCAGCAAGGTCCGTTTTGTGCTGCAAATCTGGCCGCCATGACGGTGCCTCAACCTCAAGGACCCCAGCCTTTGACGATACGTTGCAGCCAATCATCTCGAGGGCGGCGACCACCTCTTTTTCCGAGTATTCATAGCCGACAAGCTCGGCTGGGAAACCAGCCGGCATTGAAATAACCGCGGGGGCAATGTTGGTTTTGAACTCGGCACCGAGCCCCGACAGCTTTCCTCCAGCATGCTCGATAAGTAGCTGGGCTGCTCTGGCGGCGGCATAAGCAGAAACCTTGTGGTCGACCCCGCGCTCAAAGCGCCGGGAGGCCTCGGACGGCAGCTTGTGCCGGCGAGCCGAGCGGGCAATGGAAATCGGATCAAAAATTGCGGCCTCTAGGAGTATCCGAGTGGTGCTGTCTGAAACCTCGGTGCTCGCTCCACCCATCACGCCAGCGATGCCAATCGGACCGCTTTCGTCCGTAATCAGAAGATCTTCTTCATGAAGTTCACGCTCTTTGTCATCAAGGGTGGTTATCTTCTCGCCCTTTTTTGCTCGCCTTACTTCAATGCCTCCGGTGAGCTTGTCCAGATCGTAGGCGTGAAGAGGCTGACCAAGTTCCAGCATGACGTAGTTGGTGATGTCCACGGCAATTGAGATAGACCTCATGCCGGCTAGCTTGAGCCTGGTGGCCATCCAGCTCGGCGTGGGAGAGGTCGCATCTATGTTCTCTACCCCAACTAGCAAGAAGTTAGAGCATCCCGCTGTTCCGTGAATAGGAGCCGAATCCCCCACCTTCAAAGCAAAGCCTGAGACCTCCGCAGGACTTACCAGCGATGCAGGATCCGTGAATTTTCGAGAGGTCGCATGTGAGTACTCCCTCGCAATTCCCCTGATGGAAAAGCAGTAGCCCCTGTCGGGGGTGACATTGACCTCCGCCGCAGACTCGTTCAAACCCAGAAGCTCAAGTGCATCGGTCCCGAGCTCTGGGTCTAGTCCCAGAGTGATCAGACGCAAAATGCCGTCATGGTCGTCACTGAGGCTGAGCTCCTTGGCAGAGGCAATCATTCCATCGGAAATGTGGCCATAGGTCTTTCTGGCAGCAATTTCAAAACCGCCCGGCAGAACTGCACCCGGCAGTGTGACTACAACCTTGTCGCCAACTTCAAAGTTTCTCGCGCCACAAACTATGCCTCGAACGTCACCTGCGTCTGGGCCAACCTGAACTTGGCACCAACGGATGGTCTTGCCATTGGACTGTGGCTCCTCAACAAAGTCCAAGACCTTGCCAACCACGACAGGTCCGGTGATTTCGCCGCCGATTGAGGACTCTTCCTCGAGTCCAACCCGCACAAGATCTTCCATGACCGCATGAGGTGTTGCGCCCTTTGGTAGCTCTACGAACTCACCGAGCCAACTGAGTGGGACCTTCACTAGATCACCTGCCCAAACTGCCTGGAGAAGCGAACATCCGCCTCCACCATGTCGTGCATGTCGAGAACGCCATTTCTAAACATCAGGGTTCGCTCAATACCCATACCAAAGGCAAAGCCTGAGTAAACCTCAGGGTCGATGCCGGCAGCCAGCAGAACATTTGGGTTCACCATGCCGCAGCCTCCCCACTCAACCCACCTGGCGCCGCCTTTCGCGCCTGGGTGCCAGACGTCAAGCTCAGCGCTTGGCTCGGTGAACGGGAAGTAGCTGGGTCGAAGTCTGATCTTTGCCTCGGGACCAAACATGACCCGAGCAAAGTGCTCGAGGGTTCCCCTCAGATCTGCCATTGTCAGACCCTTGTCAACCGCCAGCCCCTCAACCTGGTGGAAGACGGGCGTATGTGTCGCATCCAGCTCATCCGTCCTAAATACCCGACCTGGACAGAGAACGTAGACCGGCAAGTCGCGCTCGAGAAGCGACCTGACCTGAACTGGCGAGGTGTGGGTTCTCAGCAGCAGATGGTTTTCAACAGGAGCTACAAAAAAGGTGTCCTGCATTGCCCTAGCGGGGTGGTCAGGGTGAAAGTTCAGAGCATCAAAGTTGAACCACTCATTTTCAAGCTCAGGACCATCGGCTATCTCCCAGCCCATTCCAACAAAGACGTCGCTGATTTGGTCCATGAGAAGCGAAAGGGGGTGCCTGGCTCCCTTTTGGAGATAGTTCGCGGCAGCTGTGATATCGACCTTCTCTGCCTGAAGACGCTCTGCCCGTGCTTGTCTCTCTAGCTGGGCTTCCTTCGCCTCAAATGCCTGCATGAGCTCAGCTTTTGCCTGGCCCATCATTTTGCCGGCCTCAGCCTTCTTCTCATTCGGAAGTGACTTGATTAGGGAGTTCAACTTTGTCAGCGGTGCGGCATCACCCACCAGCTGTCCTTTTGCCTGCTTTAGCTCGTCCGCCGTCTGAATGGCAGCAAGTGAGTCCAGGGAGCTTTGCAGCGCCTTGGTTACCTCAGATTGACTTAGCTCGGACACTTGCACAAGTTTAGTGATTGGCCCGTTGGGCAAAGGCAGTGAAATACAGGCAGACAGAAGCGGCGGTTGCCAAATTCAGCGACTCCGCTGAACCATAAATCGGAATCGAGACAGTTTGGTCGGCGAGTTTCGCAATTTCAGCAGAAACGCCACCAGCCTCATTGCCGAAGACCCACGCAGAAGATCCTGCCAAAACCTCGGCCGCAATCTCAGGTAACGCATCGCCGCGAGCGCTGGTGGAAAAAACCCGAACTCCCTTTTGCCTAATGCCACTGATTGCTCTTTCTATGTCCACACCTATGGAGACCGGAACATTCAGCAGGCTGCCCGCAGTTGATCTGACAACCTTTGGGTTATAAGGATCCACAGAACCCTCAGAGAACAAAACTGCATCAGCCCCTGCGGCATCGGCCGCCCTAATGATTGTCCCTGCGTTGCCTGGATCCTGGATTCGATCGAGCAAAACCAGAAGTTTCGGATCAGACTCGATGACTTCATCAAGCTCTAGGTCGAGGTGGTGAACGACGCTAACCACTCCCTGTGGAGTCTTAGTGTCGGAAATTTTCTCCATCACCCGTGATGAGACTTGCTCAATTGCAACGCCCGCCTTTTCAAGCGCGGCAATCTCGACCGAGTAGCGATTTAGGGCTTCCTCGGTGACAAGAATCTCCTGGGCGATCTCCGGATAATGCGCTAACTCTTTGAGGCCCTGAGGTCCCTCAAGCAAAAAGAGCCCGGTTTCATACCGGGCATCTTTTTGGGAAAGTCGCGCAATCTCCTTGACCCGGGCGGAACCTGGGTCAAGAGCCACTAGCTGGCCTTTGGAGCGTTTACGTCCTTTGGCAGTGCGGCCTTGGCGGTTGCAACCAGCGTTGCGAATGCGCCCGGGTCGTTAACTGCCATGTCCGCCAGGATGCGACGGTCAACCTCGACACCAGCCAGGTTCAAACCCTGGATGAGACGGTTGTAGGTCATGCCATTCAGACGAGCAGCAGCGTTGATCCTGCTGATCCATAGCCTGCGGAAGTCACCCTTACGCTTGCGACGGTCGTTGTATGCATAGACAAACGAGTGCAGCAGCTGCTGCTTTGCCATGCGGTATAGCCTTGAGCGCTGGCCACGGTAACCGTGTGCCCTCTCGAGGGCAACTCGACGCTTCTTGTGTGAGTTGACTGCGTTTTTTACTCTTGCCATTTTTCTTAGTCTCCTCCGCCTAGCGGCCTAGTTGCTTCTTAAGCTTCTTGAAATCTGCAGGCGATACCACCTGGTCCTGGTTCAGACGACGCGTCCTGCGGGAGCTCTTGTGCTCCAGGTTGTGACGCATGTTGATCTGCTGCTTCATGAGCTTGCCGCTACCGGTGAAGCGGAAGCGCTTCTTGGCACCCGAGTGGGTCTTCATCTTCGGCATAATCTCTCCTCTTAGTCTTCTTCGCTCGTCTGAGACGAGTCCTTGCTTTGAACTCGTTTCGCCTCGGCCCTTGCCTCAGCCTTGTTCTTGAGTGGCCCAATCACCATGACCATGTTGCGGCCATCGATGGATGGGGTTGACTCCACGGTTCCGAACTCGGTTACCTCTTCGCTAAGTCGCTGAAGCAGCTTCACGCCCATTTCGGGCCTTGACTGCTCACGACCACGGAAGACAACCATCACCTTCACCTTGTCGCCAGCCTTGAGGAACTTGCGAACCTGACCAACCTTTGTGTTGTAGTCGTGATCGTCGATCTTTAGACCGAAACGAACCGTCTTCAAGATTGTGTTGACCTGGTTCTTGCGAGCCTCTCGCACTTTCTGAGCCGCTTCGTACTTGAACTTGCCGTAGTCCATGATCTTGCAGACAGGTGGTGTGGAACCGGGTGAGACCTCAACTAGATCAAGGTCAGAATCCTGTGCCAACTTCAATGCCCGCTCGATTGGTACTACACCAACCTGCTCTCCGGTAGGTCCGACAAGTCGAACCTCTGAGACCCGAATACGCTCATTAATGCGCGGATCGCTAATAACTGCTCCTCGTTGCCATTGTTTTTAGCTCGCCAAGCGGCATGCAGAAATAAATCACTCTCGAACCCAAACAACCTTTTGATGCGGTTGGCAGGTGGGATTGCTATCCACTTCTCCACTGAGCCTTAGCCCAGAGCCTGCAATACTCTAGCAGAGTAGAAGCAAACAGAGAAGAGGCAAATTGGACGAGGGTGCAGCAAGAGACATCGCAGAGGTTCCAGCCGTGGAGATCATCAACACCGCCGCAGTTCACCTTATGAGTGCGGCTGCTGTTCAGACTGGACTTGCAGAGGATGCACCTGCCGATTTGGATGAGGCTAGGAAGCTAATAACGGCTTTAGCCGGCCTGGTTACCGCGGCCGCCCCTGAAATCGGTGATCACCACGCTCGTCCACTAAGAGACGGGCTGCGATCTTTGCAGCTTGCCTTCCGAGAAGCCTCATCTATGCCCGACGAGCCTGGCAAAGGTCCTGGTGAAAAATACACCGGGCCCGTCAGCTAGGCGACTACGAGTCGATAACCAATTGAGTCAACCCTGCGGTTGAATTCCTCGCTCCTGAGTGAATCCGTGAAGGATGTGAGAAGCTCCTTGAGCTTCTCCGGACTGACGTTTGGACGCATTCCCAACTGAATCAACAGCTCGGCGTGTGACAGGTCAAGCTTTGGATCCCCATCAAATAGATCAATGGTTGAAATTAGTGGGTGAGCCATTGCAACCTCTTCAGACCATTTCCTGACCCATGGGTCTTGGTGCGGAGGGACCCAATCGACGCCCTTCGCAATTGCCTCAAGGGCAGGAGTCCGAAGAGCCAAGGCGGCCGAAGCGGGGTTGAGAATCACACGTGAGTGACCCTCGCTTGCGGCAGCTATTGCAACCCGCTGGGCGGAAGCTGGTACCGGACGAGCCTCAGGCTTCCACCTGGCCATGTCCTCCACAGAGGAAAAAACGGGAATCGCAGTCTGCTTATCAGGAGTTGCAACTGCGACAATGGCCAAGTCGGCACTCTTGTCGACCTGCTGACCGTGAGCACCTTCTCCGGACTCACCAAGGGTCGCAACGAGAGGAATAAGAAGCCTCGACTCTGACAGTGCCCGAACGAGACCCGGTTTATCGATTGGGTCTGCAGCGAGCGCCGCCGCTAAGGCTTCGGGAGTCGACCCATCATCATCCGCGAAGGCGTTCTCCTCGAATGACCTGCCCTCCCAGGGCACGCCTGCGGAGTCGCTAAACCTGTCTGTCAAACCCGGCTCGCGACCTCGAGTGCTTCTTCCAGAGTGAAGCGGCCCGCATACAGAGACTTGCCGAGAATCGCTCCTTCGAGGCCCATCGGTACCAAAGCTGCGAGATTGGCGATGTCCTCCAACGAGGAAATACCGCCTGATGCGACAACCGGCTTCTCGATGCGTTCCATGACCGATCGCAGGAGTTCCAGGTTTGGCCCGCGCAAGGTGCCGTCCTTGGTGACATCTGTCACCACGTAGCGAGCACAGCCAGCCCGTTCCAACCGATCTAGCACCTCGAACAGGTCGCCCCCTTCTTTGGTCCAACCCCTAGCCGCGAGAGTTGTGCCTCTGACATCTAGACCAACCGCAATCTTGTCGCCATACTGCTCGATCGCACCTGCCGTCCAATCTGGATCCTCGAGAGCTGCGGTGCCGAGATTAACTCTGGTTGCCCCCAGTTCTAGTGCAGCCTCTAAGGATGCAGAGTCCCTGATGCCGCCCGACAGCTCGATCTTTGTCGAACCGGCATTTGCCACAACCTCCGCGATTACCTCTCTGTTGCTTCCGCGACCAAAGGCGGCATCGAGGTCAACGAGGTGAATCCACTCAGCGCCAGCTGCGATCCAATCCTTTGCCGCGTCCAAAGGGTGTCCGAAATCTTCCTCGCTGCCCGCCTCTCCCTGGGTCAGGCGAACAGCCTTTCCAGAGGCAACATCAACTGCAGGCAATAGTTCTAGATGCATTTCAGTCTCCTAGAGCGTCTTAGTCCAGTTTTTCAACAGCTGCAGTCCGGCCCGGCCCGATTTCTCGGGATGAAACTGCGTGGCACTCAGCGGTCCGTTCTCCACGGCAGCGATAAACCTCTCCCCGTGTTCTGCCCAAGTCAGCTTTGGGGAGATGAAGGGTGGCCTAACGTCGAGCTCCCAGTTCTTCGCCGCATAAGAATGAACGAAGTAGAACCGCTCCTCTTCAACGCCGTCAAACAGAGACGATCCGTCGTCCGGCTCTACCTTTGTCCAGCCGATGTGGGGCAGGGTTTCAGCCTCGAGCTTGGTAACCTCACCTGGCCACTGGCCAAGGCCGTCAGTCTGCTCGCCGTGCTCACGTCCGGAGGCAAACATTACCTGCATTCCGACGCATATCCCGAGCACTGGCCTGGATGCGGTGAGACGCTTGTCCACAATCTCTGCAGCACCAACCAGGCTCAGTTTTCGCATCACCGCTGCGTAGGCACCCACACCCGGAATCACCATGCCATCAGACTCGATTAGCTCGGACTTATCGGCCGTGAGCGAGACTTCAACGCCGGTTTCTGCAAGTGCGCGAACGGCAGAGTGGATGTTGCCTGAACCGTAATCTAAGACCGTGACCTTTTTGGTCACAGGCTTCCCTTGGTTGAGGGAACGCCTTGAACCCTCGGGTCAAGCTCCACAGCAGCGCGTAATGCCCTAGCAAAAGCCTTGAACTGAGCCTCAGCGATGTGGTGGGCATCGCGCCCACCAAGCAATGAAACATGCAAGGTGATGCCGGCATTGTGTGCTAACGCCTCGAATGCGTGACGAACCATAGAACCTGTGAAGTGACCGCCGATCAGGTGATACTCGAAGCCGGCAGGCTCTCCATCGTGAACTAGATAGGGCCTACCTGAGATGTCGACGACTGCACGTGCAAGGGCCTCGTCCAATGGAACTAGAGAATCCCCGTAGCGAGAAATACCGGCTTTGTCCCCCAGGGCCTCCTTGAGGGCCTGCCCCAAAACAATTGCGACGTCTTCGACTGTGTGGTGCACATCGATGTCAGTGTCACCACTTGCCTTGACCTTGAGGTCGATCAGGGAGTGCTTTGAAAATGCGGTTAGAAGGTGATTGAAAAAGGGGACCGTTGTCTCGATGTCGGAAACGCCAGAACCATCTAGATTCAGCTCAAGGTCCACCGAAGACTCTGAGGTCTTGCGGCTCACTTTGGCAATGCGAGTCATCTTTTGCACCTTCGAATTGGGATTGAGCCCCAAGTCTAGTCAAGCAGCAGAGCAATCTCAGCTAGAAGTTTGGTGGTTTCGGCCTCGGTGCCAGCGGTCATACGCAGGGTTCCAGGAATGCCTACATTCCTCACAAGCACACCTTTTTCCAGTAAAGACTCAAAAGTAGCTTCTGGATCATCAAACCCCGACACCAAAACAAAGTTTGCATCCGAAGGATATGGCTTTAGCCCCCAATCGGCACAGGCTTGCGCAATCCTGTCGCGCTGGAGCTTGATTTTTTCTACATTCGCAAGCATCAGCGCGCTGTGTTCCAAAGCTGCGAGAGCTGCTGCTTGTGTGAGGGCCGAAAGGTGGTACGGGAGCCTGACAATGCGCATGGCATCAACTACCGCATCAACTGCAGCCATGTAACCAACCCTTGCCCCCGCAAAAGCAAAAGCCTTGCTCATGGTCCTAGAAATGACAAGGCGATCCATTGAGGGTAAGAGGCTTAGAGAACTCGAAGACTCTGAGAACTCAGCGTAAGCCTCATCGACCAGCAGCATCCCATCAAAGCTCTCGTAGGCAGTGCGCACTGTGTCGAGGCCTACGGAGGTGCCCGTTGGGTTGTTAGGAGCGCAAATCAAAACGATGTCCGGCTTGTGCTTTCCGATTTCCTGAGAGACAAATTCAGGAGTTAGCTCATAGCCTTCAGGTCGTTGTGCCTCAACATAATCGGTGAGAGTAATGCGAGCGATGTTTGGATACATCGAATAGGTGGGGCCAAAGGAAAGCGCCTTTCGACCCGGTCCCCCGAAAGCGGAGAAAAACTGCTGTAGCACCTCATTCGACCCATTGGCCGCCCAAATCTGCGACTCACTGAGGTCGTGACCCAAGTAACTGGCAAGTGAGGCGCGGAGCTCTAAAAACTCGCGGTCGGGATAGCGATTTAGGCCAACTACTGCCGCAGCCAGCTTTTCTACGATTGTCAGTGCAACTTCCTCAGGGATACCGAAGGTGTTCTCGTTTACATTGAGTGAAACAGGAACATCGAGCTGAGGCGCACCATAAGGCTTCTGACCCCTCAGGTCACCGCGAATCGGAAGATCTTCAAGACTGCTCACCCGTAAATGCTAGCCATCAGGCTAAGGAAGTGCGATTTGTTGACCCGGCGTGAGGTCTGAGCTCTCCAGCGCATTTGCAATTACCACTTCTGCAATCCAGTCTCGAGGGTCGGCATCGCCTGCGTGAACCTCTGCGAGTGACCAAAGGGAGTCTCCTTGAGAGACCGTGATGTAGGTAAGTTCAACTGGGTCGGTGTCCGTGGCTACAGAGCCGGAGATACCGACAAGGCTCAGAGTGGCTGCAAGGGCCACAATCATGAGCGCGCGCACAAGGCGAGCTGGGTTAGTCAGCTGGTATGAACGCAACTTCTGCATTTCTCTTACCTCCTAGTTCGAATTTCTTTTTCGAACATTTGTTCTAAGTATAGAAATACGCTCCCAAATTGCAAGCATTTTCTACTTGATTTTTCAGTTTTTTCGAAAATGTGTTTGGAATCCTGCATAATTCCGAATACAGTTTCGATAGAGAAAGCAAAACACTGGCCACCGACATTTTTGGAGGAGTCATGGATCAGAGCGAACTAACAGCGGTCCAGCAGCGAATTCTGGACGTCATTCGCGAATCAATGCATTCGCGAAACTATGCCCCCTCAATGAGGGAGATCGGCGAGGCTGTGGGTCTGTCCTCCACCGCAAGCGTGTCGCATCAGCTCAACAAGCTTGAACTCCTGGGGTTCATTTCTCGTGACCCGAGACGGCCCAGAACCATTGACCTGCTTGGCGAGGAGCCAGCTGGGGAGATCATCCGGCCCGACTCGGCAATGGTCCCGCTTGTTGGCCGAATTGCAGCAGGTATTCCAATCACCGCAGATCAAAATGTTGAGGACGTCTTCACTTTGCCCAGACAGCTAGTTGGGCAAGGTGAGCTGTTTCTCCTCAAGGTCGTCGGCGAATCAATGATCGACGCGGCCATCTGCGACGGCGACTGGGTGGTTGTCAGGCAGCAGCAAACCGCCGAAAACGGGGACATTGTCGCGGCTCTCATCGAAGAGGAGGCGACCGTGAAGACCTTTAAGCAGCGAGACGGCCACACCTGGCTCTTACCTCGCAACTCCGCCTTTGAGCCAATTCTTGGAGATCACGCAGTGATTCTTGGCAAGGTCGTGGCTGTCCTTAGGACCGTTTAGCAAATTCTCGTAGTTCGAAGGCAAGGTCTTCTCTAACCAGGGCCTTCAGTGAAGTGCCTTCTTCGACGTATTCGGTTTCCAAGACCTTACCTGCGAGGTGAATTCGTGACACGAGGTCGCCCCTTGAATAGGGAATCACGCCCACAAACTCAACATCGGGCTTCGGAAGCATTGAACCAATGGCTTCCTGGAGAGCGTCAATCCCTTGTCCAGTTCTGGCAGAGACCAGAAGCGCACCTTGCACCATGCCTCTGAGTCGAACCTGAACCTCGTCTGAGACTAAATCGACCTTGTTGAAAACTACTAGTTCAGGGATTCCACTTGCATCAAAGTCTGCGACTACCGATCTGACCGTTGAGATCTGACCAAGAGGATCGGGATCGGTGGCATCAACCACGTGAACGATGAGGTCGGCACCGGCTATCTCCTCCAAAGTGGACCGAAAAGCCTCTACCAGCTGGTGAGGGAGGTCTCTGACGAATCCGACGGTGTCAGATATGGTGTACTCCCGCCCGTCCGGTGTTGCGTGCTTTCGAACCGTCGGGTCAAGGGTTGCGAATAAGGCGTTTTCCACCAGAACTCCCGCTCTAGTCATCCTGTTTAGGAGTGAGGACTTGCCTGCATTTGTGTAGCCGGCAATGGCGACTTGGGGAATTCTGGACTTCTGCCGTGACTGCCTCTTAGTGTCCCGGGCAAGCTTCATGCCTTTGATCTCTCGCCTCAGCTTTGCCATGCGGGTGTTGATGCGACGCCGATCAAGTTCAATCTTTGTCTCACCTGGACCCCTTGAACCGATGCCAACACCGCCAGCGGCCTGGCCACCTGCCTGCCGGGACATTGAGTCTCCCCAACCCCTCAGCCTCGGAAGCAAATACTCGAGTTGTGCCAGCTCCACCTGAGCCTTACCCTCTTTGCTCTTGGCATGCTGGGCAAAGATATCAAGGATGATTGCGGTCCTGTCGATGACCTTGATCTTGACTATGTCCTCCAGGGCACGACGCTGAGAAGGTGAGAGCTCTGTGTTCGCAATCACTGTGTCCGCACCCAGCGAGCGCGCGAGATCTCTGAGCTCCCCCACTTTGCCTTTTCCCAAATAGCTCGTCGGGTCTGGCATGTTTCTGCGCTGCAAGAGGCCATCTAGCACCATTGCTCCTGCAGTCTCTGCAAGGGCAGAGAGCTCCCTGAGGGAGTTTTCTGCGGTAGTTAGTGTGCCCTGTGACCACACGCCGATAAGAATGACCTTTTCGATTCTCAGCTGTCGGTATTCAACATCCGAGATGTCCTCGAGCTCGGTCGAAAGACCTACCACCCTCCTGAGAGAGTCTCGCTCCTCGAGGTCTAGCTGATCACCGTCGTATTCCGCTGCTGGTGCCGCCGCACCGCGGCGCAGTATTCGATCAAGTGCGCTCTCGGATTCCACGGCTTAAGACTAGGCCTGTAATAGGTTGGTGAAATGGCCCAGCACTACTTCAGCGAAGATCCAGGTGTCGAAAGACGCGAGCGGGAAGTTGTCTTTGAGGTCGGAGGCAAAGTCATTTCGGCAAAGAGTGTAAGTGGAACCTTCAGCACAGCAGGTTTGGATAAGGGAACCAAGGTTTTGCTGGCGCTCCATGAACACTTTCCTAAGACCGGCGAAGTTCTGGACATTGGTTGTGGCTGGGGTCCAATTACCCTCTCGATTGCCTCTCTCTGCCCAAAAACAAAGGTCTATGGCGTTGATGTGAACGAAAGGGCAATCAGCCAGACAAAGAGAAATGCATCCAGGCTTGGCCTGACTAACGTCCTTGCCTATCTCCCCTACCAGCTGGATAAGGATCAAGAGTTCGAGGCGATTTGGTCAAACCCCCCCATCCGGATTGGCAAAGAGGCTCTTCATGCTTTGATGCGCGATTATCTTCCCAAGCTGAAAGCCGGTGGCAGCGCATACCTCGTCGTTCAAAAGCAGCTTGGTGCCGAAAGCTTCCAGAAGTGGTTGTCTACAGAGTTTCAGGGCTTTGAGGTCTCAAAGGTTGCCAACAGCAAGGGCTACCGCGTTATCAGGGCTACAGCCCTTTCCAAGAGCCTGTAAAGGTTAGTTCGGCCGGTCCCGAGATGGAAACGTGCTCTCCATCCTCAGTCGGGAAAACCCTCACTCCTAAATCTCCGCCAGGCACGCTCACCTTCCAGTGGTTCTGCTCTCCCCCAGCCCAGTGGCGCACTGCCAAGGCTGAGGCAGCGACACCCGTGCCGCAGCTGAGAGTCTCGCCAACCCCGCGCTCAAAAACTCGCATGCTGACCCCAGCCACTCCCTCGACAATTAGAGGCTCATCGACTACAACAAACTCAACGTTTGCCCCTTGAGAGGGCTCAGGTTCCAGAATCGGAATCTTGTGTAGGTCTAACTGATCAAGCTCTTCAAGATCTGCCAGAGCAACAACTACGTGAGGGTTGCCGAGATCAACACTCAGTCCTGGCCTAGGAACCCTGAGACCTGCGGCCTTCACAAGGACTTCGCTTTCGTCGACTGAGAAACCTCCAAGGTCAACCGCAAATCCGGTGGCTGTCGCGGTCAGGTCCTTGATTCCGGCTCTGGTTGCGATTGGCAAAGTGCTTCCCGGCTCAATGCGGACAAGTTCGTGGTCAACTAAATAACGTGCCATGACTCGAATTCCGTTGCCGCACATCTCAGCTTTGGAGCCGTCACGATTGCGGTAATCCATAAACCAGGTCGCCGCGCTTTCCTCGGCTAGCAGGTTCTCGACCTCGCTGCCTTTGGTGGGGCGAATGACGATAAGCCCGTCAGCACCGACTCCAAAATTTCGATCGCAGAGCTTTTGAATCTCAAGCTCGGAGAAATCAAGCTGTCCAACCTCGTCAAGCACAATCACAAAGTCGTTTCCGGTGCCGTGGCCCTTGGTGAAGTTGATTGACATCACTACAGCCTAATTACATCGAGGGCTTCAGCCAGTGGGTCCTTGGAAGAATCCACCCAATGAATTCGCTTATCTCTCCTGAACCATGTCATTTGCTTTTTTGCATAGCGCTGGGTTAGCTGGATTGTCTCCGCGATTGCCTGGTCCTCAGATAGTTCTCCAGCCAGCTGGGCGGCGGCCTGTTGGTAGCCAATGGCGACTTTTGCGGTTTTCGACAGCTTCGGGTGGCGACTCAGCAGGCTCTCCACCTCAGCAACCAAACCTGATTCCCACATTCGACGAACCCTTAACTCAATGCGCTCCCTGAGCATATCTCGCTCGACCTGAATACCGATTTGCCTCGTGGGTTGCCGGTAGGTGGGTTCGGGGAGTGAGGCGGCAAATGATTTGCCGCTAATTTCAACTACCTCTAGGGCCCTGATAACCCTCCGGAGATTACTTGCGGGAATCTTGGCTGCGGAAGCCGGGTCCTTACCTTTCAGCAGAGCGTGCATGCCCAGGTTTCCCAGTTCTTCCGCCTGCATTTCAAGCTTCTTGCGGACTTCCGGATCTGTGGGCGCGAAGTGCATCTCATCCAGTGCGGCCGCTAAGTAGAGCGTGCTGCCGCCAGCGACAATTGGCTGCCCGCCCGTATCCCTAATTTCACTAACTGCGCTATCAAAAAGCTCGCGATACTGCACCGCGCTTACGTCTTCTGTTGGCTCCACAACGTCAAGTAGGTGGTGCTTGATTCCCTGTTGCTCTGGGGGCAGGAGTTTTGCGGTTCCTATGTCCATGCCGCGATAGAGCTGCATCGCATCGGCGCCTACGATTTCGCAGTTTCCAACCTCCTGGGCAATCTGGATAGCCAGATCGGACTTACCTGAGGCAGTCGGCCCTATGACCGCGATCAGATTAGAGCTCACGCTTTGACCGAATTGGCAGCCCCAATGTCACCTTGCCGTCTCCGGGGACCGGCGCCGCACAGCTCTCAAGTTGGGAGCGATCCCATGCGTCGCCACCAGCAGTCCTTCTCAGCTCATATTTCGATCCGGCAACCGCGTCTGCTACCAAGAAGTAGGGCGCCGCTCTGCTTATGGTGACCGTCACGACGTCTCCAGGCCTAGGCGTCTCAGCCCCCTCAGGGATCTCAAAGTGAACGAGCCTGTTGTCTCTCGCCCGGCCCGTCATGCGGTTTGTTTGGGCATCTTTCTTGCCCTCTCCCGTTGCGACCAAGACCTCAACATCGCTGCCGGTGAGTTTTTGGTTTTCCTCCCATGCGATGGAGTTCACTAACTCCAGAAGGCGCTCATAGCGCTCTTGGACAACATCCTGTGGCACTTGCCCAGCCATCTCTGCAGCCGGAGTTCCCGGGCGCTTGGAGTACTGGAAAGTAAAGGCGGATGAGAACCTCGATTTCCTCACCACATCCATCGTGGCTTGGAAGTCTTCTTCAGTTTCACCGGGAAAGCCGACAATGATGTCTGTCGTGATTGCAGCCTCTGGAATCAGCTGTCGAACCCTGTCTAGGATGCCGAGGTACTTTTCAGCCCGGTAGCTTCTGCGCATCGCCTTGAGGATGGCATCGGAGCCGGACTGCAGAGGCATGTGCAGTTGAGGCATCACGTTAGGAGTTTCTGCCATGGCCTCAATTACGTCCTCAGTGAATGCAGCAGGGTGTGGTGAGGTGAATCTAACCCTCTCCAGGCCTTCGATGTCCCCACAAGCCCTCAGTAGCTTCGCAAAAGCACCTCTGTCGCCGAATTCAACACCGTACGTGTTGACGTTTTGACCAAGCAGCGTAACCTCAACGGCGCCGTCATCGACCAAGGCCTGGATCTCCGCGAGAATCTCTCCGGGCCTGCGATCTTTCTCCTTGCCTCGTAACGAAGGCACGATGCAGAAGGTGCAGGTGTTGTTGCAGCCCACGGAGATAGACACCCAGCCCGCATAAGCGCTCTCGCGCTTTGAGGGGAGGGTGGAAGGGAAAACTTCAAGTGACTCAAGAATCTCTATCTGAGCCTCGTTGTTGTGTCGTGCACGCTCGAGCAGAGTAGGCAGAGAACCCATATTGTGCGTTCCGAAGACCACGTCGACCCAAGGTGCCTTCTCCAGAATGGTGTTTTGGTCTTTTTGTGCCAGACAGCCTCCGACAGCAATCTGGAAGTTGGGGTCTTTCTCCTTGCGAGAGAGCATCATCCCCAAGTTGCCGTAGAGCTTGTTGTCCGCGTTCTCCCTTACAGCGCAGGTGTTGAACACCACAAGGTCGGCCTCTGCGCCATCCGCCTTGGAGTAGCCTGCGGATTCGAGCAGCCCAGAGATACGTTCGGAATCGTGAACGTTCATTTGGCACCCGTAGGTGCGGACTTCATAAGAAAGCGGCATCGCTAAGGGATATTACCCTTGGGCCTCCGCCTCGCGCAGGGCTCGAGTTAGAACCGGCCCTGAGAAACCCCGCCTTTGTAGGTAACCCGACAGCCTCCGTCGCCTGGTCTGGTCATCCATGCCGGTGAGCCGCCGAGATCTAGAGACTGCAAGCTGGATTGCGACCTCCAGCTCCTGTTCTGCGTCGATGTCGGCAGTTGCGACCTCGATGTGCTCGTCCGCAACGCCTCTTTGCCTCAGCTCTCGGCGAATCGCGGCAATCGACTTCCCACGCTGGTGGAACCTGCTCGCTACATAGGCCTGCGCGTAGGCAGCATCATCGATTAGCTGCGCCTCGGTGAACCGATCAAGAATTGGCTCGAAGACTTCCTGTGGTATCTCTCGCTTGTGCATAATCTGCTCAAGTTGATATCGGGTCTTCATCGACCTACCCAGTTGATACAGCAGGACGTTCCTAGCTCTTTTGTCGAGCTTGTCTAGTTCCCTTTGCTCAAGAGTCATTGGCAGCCTTGGCTACCGCCTCAGCTTCCTCGGTCTTCTCCATGGATGCGCCCTCGACCGGCAGATCTGCTACTGCTCTTGGAACCCCAATACCGAGCTTGGTCTTGATTTTCTGTTCAATCTCATTGGCAAGCTCTGGATTCTCTTTGAGGTAGCGCCTGGAGTTTTCCTTACCCTGGCCCAGCTGCTCACCCTCGTAGGTATACCAGGCGCCTGACTTCTTGACGATGTCCTGCTCGACTCCAAAGTCGATTAGACCGCCCTCTCTAGAGATGCCCTCGCCAAAGAGAATGTCGAACTCTGCCTGCCTAAACGGGGCTGCCAGCTTGTTCTTAACGACCTTAACGCGCACTCGGTTTCCAACGGAATCCTGGCCGTCTTTCAGCGTCTCAATCCTGCGAATGTCCAAACGAACCGATGCATAGAACTTGAGTGCCTTACCACCAGAGGTGGTTTCAGGCGACCCAAAGAAGACACCGACTTTTTCACGAAGCTGGTTGATGAAAATTGCTGTGGTTCCGGTGTTGCTCAGTGCACCAGTGAGCTTCCTCAGGGCCTGTGACATGAGTCTTGCCTGGAGCCCTACGTGGGTGTCACCCATCTCGCCCTCGATCTCAGCACGCGGCACCAGCGCAGCAACTGAGTCGATGACAATCACATCTACTGAACCGGAACGAATAAGCATGTCCGCAATTTCTAGCGCCTGCTCTCCGGTGTCTGGCTGGCTCACCAGCAGCTCGTCAATGTTTACTCCAAGCTTCTTGGCGTATTCGGGGTCAAGCGCGTGCTCGGCGTCCACGAACGCAGCGACGCCTCCCCTTGCCTGCGCGCTCGCAATGGCGTGTAGCGCGATGGTCGTCTTACCGGAGGACTCTGGGCCATAGACCTCAACGATCCTGCCGCGTGGCATGCCACCGATACCAAGAGCTACATCCAGTGCGATGGCACCGGTTGGGATTGACTCGACGGGAGCACGCTCCTCTGAGCCCAGTCGCATGACCGAACCTTTTCCGAACTGACGGTCAATCTGTGCAAGCGCCGTCTCAAGTGCCTTTTCGCGGTCTGCTGCTGATGGCATGCGATCCTCTTCTCTCTCTGGGTTAGCTAAATGAAAGCTAGCCCCTGACTCAGACATCTTTGCTGTCATCCGACAAGCTGTGGATAACTAGCTATTTAGTTGAGATGTTGAAACTCTAAGCGTTCGAACAAAATTTCGAATAACTTTATTCGGCGTGTCTGATTGTCTTAGTTTTGCCATGCCAGCGCTCCCCTGGAACGGCTAACTGATCGCAGATTGCAAACCAGATTTCTTTCGGAGAAAGCCCTGCGGCTAAGAGCTCGGCTGGAGTCTTATCTTCAAATTTGAGCAACCTAGTGTCTCTAAAGATGACCTGAGAAAACTGCTCGCCAAACTCTTCGAGGAGTAATTCGTGAAAGCGACTTAGAGTCACTAGTGAGAGTAGAGCTCAGCCTCGGTGACGAAGTCGTCTGGCACGGTGTCTGGGATGAAGGTGTCATCAAAGTAGATGCCTTCGACCGCAGCTAGGCGCTCAGAAACGTCGCGCATGACAACCGACAGCGGAACCTCAAGGGCCTCGGCAACCGATGCAAGGATCTCGGAGGAGACCTCCTTTTGACCACGCTCAACCTCGGATAGGTAGCCCAAGGCCACCGAGGCCTTTGATGCAACCTGCCTCAGAGTCTGACCGCGCTCTTGACGGTGAGTGCGAAGCACGTCACCGATTTCTTGCCTTAGTAGTACCAAGTTTCCTCCTGGCCCTCTAACTTACCCTCTGGATGTGACAAAGAGTAATTCCGGTTACTGAGTATTTCCTGAGGCTAAACCTCAAAGAAGCTCAATTTCTTCCAGCAGGATCTCTTCACAGCGAGCAATCGTAGCTTCGATTATCGCCAACCGATCTCCTTCAAAGCTCTCACCAAAAACCTTTACGCCCGAACTTGAGGCCATTCCTATGAATACCTCGCCAACCCGTTTTCCTTGGACTGTCTCAGGACCGGCAACGCCGGTTGTGGCGATACCTATCACGCGAGATTCATCTAAGCCCATGGCGCTTGCAAACTTGGAGCGGACACCTCCGGCGAGCTGGGCGCACACTTCAGCGTCCACAGCGCTCTGTTGGGCGATTAGCTGCGCGGACGCGCCCACTAGTTGCGACTTAATCTCATCCTGGTATGCAGTTATCCCTCCCAGCAGAACCTTTGATGCCCCTGGGGTCTGGGCAAGCTTTGCGCTTACTCCGCCGCCCGTCAGGGATTCAGCCGTTGCGATGTGGAGATCTTTGGCTAATGCCGAGGCAATAATCATTTCTTCGGGACCAGGTACTGGACGCCTGTATAGACAGTGAGCGCCACCGTGAACCACAAAACGATCTGAGTCAGCCAATCAAACCAAGGGCCCAAGAACCCAAATGGGGCAATCACCATGCAGATAGCAACTATTTGCATGACTGTCTTGAACTTGCCCCAGCCGGAGGCACCGATGACTTGCTTTCGAATCACGACAAGCCGATAAAGCGTTATCCCAAGCTCGCGGCCCAGAATGATCAGAGTTGCCGCCCAAGGAACAGCGCCCAGGAACGAGAGGACCAGCAGCGATCCGGAGAGTAAAGCCTTGTCAGCGATCGGATCGAGAATCTTGCCAAGGTTAGTAACTAGGTTTCGCTTCCGCGCGATCGACCCATCCAGGCCGTCCGTAGAGGCTGCGGCAATCAGCAGGAGCATGGCAAAGAACCTGCCCCAAGGGTTATCCCAAAACTCAATCAGCATCCAAAGCACAACAGGAACAAGCGCGATGCGGCCACCGGTAATCAGGTTTGGAGTCTGGCGGTAGAAAAAGCCCTTAGAAGTCATCTCTTCTGCCGGTGAGCTGCCACGCGTCTTCATCGTCGCTATCCTCCCCTGTTGAGTTGGTCGGCGCAACATCACCTTCCACGCTTGCCGTGGTTTGACCCGAGATTCGGGCAAGGGTGGCGGCCAAGTCCTCGGGCTTTACCAGCACCTCTCTAGCCTTGGATCCCTCTGAGGGGCCCACTACCGCCCTTGACTCGAGAAGGTCCATAAGCCTTCCAGCCTTGGCAAAGCCGACCCTTAGCTTGCGCTGGAGCATAGAGGTGGAACCAAACTGCGAATTCACAACCAGATCGCAAGCAGCAAGCAGCAGCTCAAGGTCATCCCCGATGTCGCTGTCGATGACCCTGGACTGAGCGGTGGCAGTCACATCTGAGCGATACTCCGGGTCCATCTGCTGCTTAACATGAGAGACCACCTTTGACATCTCCGCCTCTGAAACCCATGCTCCCTGCACGCGAATTGGCTTGTTTGAACCCATTGGCGCAAAGAGCGCATCACCCTGACCGACGAGCTTCTCGGCTCCCGGCTGGTCGAGTATCACGCGTGAGTCAGTGACGGACGAGACGCTGAAGGCCAATCTTGAGGGGACGTTTGCCTTGATCAGACCGGTGACAACATCAACCGATGGGCGCTGTGTGGCAAGCACCAGGTGGATACCGCTTGCCCTAGCCAGCTGGGTGATCCTCACGATCGCATCCTCGACATCGCGTGGCGCAACAATCATCAGATCCGCAAGCTCGTCTACGACCACCAGCAGGTATGGGTACGGCTGCAACTCGCGCTGCGAGTTCTCAGGTACCGATATCTCACCGGCAACCACGGCGCGGTTGAAGTCATCAATGTGCTTGAAGCCAAATGATGCGAGGTCGTCATAGCGAGAGTCCATCTCTTTGACTACCCACTGCAGAGCCTCGGCAGCCTTCTTGGGGTTGGTGATAATCGGCGTGACCAGATGTGGAACTCCCTGATAAGCACTTAGCTCAACGCGCTTTGGGTCCACAAGCACCATGCGGACCTCGGCAGGGGTTGCTCGCATCAGAATCGATGTGATCATCGAATTCACAAAGCTTGACTTACCGGCGCCTGTCGCACCAGCGACGAGCAGGTGAGGCATCTTGGCAAGGTTTGCAACCAGGTAGCCGCCCTCAACGTCTTTACCCACGCCAATTGTGAGCGGATGGGTGCTGGAATTGGCGTTCTTACTTCTAAGAACATCGCCCAGTGAAACAGTTTCACGATCGGAGTTGGGTATCTCGATGCCGATTGCGCTCTTTCCAGGGATCGGAGCCAGAATTCGCACCTCATTCGAAGCAACCGCATAGGAGATGTTGTTTGTTAGGCGAGTTACCGCTTCAACCTTCACGCCAGGTGCGAGCTCTACCTCATACCTAGTAACAGTTGGTCCGCGTTGGAAGCCCGAAACCTTTGCCTGAACATCAAACTCCTTGAAGACTGCGTCAATCGCTGCAGCGACCTGACTGTTGACCTCACTCTTGGCCTTGGCTGGAGTGCCAGCTGCTAGAACCGAGATTGCAGGCAATACGTAAGGCTTTTTCGACTTTGGGGCAGGTATGTCAATCGGTTCGGTGAGCCCCTCTTCACCATTCATAAACTCGAGGTCTACCTCCGGATCAGGAGCAATCTCTGCATCGGGTAGCTCTTCAACGGGTTCAAGGTCGCTCTCTACAAACTCTGGAATGTCAACTACCGGAGTCTCAAACGCCTCTTCTTGCTCTTTGGAAGACTGCCACCACTTTGACTTTTTGCCATCAAAAGCATCGCTTGATACCTCTGGAGCTGAGGCATTGAACAAGAACCGGTAAAGCTCTCCGAGGCGCTCTTTGATCCGGTTCGGAGGGGTTCCAGTCATGATCAATACAGAGGACGCAGCCAAAACCACTAGCGCCGGCACGGCACCCCAGATGCTCAGCAGGGTGAGAAGTGGTCCGCCGACTAGCCAGCCGAATAGCCCACCCGCCTCTGCAAGGAGCGGCACGCCATCCTGCGGCGACGGGCTCCCGAGGAAGACGTGAAAAAAGCCAGAAATAACGGACAGGAAGAGCCAGAAGCCAAGCGCAAATCGGGAACCATCTCGAATTGAGGCCGGGTGCCTAAAAAGAAACAGTGAGTAGCCAAAGAAGATAACCGGGAGCGAAAAACTCACCAGCCCAAAAAGCATTCCGAAGGTGTACTGGTGAATCAGAGTCGCCCAGGTCTCGTTGATCAAAAACCAAGCGAATGCTGCCCCCAGGATGCTCAGCAAAAACAGGAAGAAAGGGGCTCCGTCTCGACGATCGTTCTCAGCTAACCGCTCGGTGCTAAAGGCTCTGACTACCCCACCAAGACCGTGAGCTAGTGCCATGTAGCCCTTGGTAAACACAGGCCAGAGCTCGGTTTTGGAAGATTTCTTGTCTTTGGGCTGCACAGACTTCGACGAAGCCGGGCGCGAGGGTTTCTTTCCACCCGGCCGTCTTGGTGGAGGGGTCTTTGCAGCCATGGAAAAAAGGTAGCAAGCACCCGGCCTTTTACCCGTTAGGCAGGGCGGGAGGAGTAGACAACGATTGGAATGATCATTGGCTTGCGCCTGTGGGCTTTTGCCACCCAGGATCCGACCGTCCGGCGGATAACCTGCTGCAGTTGATAGCTGTCTCGCACACCATCATTGGCTGCATCCGCAAGAGCCTTTTCGATCGTGGGGAGGATATCGTCGAAGACGTGGTCCTCCTCGGCATAGGCGCGGGCCCTGATCTCAGGTCCCTCAACAACTTTGCCGGTCTCGCGGTCTACCACGGCAAAAATTGAGATAAAGCCCTCAGCAGCCAGAATCATGCGGTCGCGAAGGTCTTCCTCGGTTATCTTGCCCACCGTTTTGCCGTCAACGTAGAGCATGTCGCAGGGCACTCGCCCGACGATGCTGGCAACCGAATCTCGAAGGTCGATGACGGCCCCATCCTCGGCAATCAGCACCTGCTCAGGATTGACGCCGGTTTGGACTGCGAGTTTCGCATTGGCAGTCAAGTGGCGGTACTCGCCATGGATGGGAAGCACATTGCGAGGCTTGAGGATGTTGTAGCAATACAAAAGCTCCCCGGCTGCGCTGTGACCAGAGACGTGAACCTTAGCGTTGCCCTTGTGAACGACATTTGCGCCAAGCCTTGTAAGTCCGTCGATGACGCGATAGACCGCGTTCTCGTTGCCTGGAATAAGGGAGCTTGCGAGCAGGACCGTGTCAGACTCACCGATTGAAATGCGGTGGTCGCTATTTGAAATTCTCGAAAGCACGGCCATTGGCTCACCCTGCGAACCCGTGGACATAAAGACCAGCTGGTTATCAGGAATTCGATCGCTGTCGTTTAGATCCACAACTGAATTCTCAGGAACCCTGAGGTACCCAAGATCAGCGGCAATGCCCATGTTTTTGACCATGCTGCGACCGACGAAGACGACCTTTCGCCCATTAGCAACTGCAGCGTCGATGACCTGTTGCACTCTATGGACGTGGGAGGCAAACGATGCCACCACGACCTTGCCTGGGGTCTTGGCAATTACCGACTCAATCACAGGCCCAATCTCGCGCTCCAGGGGTGTGAAGCCGGGGACGTCGGCATTGGTGCTGTCGACCATGAACAGGTCGAGGCCTTCCTCACCGACTCTCGCGAAGCCTCTGAGATCGGTAACCCTGCCATCAAGGGGCAGCTGATCCATCTTGAAATCACCGGTTGCCAGCACACTTCCCGCAGCGCTTCGAATGACAACTGCCAGCGAATCTGGGATTGAGTGATTGACGGCTAAAAACTCAAGATTGAAAGGGCCGACCTGCTCACTCATACCCTCTTTCACGGTATGAGTGAAGGGGCTAATGCGGTGCTCCTTGAGCTTCCCCTCAACCAGAGCAAGCGTTAGTTGCGACCCCATGATTGGGATGTCTGAGCGCATCCGCAACAGGTATGGCACCCCACCAATGTGGTCCTCATGGCCATGCGTGAGAACCAGACCGATGATGCGATCCAGCTTGTCTTCTAAATAGCCAAGATCCGGGAGAATTAAGTCCACCCCTGGCTGAGTTTCTTCCGGGAAGAGAACACCGCAATCAACAATGAGAATCTTCTCGTCAAGTTCGAAGACGGTCATGTTCCGCCCAATCTCCCCGAGTCCCCCTAGAGGAACTATCCGGAGGACTCCTGGTTGGAGTGCGGGAGGCGGGCTGATCTGCACTAGCGAGTGGTTCCGGCGACCTTTGGCAATGCTCCGCCAGCGGCCGCGTTGCGATCAGGCCGGAAGTTATCAAAGCTGATTCCCGGCACCTCTTTGACCTGGTCGATGCCGCCCTCGATGAGTGCAGCCTCATGGTCCTCTGGACCAACCAATGGAAGCCTCACGCGAGGCGATGAGATCTTTCCAAGGCCGTGCAGAACATACTTTGCTGCAACCGTCCCGGGAACGTGTGTCATAACAGCTCGCTGCAGCGGCTCAAGGGCATTGTGAACCGCGAGCGCCGCATGGAAATCATTGGCATTCGTGGCATCAACCATTGCTCTGTAGGCATGGGGGGCAATGTTTGCGGTCACACCAATGAGACCCGTGGCGCCCAGCGATAAATGCGGCAGCACGTTTGAGTCGTCTCCCGAGAAATACATCAGCCCAGTCTCCAGAAGCAGTCTCGAGGTCTGAGCCAGATCGCCCTTCGCGTCCTTGATAGCAACAATGTTCGGGTGCTTTGCCGCTCTGTGGAAGGTGTCATAGGAAATGGGCACCCCAGTTCTTCCCGGGATGTCGTAGA
>JAYORB010000005.1:0-4618 GCA_038123155.1 Aquiluna sp. | reverse complement strand
CTGTGGAAGGTGTCATAGGAAATGGGCACCCCAGTTCTTCCCGGGATGTCGTAGAGAATCACCGGCAGGTCGGTGGCATCTGCGATCAGCCTAAAGTGAGTCAGGATACCGGCCTGTGTTGGCTTGTTGTAGTAGGGGGTGACAACCATGACGCCGTCTGCACCAGCCTTCTCGCTGGCCTTATAGAGCTGGATTGCGTGAGCGGTCTCGTTCGACCCTCCACCAGTAATGATCTTGGCCCTGCCGGAAGACACCGACTTGCCAACTTCGACCAGCTTGATCTTCTCAGCATCTGTGAGCGTCGAAGTTTCACCTGTGGTGCCAGTGACGACAACGCCATCAGCGCCAGCAGAAATCACGTAGTCGATGTGCCTCTCGGTGGCATCCCAGTCGACTTCGCCCTCGTGATTCATAGGCGTCACCAGTGCAACAAGCACCTGGCCAAAAACATCGGGCTCTTGAGTAACCATCCGGCTAGCCTAGCGAAACAGGCGAGAGAAAGACTATGGAGCTACCCGACCGTTCTCGTTGAAGGTCTCGTAGCTCAGAGGCATGAGCTTGGCCCACTCCTCTTCCATCTTCTCCGCCACCATCTCGATCTCGCGCTGCGGGAACGATGGGAAATGAGTTCCCTCGCGCTTGGTACGAAGCGACAGGAAGTTCATGAGCGACCTGGCGTTCATGGTGACATACATCGAAGAGTAGATATTCAGCGGCAGTACGATTCGTGCAACCTCCCTGGCAACACCAGCCTCAAGCATGCGTTGGTAAGACTCGTATGCGGCTCTGGTCACGGCCATTGTCTCCTGCTCAACCAAGGCTGTCTGCTCCGCCGTACCGTCCTCAAATTCGTAGGCGCCGGGCTTACCAACCTGAATCAGCTTTCGTTCAGGGCCGGGGACATAAAAGACCGGCCTGAGCTCGCGGTAGCGACCAGACTCCTCGTTGTAGCTTGCGATGCGGTGGCGCATGAACTCGCGGAAGACAAAGATTGGTGCCTGCACGTAAAACGTCATCGAGTTGTGCTCAAAAGGTGAGCCGTGGCGATCGCGCATCAGGTAGTTGATAAGTCCCTTGTCACGCTTCTCAATCTCGGCATCGGCAACCTTGGCACTCTCAAGAGTCTGCTCACCCTGAGTAGAAACCCTTGCCGCAAAAAGCACGTCAGCGTCTTGCGCGCTGGAGCGAACCAGCTCAACAGTCACGTCGGATCTAAATTCAATCTCACTCATCGGAGCAAGCCTAAAGCTAGGCATAAGTAAAAAAGCGCAACACTCCGCCTAGAGCCCGCCTTTTCGCTTAACCTTGCACGGTGGATTCCCTAAGTCTCGTCGGCCTGCTTATTGCAGGGGCCTTGGTCTTGGGTTTCGGCTACCGGTTTCTCCACGGTCGCGGCCACAAAGTCGCGGGCAAGGAGCGGGTCGATCTAGCCCGGCTGAAGGCAACCAAAAACGGGGTTCCAACCAGCGACCTAGGGAAGAAGGCAACCCTGCTCCAGTTCTCAACCGAGTACTGCGGGCAGTGTCCAGGGGTGAGAAGGCAGCTGGCCCAACTGGAATATCGCATGGGTGGCCTCAGCCACCTAGAGGTAGACATAACGGATCGAATCGAGATTGCCGCCCACTTTGGGATCAGCCAGACCCCCACCGTTTTTGTGCTGAATCCAAGAGGTGAGATTGTCTACCGCGTCGGCGGCGTGCCAAAGCTGCCTCTGCTGATGCAAGAACTTGAGAAGCTAGGAGTGAAATGAGCGTGCAGTTTATAGACCCAAGGGGGCCCCGATTTGGAGCTGGTATCACCAGCTTGATATCACTTTTTGCATTCTCAGCCGCTATCGGAGCCTTGGGTAATCCCTCCATGGCCTATGCACTTGCAGGATTACTTCTGGCGCTCTTTCTATGGAGCGTTTTGGCTCCAAAGACCCACCCCTACCAGCTTCTTTTCAGCAGGCTTATCAAACCCCGGCTCAAAGCGCCTTCGGAACTTGAAGACCCTAGGCCCCCGCAATTTGCCCAGAAAGTTGGACTCAGCTTTGCGATTCTCGGTGGTCTGGGCATCGTGCTGGGCAGCGAGCTCGTTGTGGCGATTGCGGCTGCCTTTATTTTCGTGGCGGCTTTTTTGAATGCATTCTTTGCCTTCTGCCTGGGTTGCCAGATGTATTTGCTGCTAAAGCGCGCCGGCTTGCTTGGCAAGTAGAAAAGACTTTCTCGCCGTCTTTCGAGCTCTAGCTCGGTCACCCATCTTGTCGTAGGCATCGGCGAGTAGGAACCAGTAAAGGTAATTACCCTCATCTTGTTCAACCAAAGACTTAAAGTGGTCGAAGCCGACCGCCGCGCTCTCGCGCTTTGCCCTGCCGCTGGGGCGAACTTCGTAGTCGAACCCAAGTCCCGCCTCGTCCGATAGCCGCTGGAGCTTTGCGGCCCTTAGGCCAAACTGCAGCTCGATAATCACAAAAGCGAGAGCAAATGGCGGCAAAACAAGAATCGCCAGCCCCATTGCAATCGCGACAGCAGAGCCATCTCGCAAAAGCACAATTGCCCTTTCAAGCAACTGAAAGGCATAAAGCAGAGTTAGAAAAACGATTACGGCAAGCCACGCGAGAGTAGCGGGTTTAGCCAAGAACATTCTCCAGACCGATAGTCAGACCCTTAGCGCCTGCTGCAAACTCGATGGACTTCAGAATTCCAGCGGCATAGGCGCGGTGTGAGGTGACGTCGTGGCTAAGCACCAACTGCTCGCTGTCGGCTCCAAACAACACATCTTGCTTGGCGCTGACGCCGTCCATCCTGAGCGAGTGGATTGGAACCCCAGCAACTACCTGTCCCCTGGCGTCCTGGTCCACACCCGGGATCAGGGGTTGGGACCCACGATTCTTGGAAATCTGCTCAGCCGTTCTGATTGCGGTGCCAGAGGGGGAATCAAGCTTGCCAGCGTGGTGAGCCTCGATGATCTCAATGGATTGGAAGTGCGCGGCTGCCTCGGCTGCAAAGCGCTGCAGCAGCATCGAGCCAATGGAGAAGTTCGGCACCACAACCACTGCCGCCGAAGGATTCTCTCCGAGCAACTTATCGAGGCCAGCCAGCTTATTTTCGGACCAGCCGGAGGTGCCGACCACGACCTTCATTCCTGACTGCACGGCAAATCTGACTAGCTCCTCTGAGGCTTCGAGATTGGTGAAATCAATAACAACATCCGCACCCAACATCTCCTGGTGCGCAGAGGAGGAGTCCATGGCAACGTGCAGCTTTAGGTTGGCGTCTGAGTCAACCAGCTCTTTGGTAAGCCGGCCCATGCGGCCTGATGCTCCAAGGATTGCCACTGAAATCATGGTGCTAAACCTATCAAGCTCTCTTCTCGAGCTGCCCTAGGGAACTTCCCACGGCTACCAGTGTTGAGGGTTTTGAGCAGATCAGTTGCGCAACCTCTTGAACCTCTTCCTTGGTGACAGCGCGGAAGCGCTCCAGCACTTCACCAACGCTAAGCCACTCGCCACTTCCAAGCTCCGCACCCATTAGGCGGTTCATGCGAGAAATGGTCCCCTCGAATCGCAGCGCGAGGCCTCCGGTGATGTTTCCGAGCGCCAACTCAAATTCATGGTCAGTAACACCAGATTGAGCAATACCGTCAAGTCCCTTACGCATCAGGTCGACCACCGCCGAAGCATTCTCGGGACTACACCCCGCATACATCCCAAAGAAGCCTGCGTCTGAGTAGCCATGTTGATAGGAGTAGGTCGAGTAGGCCAGCCCCCTGTCCTCACGAATCTCCTGGTAGAGCCGGGAAGACATTCCACCACCCAAAATAGTGTTCATGATTCCAAGCGCGTAGCGCCTGTCGTCGAGAGCATGAAGGCTCTGGTGACCTAAGAGCACGTTTGCCTGCTGCACGTCTTTGGTAATGAGCCTGAGGGGCTCTGGGTCTGGTAGTTGCACAGGCTCTTGCTGTCTTCTGGCCAGGGGTGCTCCCGGCGTTGACCACCCAACAGCATCAAGCTGCTTAGTCACTAACTCAACTAGCTCTTCATGATTCACGCCCCCTGCAGCCGTGATAATCAGAGCCCCTGGAGTGTAGTTTTCGAGATAGTGCTCAAAGACGCGATCGCGAGTAACCGCCTTGATGCTCTCTGGACTGCCGCCGATTGGTCTTCCTAGCGCCGTGTTCGGCATGAGTGCATCGGCAAAGGCTTCGTGTGCGACATCCTCGGGGTCGTCCTCATTCATAGCGAGCTCTTCGAGGATCACCGTGCGCTCGGTTTCGAAGTCTTTGCTGTCTAACTTTGCCGCGGTGAACATGTCCAGAATGACATCCATGGCAAGCGGCATCGCCGCGCTCTGGACTCTCGCGTAGTAGCTCGTGTACTCCTTCGCGGTGGCTGCATTTGATGAGCCTCCTACCGAGTCAAAGGCGACGGAAATGTCTCTCGCGCTGCGCCTCGGGGTTCCTTTAAACAACAGGTGCTCCAGAAAGTGGGTGGAGCCTAGGTGATCATCCGTCTCATCGCGCGAGCCGACCCCTAGCGAGGCCGCAATCGCAACCGAAGGTGCCGAGGGCACCTCCTCGCTGAGAATGCGAACACCGCTGGGCAGCAAGGTTCTTGAGATCCTTGATGCCTCAGCGG
>JAYORB010000004.1:5761-39865 GCA_038123155.1 Aquiluna sp. | reverse complement strand
TCATGTGTGGAATCGTGGGCTACGTGGGCCCGGGGTCAACACTCGATGTTTTGCTCGGTGGTCTGAAGCGACTGGAATATCGAGGCTATGACTCGGCGGGAGTCTCGGTGATCACGAAGGATGCCGGGTTGCAGACCCGCAAGCGAGCAGGAAAGCTCTCGGTTCTAGTTGAGAACCTCTCACACTCACCGCTCAGCGAAGCCCAGATTGGTATTGGCCACACCCGCTGGGCCACCCACGGGGCCCCTACCGACACAAACGCCCACCCGCATCTAGGCGGGGAACACCTAAAGCTATCCCTAATTCACAACGGCATAATCGAGAATTTTGCCGAGCTAAAACAGGAGCTAATTGAAGCAGGAGTAACTTTCAGCTCAGAGACCGATAGTGAGGTCGCGGCTCACCTAGTTGCAAGAGAGTACGAGAAGACTAAAGACCTAACCGCAGCCTTTAGGGCCGTCGTGAGAAGGCTCATGGGTGCCTTCACTCTGCTGTGTATTCATGAGGCGCAGCCTGAACTGGTTCTTGCCGCCAGAAGAAACTCTCCCCTGGTGATTGGGCTTGGTGATGGAGAAAACTTCCTCGGTAGTGATGTTGCTGCATTCGTGGCACATACCAAGCGAGCGGTTTCTGTGGGTCAGGATCAGATCGTTCAATTGCGCCGGGACTCTGTGGTGGTTACGACCTTCGAGGGTGAGCCGGTAACTCCTGAGGAGTTCACCGTTGACTGGGATGCTTCGGCTGCCTCAAAGGGTGGCTGGCCATCTTTCATGGCCAAAGAGATTGCAGATCAGCCGCAGGCCCTTGGCGATACGTTGATGGGGCGGCTTGGTTCAGATGGTTCTGTGAAGCTAAGCGAGTTTGCTGGTTTCGACGCTCTCTCCGAGATCAACAGCATCACAATCATTGCCTGCGGCACTGCTGCCTATGCGGGTGAAGTCACTAAGTATGCGCTTGAAAAGTGGGCGAAAATCCGAACCAGCGTTGAGCTTGCTCACGAGTTTCGCTATCGCGAGCCAATTATTGACGAGCAAAGCCTTGTTATTGCAATCAGCCAGTCCGGGGAAACCATGGACACCCTGATGGCGGTGCGTTACGCGAAGGAGCGCGGGGCAAAGGTGCTTGCGATCTGTAATACCCAGGGAGCCACCTTGGCTAGAGAATCTGATACCACGATCTATACCCATGCTGGACCTGAGGTGGCAGTGGCATCGACAAAGGCCTTCACCGCGCAAATCACTGCGGGACAGCTCGTTGCGCTGTCTCTTGCCTGGCAGCGTGGCGCAACAGAGCAAGACGAGCTCAGAAAGCTTGGCAGGGAACTACTAAAGCTCCCAAGGCTCTCGAAGAGGGTTCTTGACTCTGTTAGTCGCATGCGTGAAATCGGCCAGGAGCTCAAGGACGCAAAATCGGTCCTTTTCCTAGGTCGAAATGTCGGGTTTCCAATTGCGATGGAAGGGGCTTTGAAGCTCAAGGAGCTTGCGTATATTCACGCCGAGGGCTTTGCAGCCGGCGAGCTCAAGCACGGCCCGATTGCGCTGATCGAAGAGGGTCAGCCAGTTCTTGTGGTGGTGCCATCGCCTCGCGGAGAGGACTCTCTGCACCCAAAGGTCGTCTCCAACATCCAGGAGATCAAGGCCAGAGGTGCCAAGGTCATTGCTATTGCTGAGGAGGGGGATAGCGAGGTTGGAGAAAGCGCCGACGAGGTCTTCTTTGTGCCTAAGACCCACTCGTTCATGGCGGCCCAGCTCTGCGTTTTGCCACTGCAGATTTTTGCTCTTGAGCTTGCAAGTGCCAAGGGTCTAGATGTTGACCAGCCAAGGAACCTTGCCAAGAGTGTGACGGTCGAGTGATTTGATTTATGGCATTGGAGTCGACGTTTGCTCGGTAGAGCGCCTAGAGCAGTCGCTTGGTCGAACCGCTAATCTCGCAGCTCGCCTCTTTCACGAAAACGAACAGGCTCTCCCTGCTCAGTCTCTTGCGGCCAGGTTTGCAGCTAAGGAAGCGCTTGCCAAGGCGCTAGGAACCCCAGCGATTCTTGTTTGGAACGAGATTGAAATCGTGAAGGACTCTCTCGGAAAACCCTCTCTACAGTTTCATGGCCAGACAAGCGACAGAATCCGTGAACTTGGTGAGCTTAAGTTTCATCTGTCCATCAGTCACGATGGCCCGGTTGCAGTGGCAACGGTTGTAGTGGAGAGTATTTAGATGCGCTCAATCGAGGTAGACCTAAACGCCGTTAGGTCAAATTACGCCGCCCTGAGGGCCAAGTTTTCCCCGGCGAAGGTCATGGCAGTGGTGAAAGCCAACGCCTACGGCCACGGAATGATTGAAGTGGCCAGAGCTTTGGATGGAGACGTCGATGCATTTGGAGTTGCTGACCTGCAAGAAGCGCAGGCCCTGAGGGATGCCGGAATCAAAGGTAGGGTCATGTGCTGGATCGTTGGCCCTGATGACGACCTAGAGACGGCCGCAGCAAACAACATCGAACTTGGAGTCTCCACTTTTGATCAGCTGGAGCGGCTACCAAGCAGCGCCCACTTTCACATCAAGATTGACACCGGCCTAGGTCGCAATGGCTTCTCGAGGCTCGACTTTGAGATGCTGTTTGCGAAGCTGAAGGGTAAAACGCCAGCTGGCCTTTTCTCGCACCTTTCAAACACGTCAGTATCTGATGACCTCAAACAAAAGAAACTTTTTGAAGATGCGCTGGCGCTGGCCGCAGACAGTGGCATTAGTTTCGAGGAGCGACACCTTGCCGCCTCTGCCGGAGCGCTTTCGTATGAGGATTTTCGCTACGACATGGTCCGCTGCGGAATAGCGCTCTATGGCCTGAATCCTTATGAGGACAGAGACCTAGAGGGCATCGACCTTAGACCGGCTATGCGGGTCACCAGTGAGCTGGTGAACGTCAAGCGAGTCCCAGCAGGCCAGGGAGTCTCTTACGGCTATCGCTACGTCACCGAGCGCGAGACGAATCTTGGCTTGGTCCCGTTTGGATACTCCGAAGGAATGCCAAGAATTTCCACAAACCACGAGGTGAGAATCGGCGATGCTAACTACCCGGTGGTTGGCCGCGTTGCCATGGACCAATTCGTGGTTGATCTTGGAAGTTCGAACCCTCCGGTGGGCACCGAGGTCGTCATTTTTGGTGACCCAGCAAGAGGGGAACCAACGGCCGAGGAGCTAGGCGCATCGGCTGGAACCATCAATTACGAGATTGTCACTCGAATCGGGGGCAGGGCCACTCGAAGCTACTTGGGTCGCTGATGCAGCTGAGGGTGGAAACCTCCGAGAAGATGGAGGAGCTCGGGAGCAAGCTTGCTGGCCTGCTTCGGGTTGGCGATGTAGTGCTGCTATCTGGCGAGCTGGGGGCGGGAAAGACAACCCTCACACGAGGCCTCGGGGCAGCTTTAGAAGTAGAGGGGACAGTTCAATCCCCGACGTTCGTGCTTGCAAGGGAGCACCGAATTCCAGCGGGCGGCAAATTTGTTCATGTCGATGCCTATCGACTCTCCAGTCCAGTTGAGCTCGATGATCTGGACATCAACTTTTCAGGCTCAATCGTTGTCATTGAATGGGCGAGGGATTTCCTAGATGGGCACCTGGAGAACTACCTAAGTATTGACATTGACAGGACCTCACAGGATGAGGTTCGAACCATAGAACTAACCGCAACGGGCGATCGCTGGGAGGGGGTTGATTTTGCTTCTCTCAATTGACACCTCTGCCGGAACCTCCGCTGCCGTTCATGATGGGCAAAAGACACTTGCACAGGTCAGATTCGATGACCCATTTGGTCATGCTGAAAACATAGGAATCGCAATCACCTCGGCGCTTCATGAAGCCAAAACCTCGCTCGAGGAGCTCACGGCAATAGCGGTGGGCATTGGGCCAGCCCCCTACACAGGACTGAGGGTCGGAATTGCCGCAGCCAAGGCCCTAGCTGCACCATTGAACATCAGTCTTCATGGGGTGATGGTGCTCGATGCGATTGCTTTTTCTAAAGACGAGGACCGACTGCTGGTCACTACAGATGCAAAGCGTGGCGAGATATTCGTCGCGGGTTACGTTGCTGGAAAAAGGGAGTTTGGGCCAGAGGTCATGCAGCCAGAGAAGGTGGCTGAAATGACCGACTTTGTGAGGGTCTCCGAACCTGCCGATGCCGAGAAGGTTGCGGCTTATGCGAACTGGGCAATTGGCCAAGGTGTGGATCTCAGCGACACCACCGCCATCTACCTGCGCTCACCAGATGTGACACCCTCATCTGGAAAGAGGGTGAGTGGCTAGTGGAGATCAAACAGCTCACATCGGAGCACTTGCCCGAGGTAATGGATCTGGAGCGAAGGCTCTTTGAAAACGAGGCCTGGCTCGAGCAGACCATGGAGACTGAGATTGCTTCTCCCCACACGCTGTATGTGGGCGTCTTCGATCCTCGCCTTGTTGCCTATGCCGGCCTCAAGATTTCGGGCCCAAGCTACTCAAGTGACATCCAGACGATTGGCGTCGAGCCCGGCCGCCAGGGCAGAGGCTTGGGCCGGCAGCTAATGGAGACGCTGTTGCATGAGGCTAGGCGTCAGGGAAGTGAAGAGGTATTCCTGGAGGTCAAGGCTGGCAATAATCCAGCAATTCACCTTTATGAATCCCTTGGCTTTGAGCAGATTGATGTCAGAAAGCGCTACTACCAGCCCTCTGGCGAGGATGCGATTGTGATGAGGCTCAAGATTTCCCAGCCAGTTGTCCTGGGCATTGAGTCGACTTGTGACGAGACAGGGGTTGGGATAGTCAGGGGCAACAGGCTTCTAGCGAACGCGCTTCACTCCTCAATGGACGAGCACGCTAAGTACGGGGGAGTTGTTCCAGAGGTTGCCGCAAGAGCTCACTTGGAAGCGATCAAACCCACACTTGAATCGGCGCTCGCCGAAGCAAATCTTGCATATGGAGACATTGACGCGATTGCGGTAGCGAACGGACCAGGGCTATCGGGTGCTTTGATGGTGGGCATTGGTGCGGCAAAGGGCCTAGCAATCTCTTTGGGAAAGCCCATCTACGCTGTAAACCACCTCGTTGGCCACGTCGGCGCCGACGTCCTAGAGAGAGGTGCGGTTGAGGTTCCAACAATCGCCCTTCTGGTTTCTGGCGGCCACACTTCGCTCCTTTTAGTCCGTGATCTTCTAAATGACGCGCAGCTACTCGGAGAGACGATTGATGATGCCGCCGGTGAGGCGTTTGACAAGGTTGCAAGGGTGTTGGGACTTCCCTACCCAGGGGGTCCTCAAATCGACAAGATTGCGGCAAACGGTGACCCAAAAGCCATTCGCTTCCCAAGAGGCCTCACGCTCCCGAAGGACCTCGAGAAGCACAAGTACAACTTCTCCTTTTCGGGTCTAAAGACTGCTGTTGCGAGACATGTTGAGAAGCTCGAGGATGCCGGTGAGGATTACTCAAAGCCCGACGTTGCTGCAAGTTTTAGAGAGGCAGTCATTGATGTGCTTCTGACCAAGTCGCTCTGGGCATGCGAGGAGTTTGGTGTGAAGCGTCTTTTACTGGGTGGCGGGGTTGTTGCGAATGCCAGGTTGCGGCAGGAGGCGGAGAAGCGTTGCAATGAGGCAGGCATTGAGCTTCGGATCCCAAGATTTTCCCTCTGCACCGACAATGGTGCGATGATCGCCGCCCTTGGTGCTCAACTGATTATGAATGGCAGGGAACCAAGTGGCCTGCATTTTGGTGCTGAGCCGACCTTGTCAGTAACTCTTGCGCAAACTCCATAGGGTTTCTCAGTTAATTACCTACTCGCTTCCAGCTTGCCCTGCTTTCCTAGGGTCACGCCAAAGAAAGGTAATTAGTGGCCGTAAGCAAAAAGAACGAAACAACTGAAACAGAGCCTCCGATTGAGAAAGAGGCCGAGAAGCAGCGCTTCGACTTTCGAAGTCTCAACACCCTGGCAGTAGTGTCCCTGGCTTCGGCCCTGACGAGCGTTGGTGCAGTGATGGCAATCATCACGGGCCACATCTCGTTGGCCCAAATCAAGCGTTCGGATGAAAGTGGAAAGCCGCTAGCCGTCTCGGGACTCATCATCGGATATTTAACGCTGGCTTTTTGGATTATTTTGTTCGCCTCGGGTGTTCTGCTAAGAGCACGCGTCTTCTCAGACTTTTCTGGACTCCAGCCAGATTGGATTGAGATGCATGAATTCAGACGAGGATTCGGACACGATCGCTAGGAGAGCCATCTAGCCTTCGTGGCAGACAAGTGCCTTACGGGCGCCGCCCACTTTGGTTGCTATCAGGGTGGCGGCGCCCGAACCTTTAAGCTTCAGTCTTTTTCGGAGCAGCTCAGGCTCGATGTCCACACCACGTTTCTTGATTTCCAGTCGCCCGATGTCCTGCTTTGTTAGGTATTGCCTGATTGCCTTTTCTTGGAGGGGCAATTCTTCAACCACTTTGAAGCGTCTGAGCCAAGGGCTTTCAATCTCCGCACCCGTGAGATAGGCCAAACCCGCAGAAACAACACCTAGACCGAGCTGCTGAGCGAGTTCCCCAATCAGATGCGACCTGATCAGAGCGGCATCTGGCTCATAGATGAATTCGCTGAGGGGAGCGACTTCAGCCTCGAATACCTCACCTGAAAACTCAGTTTCCCCGTGTTCTTTAATCATCACCGCATAGCGCTTTCCTGCTCGCTCGCCCTCGATGCTCCACTGAGAGACCTCAACGAGGTCCCCGCCATGTGAGACCCAGGTAGCTTCAAACCTCGGGTCAATTAGCTCGTGCGGGAGGCCGGGGGAGAGTTTCACGCCGCCAGGAAACTTGGCCAGTAACTCAAAGGCAAAATCAATCGGCGGCTCAAAGTCGCTGGGCTGCAGGAGCCTGCGTGAGCGAGCAGAGGACTTCAGGTCCCTTCTTGCGGGATCCAAAAAAACAGACTTCGATCTCACCTCGGTGCTCCGAGCATCTCCGACCTGAACTGCAGCTTCAGGGAAGCCGGCGAGATTGTGCTTTGCAAACTCTGCTGTCACCTGGTCAATGTCAACCGCTTGAACCGCTAAACCAGACTCTGCAAAAGCAAACGAATCCAGACCGATTCCGCAGGTTAGATCAGTTACAGACTCGAGGCCATTGAGTCTTCTCGCGTGGTATCTCGCTACCTCAATCCTCGAGGCCTGCTCCAGTCCCTGCCTTGTAAAAAGAAGCGATTGTGCGAGGGGGCCAAGCTTCTGCAGGGCTTTCTTCCTGAGAGCTACCTGGTTTACAACCTCAATGCAAACCTCCGCGGGGTGCCCCTGCTTTCTCAATGAGAGGTTGAGCCCCTCTGGGTCAGCGTCCTGGAAAGAGCCTTCCCTAAGGATTGCGAGGGCAGCCGGGGAGGGAAAAGTCGCGGCTGAGCTCACTCAAACAAACATACTCGCTACACACCTAGCACTCGCCTTGACTGAGTGCTAATAAGGCCCTAAAGTTTTATTAGCACTCGGATACCGAGTCTGCTAATTCACAATCTTTAGTAAAGAAGAGGTCAAAGTGTCGGTTTCTATCAAGCCACTCGAAGATCGTATTGTCGTTCGTCCACTTGAGGCGGAGCAGGTAACCGCCTCGGGTCTGGTTATCCCAGACACCGCGAAGGAGAAGCCTCAGGAGGCCGAGGTTGTTGCAGTTGGCCCAGGCCGCTTCAGCGACGAGGGTGACCGCATCCCAGTAGACGTGAAGGTCGGCGACATGGTCGTCTTCTCCAAGTACGGCGGGACAGAGCTAAAGTACGACGGCCAGGAGTACCTCGTGCTGTCTGCTCGTGACGTACTGGCAATCATCGAGCGCTAAATTACTCAGCAAAGACGGCCTCTCGGTAGCGAGGGGCCGTCTTTCTTTTTGCCCCTAGGATTGCGCTGTGAAGAAGCGTTCCGAGGGTGCTAGGGGCCTAACCTTTGGCGTCTCTGCTTACCTAATCTGGGGTTCATTTCCACTAGTCATTACCGCCGCGGCCTTTGCGAATCCCTTTGAGGTTGTGGTTTGGAGAGTAGTTTTTGGCTTCTTGTTTGCAGCCCTGCTGGTGAGCATCACGAAGACCTGGAAATCTATCTTTGAGCTTGTTCGCAGTCCCAAAAAACTTGGCTGGGTGGCGGTTGCCTCGCTTTTTATCTTCATCAACTGGTCGGTTTATGTGGTTGCTGTTGCAACCAGCAACGTGCTCGAGACCTCTCTCGGCTATTTCATCAACCCGCTCATCACCGTGTTATTCGCGGTTGTGTTCCTGAAAGAAAAACTTCGGCCCGGTCAATGGGTCGCACTTTCGATTGGCTTAGTTGCAGTGGTTATCCTGACCTTCGACTACGGCAGGCCTCCCTGGATAGCCCTCGTTCTCGCGCTGAGTTTCGGAACATACTCTCTTGCTAAGAACCGCGTCGGCGGCAAGATTAAGGCGCTACAGAGCTTCACGCTTGAATCTGGAATAGTGCTCCCGTTCGCCCTCTTGCAGCTCTGGATCGTCTCAATGTTCTCTCCGATCATGCTGTTCTCTGGTCTTCTTGAGGCGTCAATCCTGATTTCCTTCGGCATTCTCACCGCAATCCCCTTGATTCTCTTTGGGGCGGCCGCATCCAGAGTCAAGCTCTCAACAATCGGCTTCATCCAGTACCTGACACCGATCCTTCAGTTCAGCGTCGGCTACTTCGTCCTGGGTGAACCAATGCCAACGGTTCGTTGGATTGGATTCGGATTGGTTTGGCTCTCGTTGATTGTCCTAACTTCGGATGCGCTGCGTCGCAGAAAGCCGGATCTGCCCATTGCAGCCCAGGCCTGAGGATGAAATGCAATTGTTATTCAAAAAGTAACATTGACAAATTCAACTAATTCCGAAGTATTTACAGAGATTTTCAGAAGAAATCGAAGTAATTTTCCACAGATTTGAGTAGTTCTTGAAGGTTGTTGACCGTTAACGCTTGCAAGAGGCCAAGTCGCCTAGGGATTACTGGACCCTTTCACTATGATTTACCTAGCAATGCGGGCACTCAAGCCCGCATTCGCATTACAAATTGCAATTGCAAGGAGCAAGAATGACCGTAAAGAACAACAGGTCGCGCTTCGTCAAGACCCTGTCCGCAGCTAGCGCTCTCGCGCTGGGTGCTGTGGTTTTGACTGGCTGCGCCCCTGCCACCACTGCTGGCGGTTGTGAGCTCGGTGCAGAGCAGGACGGTGACCTAACGCTAAAGCTAGGTTCCGCACTACCTCTGACCGGTAACCTCGCATTCCTCGGCCCACCTGAGGAAGCAGGCGCTTACCTAGCCGTTGACGAGATCAACGCAGCTGGCAAGGGAATCACCATTGACTACACCCCAGGTGACTCAGGTGATACCGACAACAAGGCCTACGACACCGAAATCCCACGTCTGCTTAACGCTGGCGTTGAGGCTGTAGTAGGTGCCGCATCATCCGGTGTGTCACTGCAGTTCATTGACCGCCTGACCGCTGAGTGTGTAATTCACTTCTCACCAGCAAACACCTCCGCAGCATTCACCACCTACGAGGACAAGGGACTGTACTTCCGTACCGCTCCATCTGACGTTCTTCAGGGTGAGGTGCTTGGAAACCTGATCGCCGAGGACGGACACCAGAGGATCTCCATGATCGTTCTGAACGACTCCTACGGTACCGGTCTAGCTGGCTTCGTAACTGACGCCTTCGAGGCTGCAGGTGGAGAGGTAATCGCTGCACCTACCTACAACACCGGTGACACTAACTTCACCAGCCAGATCTCCGAGGCTCTCGCAGGCGACCCAGACGCTATCGTTCTGGTCACCTTCGACGAGGCAAAGACGATCGTTCCAGAGCTAACCAGCCAGTTCCCTGGCGAGAACCTCTACTTCGTAGACGGTAACCTCACCAACTACTCGGATGACTTTGCTGCAGGAACCCTAGAGGGCGCAAAGGGTACTTACCCAGGTGTTAACGAGAGCAAGATTGCTGACTTCGTCACCAAGATGAACGACGCATGGGTTGCTCGCGGAAACGCAGACCTCGAGCTGAACGCATACGGTCCTGAGACCTACGACGCAGTTGTGCTTCTAGCACTTGCTGCTCTCGAGGCTCGCAGCACCGAGGGTGCCAACATGGCTGAGAAGCTCCAGGAAGTTTCTGGTGGTTCCGGCAACGGCACCAAGTGCACCAGCTTCGCCGAGTGTGCTGACATCATCAACGGCGGCGGAACCGCAGACTATGACGGTCCTTCCGGTGCCATTACCTTCAACGAGGTCGGTGACCCAACTGACGGTAACATCCTGATTCAGCAGTTCGACGGAAACAACGTTCCTTCCACCATCCGTGGATAGTAACTAGTTCTAAAGAACAAAGAATCCCCCCGGCGAAAGCCGGGGGGATTTCTTTTTGCACCAACTAACGGGGTTGGTAACTCTATTTTCGCTTGCGGTTGGTTGTATCGAACGCGGCTCCGAGAGCCAAGCCTAGGGCTATCCACAGAGCAAGGTTGTCGGTGGCTACTCCTACGGAAACACCAATGCCTATCCCCACTCCAATACCGGAGCCGGTGGGCAGCTTTGGTTTTTTAGGTGCCAAGAGTTCCTAGGTAGAGGCCAATGACCTGAGGGTCGTTTAGAAGTTCGCGGCCTGTGCCAACCACTGCATCCTTACCCTGATCAAGCACGTAGCCACGGTCAGAGATCTGTAGGCAGCGGCGAGCATTCTGCTCAACCATGATGCATGTCACACCGGCCTTGTTGATGTCTGAAACTCTAAGGAAGGCCTCGTCCTGGCGCACCGGGCTCAGACCCGCAGATGGCTCATCTAGGAGCAATACTGTTGGATCCATCATGAGCGCTCGGCTCATGGCAACCATCTGCCTCTCACCACCTGAGAGTGAGCCTGCGCGCTGCTTTAGGCGCTTGCCCAGCTCCTCGAAGATGGAGATTACGAAGTCCAGTCGTTCCGAGTATTTCTCGGGTTCCTGGAATGCACCCATCTGAAGGTTTTCCTCGATGGTCAACGAGGGGAAGACATTGTTGTTCTGGGGGATAAAGCCCACGCCCTTGGTCACGAGCTGGTTTGCCTTTAGGCCAACGATGGACTCGCCGTTGAGGGTAATGGAGCCCTCACGCACCTTTACAAGGCCGAAGATAGCCTTGAGCAGCGTTGACTTGCCGGCACCGTTTGGTCCAATGATTCCAATGAGCTCACCCTTGTCGGCGTGAAAGTTGGTGCCGTTGAGAATGTTTACACCGGGAAGGTAGCCGGCGACGAGGTCTTTGACCTCAATTACTGTCTCGCTCACTTGCCTTCTCCTTTGACGATGTTGATTCTGCCCGTCACTTCACCGAGGTCGGTCTCTTGGTGGGCACCTAGGTAGGCATCGATTACTGCCTGCTCCTTCATGACTGTCTCTGGTGGGCCCTCCGCAACGACCTTGCCCTCTGCCATGACAACTACCCAGTCGGCGATGTGGCGGACCATGTGCATGTCGTGCTCAACAAACAGCACAGTCATGCCGTCTTCCTTGAGGCTGATCACGTGGTCCAGCAGGGACTGGGTTAGAGCCGGGTTCACACCAGCCATCGGCTCGTCGAGCATCACAAGGGTTGGATCGGTCATCAGAGCCCTAGCCATCTCCAGTAGCTTGCGCTGTCCACCAGATAGTGATGCCGCGAAATCATCTTTCTTGGCATCTAGCTTGAATCGCTTGAGAAGCTCCATGGCCTTGACTTCGATTTCCTCGTCCTGCTTCTTCCAGAAGCCAGGGAAGAGCGCCCTGAAGATGCTCTCTCCGTTTTGCCCCTTGGCTCCAAGCTTCATGTTGTCCGTTACGGTCAACAGGCTTAGGGCCTTGGTCAGCTGGAATGTGCGGACCTGACCCATCTGGGCCACCTTGAATGACGGCACGCCAGACAGGGACTTGCCCATGAAGGACCAGGTTCCGGTGTCGGGGGTATCAAAGCCGGTCAGCAGGTTGAACAGAGTCGTCTTTCCAGCACCGTTAGGTCCAATCAGAGCGGTGATGACACCAGATGGGATTTCGAGGTGTTCAACATCGACGGCGGTGAGACCACCGAAGCTCTTCTTGACGTGGTCGATAACCACCATCGGGTCTTTCTTCTTGCAGCCTGGCGCTGCATCGCCGATGTGGAGGTCGGTTGTCTTCTGTGGCTTCTTACTACTTGACAAAGGTCAACTCCCTCTTGTCTCCGAAGATGCCCTGTGGGCGATAAATGACTAGCAACATCAGACCTATACCCACGAGCACGAATCTCAGGGTTGAGGCCTGTGTTGTCGAAACCGGAAGGATTCCGGAGGTTGCAAGCTCTGGCAGCACGTTGGAGAGGAACGCCTGGATTACCCAGAAGATCACCGCTCCAATTACGGGGCCAAAGATGGTCGCAGCGCCACCCAGCAATAGCGATGTCCAGATGAAGAACGTCAACGAGGTGACATAGACACCGGGGGAGATGTTTTGGGCTGCGGTGTAGACAATTCCACCCATTGCACCAAATACTCCACCAATTACCAGCGCCTGAAGCTTGTAGGCAAAGACATTCTTACCGAGCGACCTGACCGCCTCTTCATCCTCGCGGATTCCCTTGATGACCCTGCCCCAAGGAGAGCGCATCAAGGCCCACAGGAACCAGACTGCAACTGCCAGCAGGATCAATCCGAATAGCAGCACCCATAGTGTCTGCTCGTTATAGGTGAAAGGTCCAAATCCATAGGTTCCAGCAGGAATCGGATTGGAGTTCTGGAAACCCGAGCCGTCAGGCCGCGTGTTGAAGCCAAAGAGGCCATCCGCAGAACCGGTGACGTCTGTGAATGCGGTGGTTAGGAACAAAAGCCTTGCAATCTCAGCTGCCGCGATGGTCGCGATAGCTAGGTAGTCACCCCTTAGTCGCAGGGTCGGGATTCCCAGAATCAAGGCAAAAACTACCGACCCTAGGATTCCGACCAGCATTCCAAGCCACCATGGGAAGCCAAAGGTAAGTACCGAGATTGCGTAGCCATAGCCACCAATGGCCATAAAGCCCGCGATACCGAAGTTCAACAGTCCGGCAAAACCGAAGTGCATTGCAAGACCCAGCGCGGCTAGTGCAAAGGCGATCGTGGTCGGGGTTAGAAAGCCCGCCAGAGTGTTATTGAGAATTGATCCCCAGTCCATGGTCTACCTCCTACCCAATCCTTTGTTTTCGACCCAGCAATCCCTGAGGTCTAACTAGCAGTACAACAATCAGCACAACCAGAGCGCCCACGTACTTCAGGTCGGCTGGAATCACCAAACCAGACATCTCTACGAGCACTCCAACAATCAGGGCACCAAGCAGGGCACCAAAAGCCGTGCCAAGTCCACCCAGGGTCACCGCCGCGAAAATTAGTAGCAGGATCTGCGTTCCCATGTCCCACTTGATTCCCGGGCGGAAGTAGGCCCACAGAACACCAGCCAGACCTGCCAGGGCTGCGGCCAGGATCCAAACAATTCGAATCACTCGATCCACGTCAATTCCCGAGGCAGCGGCTAGATCTGGGTTATCGGAGATTGCCCTGGTCGCTTTACCTGTCTTGGTGCGGAGCAGCCAGTAGGCAAAGGCGACAATGACCACGATGCTCAAAGCCATCGACATTAGGTCCGTTGAGCTGAGGGCTACTGCTCCAAACAACTGCATCTTCGGTGCATCAAAGCCCGGAAGCTGCTCTGTGCCACCACCAATCACGAACTGGATTACGTATCGCATGGTTAGGGAGAGTCCAATGGAGACAATCATCAGCTGGACAATGCCAAGGCCCTTCTTACGAAGTGGTCGCCATAATCCAGCATCTAGGGACCATCCCAAGCCGGCAGAGAGAGCAACGGCAATCGGAATTGCAATGAAGAGCGGTAGCTGCAGTCCAACGCCAAAAATCAATGCGGCAACGGCGCCGAAGGTCACCATCTCACCGTGGGAGAAGTTGGAAAGTCCGGTGGTTCCGAAGACCAGTGAAACACCCACGGCGGCCAGACCCAACATCAGACCAAAGTTGATGCCATAGATGAACCTAGACACGATTTGGTCGAACAGTGACGTTTCGTTTCGTTCGCCCTCACCTATAAAGAAGTTCTGTGCGACTCGATCGGTGAGACCGAACTCAACTTCTTGGGTGGCACCACCCTCGAGTACCGCAATGCCCTCCGGCAGAGTCGTCTCGTCAAGGGTTACGTTGTAGTTGCGGACCTCAGGCACGCCGATTGACCAACGGCCGTCGGCATCAGTCACTGTCTCAGCTGTGTAGCCACCGCCATCGACAACGATTCGAACGCCTTGGACCGGCTCACCGTCAATCTTGACATTTCCAAAGATTGTCGCCGAATAGTCTTCGCCAACACTGTCTCCCAGAGCTGGAGCCGAGACGCTGAGGCCTCCGATAAGCGCCAGTAGGGCTACGAGAATGACGCGAAATACCCCGCGCTTAGTGTCATCCAAGAGGAATTTCACTTCTCCTCCAAATCCTTCCGAGCGTCCTCGCTCGGTATTTGCCCCGTGCACGGGGTTTACAAAACCTTACCAGCGTAGTGGGTAGCGGAATAAGTTTGGCAAGAACCTTGAGCCACCACGCCTTTCGCCCGCTGCCTCGTGCTGGGTAGGATTGAGGCTTAGAGACACCCTGCGAGAGGCTACTTTGGAAAATCAAGACCCATTTGCACTTGTCGGCCTTACGTATGATGACGTGCTGCTGCTCCCTGGACAGTCGGACGTCATTCCCTCTGCGGTTCAGACCGCTACTCAGGTTTCAAGAAACATTTCAATCAACATCCCACTGATTTCCTCAGCCATGGACACCGTGACCGAGTCGCGGATGGCAATTGCGATGGCCAGGCAGGGCGGGATGGGAATCCTGCACCGCAACCTCTCTATTGACGATCAGGCTTCGCAGGTCGATCTCGTGAAACGCAGCGAAGCCGGAATGGTTTCCCACCCAGTTACAACGACCCCCTACGCCACCATCCAAGAAGTCGATGACATGTGCGGAAAGTTCAGAGTCTCTGGCCTCCCAGTAGTGGATGAAGACGGCAAGCTGGTTGGCATCGTCACAAATCGAGACATGAGGTTCGTGTTAGAGGTCCAGCGCACCACAACCTTGGTAAAAGATGTGATGACCCCGATGCCCCTCATTGTTGGCCAGGTTGGAATCAACCCAGACGAGGCAATGGCGCTACTGGCTCAGCACAGAATTGAAAAGCTCCCACTGGTAGATGGTGAGGGGAGGCTCAAGGGGCTAATTACTGTCAAGGACTTTGACAAGAGTGAGAAGTACCCAAATGCCTCCAAGGATGGAGCTGGACGACTTTTGGTCGGTGCGGCCGTTGGCGTCGGACCGGATGCCTGGGAGCGCGCTATGGCGCTCATCGAAGCTGGTGCAGACATGCTGGTCGTAGATACCGCTCACGGTCACAACAGCGGCGTGCTCGAGATGATCAAGAAGCTAAAGAGTGAGCCAGTTGCCAAGCATGCCGACATTGTGGGTGGCAACATCGCAACCAAGGAAGGCGCACAGGCCATCATTGATGCCGGTGCCGACGGAGTCAAGGTTGGAGTCGGCCCAGGCTCTATTTGCACAACTCGAGTGGTTGCCGGGGTTGGTGTTCCGCAGGTAACGGCAGTGCACATGGCCGCTCAGGCTGCAAAGGCAGCCGGAGTGCCGCTGATTGCTGACGGTGGCCTGCAGTACTCCGGGGACATCCCGAAGGCGATAGTTGCCGGAGCAAACTCAGTGATGCTTGGCTCACTACTTGCAGGTACAGACGAGGCGCCGGGGGACATCACATATGTTGGCGGCAAGCAATACAAGACTTACCGCGGCATGGGATCGCTAGGTGCAATGCAGTCCCGAGGCCAAGCCCAGTCATTTTCCAAGGACCGCTACTTCCAAGACGATGTGCTCCGTGAGGACAAGCTGGTCCCCGAGGGCGTTGAGGGAAGGGTTCCTTACCGAGGTTCCGTGAGCTCGGTTGTGCACCAGCTAATAGGTGGCCTGAGGGCATCCATGGGCTATGTGGGTGCTGGCACGATCGAAGAGCTTAAAGACAAAGGCAAGTTTGTGAGAATCACGGCCGCGGGTCTGAGGGAGTCACACCCGCACGATATTCAAATGACCATTGAGGCTCCCAACTACGGCACTCGTTAGGAGTCCTAGATGTCAGAAGTAGAGATTGGTAAGGCGAAGAGCGCCCGCGCTGGCTATGCCTTCGATGATGTAGCGGTAATACCCACCCGGCGCACTCGCGACCCCGAGGATGTTTCGACTGCCTGGACAATCGATGCTTTCAAGTTCGAACTTCCAGTTGTAGCGGCACCAATGGATTCTGCAATGAGTCCGAAAACTGCAATTGCATTGGGAAAAATGGGCGGCCTGGGAGTTTTGGACCTTGAGGGTCTCTGGACTCGCTACGAGGATCCATCTCAGCAGCTTCAGGAGATTGCAAACGCCAAGGAGGAGGATGCCACCTCTGTTTTGCAAAGGGTCTATTCGAAGCCAATCCAGCCTGAGCTAATTTCGAAGCGCCTTGGCGAGATTCGCGATGCGGGAGTAACTGTCGCAGGAGCCCTCAGCCCTCAACGCACTGCAGAGTTTGCTGACATTGTCCTGGGCGCAGGCGTGGACATGTTTGTGATTCGCGGAAACACTGTGTCTGCTGAGCACGTCTCGAAGCAGGTTGAGCCACTAAACCTCAAGGAGTTCATCTACAAGCTCGATGTTCCCGTGATTGTTGGAGGTGCCGCGACCTACACCGCCGCACTTCATCTAATGAGGACAGGTGCAGCAGGAGTTCTCGTTGGATTCGGTGGTGGTGCAGCTGGAGCAACCAGAAATGTTCTCGGCATCCACGCTCCCATGGCCACAGCCGTAGCTGACGTGGCAGCCGCCAGGCGCGACTATATGGATGAGTCCGGAGGGCGATACGTTCACGTAATAGCTGACGGTGGACTTGGAACCAGCGGCGATGTTGTCAAGGCAGTTGCCTGCGGTGCAGATGCAGTAATGCTGGGAACCATGTTGGCGAGGGCTGCAGAGGCTCCCGGAGCCGGATGGCATTGGGGTAGTGAAGCTGTGAACCAGAAACTCCCTAGAGGCCAAAGGGTGTGGGTTGGCTCGCACGGCAGCCTGGAAAACATTCTTGTTGGCCCTGCATCCTCTGCAAGCGGAACCGCGAACCTAATTGGGGCTCTCAAGAGGTCCATGGCGACCACTGGCTACTCAGACCTCAAGGAGTTCCAGAGGGTCGACGTCGTTCTAAACCCCTATGGATAGATGAAGCCAAGCTTCTTCTCAGTCGCCCGAAGGCCAAAGTGGATTGCTGGGCTGCTAGTGGCCTTCATTGTTGCTGGGACTTTTGCGGCACTGATGCAGTGGCAGTTCTCCAGAACCTTCGTGAGCGTGGGTGTCGATGTTGAGCAGGAGCCAGTGCCAATCTCCGAGCTGGCAGGACCACAAACTCTGGTGCCCGGTAGTTATGACCGATTGGTCACCGCCGTAGTTGAGATAGATCCCGCCAACAGCTACATAGTCTCGGATCGTTTGCAGATTCAGGGAGAAGATCAGCTGAGGGGCTACTGGGTTGTGGTCAACAGCTATGAAAAGGAAACTGGTGCGAGCCTGACTCTTGCAATTGGCTTTGCCAGTGACCTCGCGGTTGCTCAGCAAGCAAACCTCCCCGAGGGCGAATTCGAGATTGTTGGTTACCTAGAACCCAGTGAGGCCGTGAGCCAAACATCAGATGGCACGCTGGGATCGGTCGCGCTTTCGCAACTGGTGAATCTGTATTCGCCAGAACCTTTTGAAAGCTTTCCCGCATACGTCATTGTTCAAGACGGGTTAGAGCTCGAGCTCGACGAGATTCGAATTGGCATTCAAAGCGAGAGGATCGAGATCAATTGGCTCACCGCTTTCTATGCAATCGAGTGGCTGCTCTTTGGTTTGGCGGCCTTTTATCTCTGGTGGCGGCTCGTAATGGACCAGGTAGCTCGCGAGACTAGTTAATAGAATCGTTATCTGAAATTGTGGTTTTTTGCCCGTTTGGGTTCTAATTGTCTGTTTTGACTGCTAGCTTCAAAGAAATTATCTGTAAACGGACAATTTCGGAGACTTACAAGGGTGTTAGCAGAAGAGCGCAGACTCAAACTTGCTGAGTGGACCAGAGCTGATGGTCGACTCGATGCAAACGTCGCTGCCAACAAGCTAGAGGTCGCCGTTGAAACTGTTCGTCGCGATCTCGATGTACTTCAGAGGCGTGGAGCACTGCGCCGGGTTCACGGCGGAGCAATCGCTCTAGAGAGATTCGCGCACGAGTACACAATTCCAGAGCGTTACAACCGCAACCCCCAGCAAAAGCAGTCAGTGGCAGACGTTGCTGCAAACTACATCCCAGAAGAGGGCTGCATCTTTGTTGATGGTGGAACAACGACAGAGTGCCTCGAGACCCATCTAAGAGACAAGCCAAAGCTCATGGTTGTCACTAACCACGTCACACTCGCCTCGAAGCTTGCAGACAGCACCACTCAGGTTACGGTCCTAGGCGGCCGCATCAGGCCAGCGACTTTGTCCGCTGTCGGTGCCAAGACTGTTTCAGACCTTCAAGACTTCAATGCCGTAGTCAGCTTCCTCGGAGTGAACGGAATCGGCATGGAGGGCGGCATGACCGCATACGACACCGATGAGGCTCTTGTGAAGAAGACCATGATGGCTCGCTCGGTTGAGCGCATCATTCTTGCCGACAGCAGCAAGTTCGGACCCACCTACCCCGCTCGATTCGGGGACTTTGGAGATTTTGACCGCTTGGTCACAAACGTTGACGCCGACCCAAGATTCATGGAGGCGCTAAATAAGGCGGGAGTTGAAGTTGCTCTTGCCAAATAGATTTCCTCGGTTCATTGCCGAAACCGATGGAAAAAGGGAGATGCCGATGCCTAGGCGAGTCTCAAACCGAGCCTTGGCAGCGACATCGCCCATTGAATACAACCCCCTAAAGGAAGGTAGTACCCATGGCTAACTTTATACCCGCAGGTGACGGCGGCCACACTGGCTGGCGTGCAGCGGTACAGAAGCTAGGTGGAAACCTTGCTGGAATGGTGATCCCGAACATCGGTGCGTTTATCGCATGGGGTCTTCTGACAGCACTGTTCATTCCAACTGGCTGGCTGCCAAACGAGGAGCTCTCCTCGATGGTCGGCCCAATGATTATCAACCTACTTCCAATCCTCATCGGTTACACCGGTGGACGTTTGGTACACGGTCAGCGTGGTGCCGTTATCGGTGCTGTTGCAACCGTAGGTGTGATTGTCGGCGCTTCAATTCCAATGTTCCTAGGTGCCATGATTATTGGTCCGCTAGCTGCATGGATCCTGAAGAAGATCGACGGCGTATTGGACCCAATCACCCCTCCAGGATTCGAGATGCTCATCGGAAACTTCTCCCTTGGTATCTCCGGACTCCTAATGGCCATCCTTGGCTTCTTGGGCGTTGGACCAATTGTTAACAGCTTCTCCGATGTTCTTGGTGCAGGCGTTCAGGCGCTGATTGACACTGGACTGTTGCCATTGGCATCGATCCTTGTTGAGCCAGCCAAGATCCTGTTCCTAAACAACGCAATTAACCACGGTGTTCTTGCACCTATCGGTGTTGTTCAGGCAGAGGAGATGGGTAAGTCCATCATGTTCATGCTTGAGACCAACCCAGGTCCTGGCCTTGGAATCCTGGTTGCCTTCTGGCTAGCAGGTAACAAGGTTCTTCGCGGTAGTGCACCGGGAGCGATCATCATCCACTTCCTTGGTGGAATCCACGAGATCTACTTCCCATACGTACTGCTTCGCCCAGTATTGGTTCTGGCTGCTATTGCCGGTGGTGCAACTGGTGTTGCTACCTTCCTGGTCACTGGCGTTGGACTGGTGGCAACACCTTCCCCAGGCTCAATCTTCGCTTACCTAGCGGTTACCCCTCCAGGAAACCACTTTGGTGTGCTGCTAGGAATTCTCCTTTCGGCCACCGTCTCCTTCCTCGTTGCATGGGTCATCCTCAAAGCCTCAAAGGGTGGAGATGACGACCTCGAGGCCGCAAAGGCTCAGAGCAAGTCGATGAAGACCGGCGGTGCGGAGTAATCCATGGCAAGCATTTCTGGAGCTGACGTCAAGCACATAGTTATTGCTTGCGAAGCTGGAATGGGTTCATCCGTCATGGTTGCCAAGATGCTGGCCAAGCAGCTCAAGGCAAACGGTGTGGAGGTAACTCACTCCCCTGTGAATCAGTTAGCCGACACCACGCATGATGTCGTGCTGGTCCATCGTGGACTATCGCAGCGTGCAAAGCAGGCTGTCCCGGACTCACCTGTAATCATCTTTGACATGTTCCTGGGAGATATGCGTATCGCTCAGCTTGTCAATGAGGTTCAGGAAGGGCTCCCAATCAGCGATGACTGATCTGATTCAAAAGGCCGGAATCCGGTTAGATGTCACGGCCTCCTCACCCGAGGAGGCCGTGCGCATCTGCGGCAAACTGCTCATCGAGCTGGGAGCTATCAGCCAGGAGTACGCCGATGCAATGTGGGAGAGGGAGCAAAAGTTCTCCTCCGCAATCGGAATGGGATTCGCAATCCCTCACGGCACTGATGAATCCCGTGTCCACGTCGTGTTCGACCAGCTGGTCTTTCTAAGACTCACCTCACCCCTTACCTGGGGGGACGAAGCGGTTCGCTGCGTTCTGGGAATTGCATCGAGCGGCGATGGACACGTTGAAATTCTCGGCAACCTAGCCGAACTAATTCAGGACGAGGAGAAGCTCGAGGTACTTGCCGCATCTGGCGATGAAGACCAAGTGCTAAGCCTCATCCGCGATGGTGGCGTGGCCTAGACCACCAGATATCGAGACACTTATGACCACCGAAAGACCAATTGCCGTTCACTTCGGCGCCGGAAACATAGGCCGCGGCTTCATCGGTGCAGTTCTGCAAGATGCCGGCTACTTCGTAGTTTTTGCGGACGTCAACCCCACCCTGATTCGGGCTCTCAATGATGCTGGTAGCTACACCCTCACTGAGCTAGGCGCTGACTCTACAAAAAAGACCTACTCAAACTACAGAGCGATCAATTCCGTTGAGGAAAGATCTGAGCTCATTGGGCAGCTTGCCAGGGCAGAGATCATCACAGCATCTGTCGGCGCTAACGTACTGCCCCTGATTGCCCCGGTAATTGCTGAGGGGCTCTCGGCAAGAGTTGTCCCAACTCCAGTTGCCGTCATGGCGTGTGAGAACGCAATCAACGCATCAGATATTCTTAGGTCAGAGATTTCGATTCCAAATCTGGACTCCCTGGCAGTGTTCGCCAATACCGCAGTTGATCGCATAGTCCCAATCCAGCCTGAGGGTTCAGAGCCCGACGTGGCTGTGGAGGCATTCTGCGAGTGGGTCATCGATTCCAGCAACCTAGCCGGACTCGGACTTGAAATACCTGCAGCAACCTTTGTTGACAGGCTGGAACCATTTATTGAGCGCAAGCTCTTCACCGTTAACACCGCACACCTCTCAGCCGCGTACCTAGGGCAGCGTGCGGGTCATGCAACTGTCGTTCAGGCCCTGGCAGATAAGGCAGTCATGAAGAAGACAATGGCGGTTTTGGAGGAGACCTCAAGAGTCCTCATCAGCAAGCACAACTTTGATCCCTCGGCCCACTCGCGCTATGTCAAAAAGACCATGAAGCGCATCACGAGTCCGGCCATAGATGACCAGGTCGAAAGAGTCGGCAGGGATCCAATTAGAAAGATGTCTCGTCTCGAGAGATTGATTGGACCTGCTGCCCAGTATGCGGAGAAGTTTGGCAAGCCAGAGAATCTGCTCGGGGTTATCTCCGCTGCCCTGGCATTCGAAAATGACGATGACCCCGAGGTTGCAAGGCTTCAGCTGCTCCTCACAAGCCTCACCTCAGCCGAGTTTGCCCAGGAGGTTTGCGGAATCTCCTCGTCTCATCCACTTTCACAATTTCTAGTCGAGGTAATCGACAGTCACAAACGTCAGGTGGCCAGGCAGGGCCTACTGGGGTAACTTCAAAGAAATTAATTGCTAGCATCCTTGCGAGTCCAAAGGAGAAAGAATGTCCACTGTCACAGCTGTAGTCACCATTGAAGACCCAATCGGCTTTCACGCTCGCCCTGCGGGTCAGATCGTAAAGCTTGTTAAGGACTCAGGGCTCGAGGTTCGCATGGGTAAGGTCGGCGGAAACCTCGTAAAGGCAAATTCCCCGCTGGGCCTGATGGCAATGAAGGGGAAGACCGGAGAAGAGCTCACGGTCGAGGTTGACACTGACGATGAGGCTCAGGGCAACGCCATCATTGAGCAGATCCAACAGTTTCTCAAAGGCTAATTTTGACTCAGCAGGTTCTTACAGGCCTCGGCGTTGGGCTTGAGGCGGTTTCCGCGGAGGTTTTTCGCGTCAAAGAGTCGCAGCCGCTTCCCATCCCCGCAAAGCATTCCGGTGATGCCGATTCAGAGCAAACCAAGATGCGAAACGCAGTTGATGAGGTCTCAGTCGAGCTGGAGAAGCTGGCTGAAAAGGCAGGCGAGACCTCAGCGGAGATCTTTGAGGCTCTGGGCATGATCCTGCTGGATGAGAGCCTGTTCGATACTGCGGTGGAGCAGATCGCAGAGGGCTGGGAGGCAGGAACGGCTTTTGTAAATGCGACGGAGACCTTCGCTGAGCTCCTATCGGGTGACCCGACCTTCGAGGAGCGCGTCGCGGACATCAGGGACTTGGCCAAGCGAGTTGCCGCCAACATTCATGGAATCTCTTTAGGGCTAGATCTGCCCGAGACTGGAAACTATGTGATTGTTGGGGAGGACTTCTCGCCAGCTGACACCGCCCAATTCACTTCTGCCGTAGTTGGCGTCATAACCATTCAGGGTGGACCAACCTCCCACACCGCAATCATTTGCCGTTCGAAGTCCATTCCTGCAGTTGTCTCCTGCCAAGGAGCGAAAGATCTCAAAAACGGCGAGAAGGTATTGGTTGACCCAGTCGGCGATCGCGTTGTAATTGGTGGAACCTCGTCAGATGCCACCAAGGCGATTAGCTTCGTAGCGAAGTCTGCGGAGCCTGTAATTCCAGTGCGCGCAAACATCGGCTCTCTCGAGGACGCAGTCGCAGCTGCGGCAACTGCCGCCGAAGGCGTTGGGCTTTTCCGCACCGAGCTGCTTTACCTTTCTGCCACCGCTGAGCCCTCGCGGGAAAAGCAGGTTTCGTCCTACACCGAGATCCTCTCTGCTTGCCCAGAGGGACCGGTCGTGGTTAGGACCATTGACGCCGGCAGCGACAAGCCGGTGCCGTTTTTGAAGATGCCAGACGAGGAAAACCCTGCATTGGGTGTCCGGGGTTTCCGGCTGGTGAGGGATCACCGCGACTTCATCGTCTCTCAGCTGGAGTCTTTGGAGGAGGCACGCAAAGCATCTGGCCGCGAGGTTTGGGTAATGGCTCCAATGGTTGCAACCGCCTCGGAGGCAAAAGAGTTTGCACAGCTTGCTCGTGCGGCTGGGGATTTCAAGGTTGGCATCATGGTAGAGACGCCATCCATTGTTTACGAGATTTCCAAGCTTTCTGGAGTGGTCGACTTCATCTCGGTTGGAACAAATGACCTCTCCCAGTATCTCTTTGCTTCGGACCGAATGAACCCGAACCTCGGAGCAATGTTGAACCCTTGGCAACCGGCGCTCGTTGCGTCTCTGAATCAGATTGCCCTCGAGTCTAAGAAGGCCGGGATCTATTCAGGGGTTTGCGGTGAGAGTGGCTCCGACCCAGCCTTTGCTGTTGTGCTAGCAGGAATGGGTTTCGACTCGGTGTCCTCATCACGATCTCAGGTTGGGGCCGTCAGAACCGCCCTTTCCTCGGTCACAAAAGACGAGGCGAAAGAGGTCTTCGAGGCGGTCATGTCCGCTGGCGATAGCGATCAGGCCAAGTCACTCGCACTCGCCAAGCTGGGCGAAATCGCTAAGTAGACTTAGGGCATGTCATCCCCTGCGCCGAGCCAAATTCCCGCAATCCGCTCGACGCTAAAGTTCTACAAAATCTCGTCTTATGTGACCGGGGTATTCCTACTTCTCCTCATGGTGACATGGGGCATCAGGAGGCTGCCATTTTTGGGCTATGACCTCTGGATGTTTGGTCCAAATGGGTTGATTTCATTTGAGAGCTACGGGATTGATGGCGAGGGACTGCCCGAGGTTGGTCTCAACCTAACGGTTCTAATTCTGATTGTTCACGGCTGGTTGTATGTGGTTTATCTGCTTGCAGATTTCAGGCTTTGGACTCTCATGCGCTGGCCATTTACAAGGTTTCTAATCATTGGCGCTGGCGGCGTTGTTCCGTTTTTGAGCTTTTACACCGAGGCTAAATACGCAAAGCTTGCTCAGGATGAGCTAAGGGAGCTCGAGGGTAGATGAAGCCAGTATTAGTAGTCGATTTTGGCGCTCAATACGCGCAGCTGATTGCGCGCAGGGTGCGCGAAGCAAATGTCTACTCCGAGATTGTCCCGCACAACATCAGCGCTGCAGAGGTGAAAGAGAAAGACCCTGCGGCGATCATTCTCTCCGGCGGACCCTCGAGTGTCTACGAGAACAATTCACCCAAACTAGACGGGGAAATTCTCGAGCTCGGAGTGCCAGTTCTAGGTATCTGCTATGGCTTCCAGGTGCTAGCTCAGACCCTTGGGGGCAGGGTGGATAAGACAGGCAAGCGTGAATACGGCGCAACGGATCTGAATCTCAAAAGCGGAGGCACGCTACTGGCTTCGCAGCCTGAGCTTCAGGTTTGCTGGATGAGCCATGGTGACCAGGTCATGGAGGCACCAGAGGGTTTTCAAGTCCTGGCTTCAACCGCGACGACTCCCGTTGCGGCCTTTGAAAATGTTGAGAAAAAGATCTTTGGTGTCCAGTGGCACCCCGAGGTAAAGCACTCTGAGCAGGGCCAGCAGGTCTTGAAGAACTTCCTATACGACGGAGCAGGGATAAAGCCAAGTTGGAACTCGGGGAATGTCATAGCGGAGCAGGTCGAAAAGATCCGCGATCAGGTTGGAAGCGCAAGGGTCATCTGCGGCCTATCAGGCGGAGTCGATTCGGCAGTTGCAGCCGCCTTGGTTCACAAGGCAGTAGGGGATCAGCTGACGGCGGTATTTGTTGATCACGGCCTGTTGCGAAAGGGCGAGGCTGAGCAAGTAGAGCGTGACTATGTTGCTGCAACCGGAATCAAGCTCGTCGTGGTCAACGCTGAAGAGAAGTTCCTCACTGCCCTAAGCGGGGTAAGCGACCCAGAGGAAAAACGCAAGATTATTGGCCGTGAGTTCATCAGAACCTTCGAGGATGCCGAGCGAAAGCTGGTTGCAGAGGCAATTGACGACAATCAGCCAATCAAGTTTTTGGTGCAGGGGACGCTGTATCCAGACGTAGTCGAGTCAGGTGGGGGAGTCACTGCTGGCATCAAGTCTCACCACAATGTTGGTGGGCTACCGGATGACCTAGATTTTGAGCTCGTGGAGCCACTCAGAACTCTCTTCAAAGATGAGGTTCGGGCAATTGGTGCCGAGCTTGGGCTACCCGCAGAAATCGTCCAGCGCCACCCGTTCCCTGGACCTGGCCTTGGCATCAGGATTGTGGGCGAGGTAACCAAGGAGCGTCTCGACCTGCTGCGCGATGCCGACGCAATTGTGCGCGAAGAACTAACTGCTGCTGGCACCGACGGAGAGATCTGGCAGTGTCCGGTGGTGCTACTTGCTGATGTGAGATCGGTTGGAGTGCAGGGGGACGGCAGAAGCTATGGGCACCCAATTGTGCTGCGGCCGGTTTCGTCCGAGGATGCCATGACGGCTGATTGGTCAAGGCTCCCGTACGAGTTGCTTGCGAAGATTTCAAATCGGATTACCAACGAGGTTGAGGGCGTGAATCGGGTAGTTCTCGATATCACCTCGAAGCCTCCCGGCACAATTGAGTGGGAATAGCGGTGCAGGTTTTTGGCCACCGCGGTGCTTGCGGCTATCTGCCAGAGAACACCATGGAGTCCTTCGAGCACGCCTTTGAGTTAGGTGCCGAGGCCATCGAGTTTGATGTGGTGATGACCCGCGACGGCGTCCCGGTGATTCGTCACGACCGAGACCTCACCCACACCACCGACATCCTCAAGCACAGCTTCCTTTCAAACATGGTTGACGACCTCAGAGCTGAGGACATTGCTCAGCTCAGAGCAGTTGAGAGGTATCCAGAGGGTCGCCCTGACTCCGCCGCTCACGATGGCAAATATCACGTGCCAACGCTCAGCGAGGTTGTGAATCACCCTGGCTTTGATGGCAGGCACCTAATCATCGAGCTGAAGTACGGAAAGCACTTTTTTGATTCTGGGGTGGATTCAGTGGCTGCGCTGAAAGCCGTGTTGGACGGAGCAAATCTTGTCGAGCGAGGTGTAAAGGTAACCATTGAGTGCTTTGAATTCGGCGTCTTGCGCCGGGCGAAGGAAGTCATTGGCGATAGGGCTCAGTATGTCTTTCTCTCCGCTCCAGACATGCTCCCCGAGGGCTTCAGCGAGCTTGAGGACGAACTTCTTGATGAGATCTCAGAAAACTTCGACGGCCTGTCGGTCGCGATACCCATGGTGCTGCAAGGAGACCTCGTTTCCCGGGCGAAGGCCAGGGGGCTATACATCTTCACCTACACCGCAAGGGTCGAAACCGCAGAGGGAGAGTGGCGAACGTGGTTCGAGCGGCTTGTTGCAACCGGAGTTGACGGCATCTTTAGTGACCAGCCCGACCTGCTAGCTGAAGTTGTAGCTGCCCTGCCCTAGGCTACGCAAGATGTCCAGCGTCGCCGAAATAGATCCACTGCTCGAGGGCCTAAACCCAGAGCAACGCAAGGCAGTGCTGTTTAGAGGCAGTGCCCTCCTTATTGTCGCTGGAGCAGGGTCAGGCAAGACCAGAGTGCTGACCCATCGCATCGCCCACCTTCTAGCGAACAGGGAGCTCTGGCCCTCTCAAATTCTGGCAATAACCTTCACAAACAAGGCTGCGGCAGAAATGCGCGAGCGGGTGGAGTCTCTGATTGGCCAATCGAGTGAGGGCATGTGGATTAGGACATTCCACTCCGCCTGCCTTCAAATTCTCAGACGTGAGGCGGAGCGGCTTGGACACGATTCCAACTTCACGGTCTATGACTCAGGTGATACGAGGGCTCTGCTCAAGCGCCTCCTGCGTGAGGCAGGTGCTGAGGATGCTGATATCAAGCCTCAGCAGGCTGCAGCCATGATCTCCAACGCAAAGAACGAGCTGAAGGATGCCGATGACTTTGCTCGCAGTGCCGACAGGTCGAACCCGAGGCAGCGCATAGTCGCTGAGGTCTACCAGGCCTACACCCAGGAGCTGAGGCGCAACAATGCTTTCGACTTTGACGATCTAATCGCAGAGACCGTCAACCTTTTGAGAGCCTTTCCCGAGGTTCGCGCAAGGTATCAAAAGAAGTTTCGGCATGTTCTGGTGGACGAGTATCAAGATACAAATCATGCGCAGTATGCACTCATCAGGGAGTTCACCAGGCCACTTCCACCTGATTATCAATTAGTTAGCGAGGAGACCGGAGAGGTGATGCCTCCGGCCGACCTAACCGTTGTCGGCGATAGCGACCAGTCGATCTATGCATTCCGAGGCGCGGACATCAGGAACATCACTGAGTTTGAACGTGACTTCCCAGGTGCTGAAACGATCCTGCTCGAGCAGAACTATCGCTCTACCCAAAACATTCTTTCCGCGGCAAACGCCGTAATCTCCCAGAACCCATACAGGCCGCCCAAAAACCTCTGGACAGACAGTGGTGCCGGTGAGAAGGTCACCCTTTTCACAGGCTACGACGAGAGAAATGAAGCAGCATTTGTTGTCGACCAGATCAAAGAGCTGCACGAAAGCGGAACCAATTACCGCGACATGGCTGTCCTCTACAGGGTCAACGCCCTAACCCTCTCTCTCGAAAATGAGCTCAAGGTTCAGAGGATTCCCTACGTAGTCATAGGTGGCCTGAAGTTCTTTGAGCGTAAAGAGATCAAGGATGCCCTCGCCTATTTGGCCGCTATCTCAAATGCCAGAGACGATGAGGCAATAAGGCGAATAATCAACGTTCCGGCAAGGGGCATCGGAGACAAAACCGAGGCAAAGATCTCTCAGTTCGCACGCTCAAACGAGATTTCAATTCGTCAGGCTTTGCTTCGTTCTGAAGAGCTTGGGCTTGGCCCGAAGATCACAGGAGCAATCGATGAGTTTGGTCGTCTGCTAAACGAGCTCGACGCAATGAGTGCGAGTGATGGACCGGCAGATGTGTTGAAGCAGGCGCTTATCAAGAGCGGTTATCGAGCTGAGCTAGAAATTAGCCGCGATCCTCAAGACGAGGCGAGGCTCGAAAACCTCGATGCCCTCCTGGGTCAGCTCTATGAGTGGCAGGCAAAGTTCCCAGAGGGAACACTGAGCGATTATTTGGCGGAGGTGACGCTTGCTGCTGCAGCCGATGAGATCGTCGACGATTCCGGAAACCTATCGCTTATGACGCTGCACACCGCGAAGGGGTTGGAGTTTGATCAGGTATTCATGATCGGTTTAGAGCAGGGAACACTCCCGCATGTCCGCGCCTTTGATGAGCCAGGTGGTTTGCAGGAGGAGCGCAGGCTGATGTACGTGGGAATGACGCGAGCAAGGCAGCGCCTCACCCTCTCTCACGCCTTGCAGCGAACGCTCTTTGGTTCAACCGCCTCTATGGCTCCCTCTAGCTTTCTGTCGGATATTCCTCCGGAGCTACTGGAAAACGTGGGCACCGAGCGGTCGATTGCGGCTACAGCACCAAGACCTAGCAAGTGGGAGGGGGCAATCACTGCCAGCTCGATACGAGACAACAAGGACCTCGAGCTTGCCCTTAGCGACCGAATAAACCATGAGAGCTTCGGTGAAGGTACTGTTGTGCGTGTGAGCGGCGTTCCCCCCAAGCAGACCGCGGAGGTTTCTTTCGATAGCGGAGTCACAAAGCGCCTACTCGTGAAAATGGCACCAATAACCAAGCTTTAGGGGAGTCTGGCCAATAGCCGTTCGCTAGACTTAGCGAGTTGTCCGCTCTCACAGGAAACGAATTTCACCGTGGATTTATTTGAATATCAAGCACGCGACCTATTTGAGGCCTACGGGGTCCCTGTTCTCGCCGGTCGCATCGCAGACACCCCAGAAGAGGCCGAGAAGGCCGCTGCCGAAATTGGCGGAACAGTCGTAATCAAGGCCCAGGTAAAGACTGGGGGTAGAGGTAAGGCTGGTGGCGTGAAACTCGCCCACAACCCGCAGGAGGCCAAAGAGCGAGCCGAGGAGATTCTTGGACTCGACATCAAGGGCCACATCGTTAAGCGCGTGATGATTGCGCAGGGTGCTCAGATTGACCAGGAGTTTTACTTCTCGGTTTTGCTAGATCGTTCTAACCGGACCTTTCTATCGCTTTGCAGTGTCGAAGGTGGAGTTGAGATCGAGCAGCTTGCCGTTGAGCGCCCTGATGCTCTTGCAAAGGTTCCAATCTCTGCAGTTTCGGGTATCGACAAAGCTAAGGCATTGGAAATTGCCGGCCAGGCAAACTTCCCGGCCGAGCTCCAGGACAAGGTCTCTGATGTTTTTGTAAAGCTCTATGAAGTATTCACCAAGGAAGATGCAACCCTGGTTGAGGTCAACCCTCTGGTTCTTACAAAAGATGGGGAGATCATCGCACTCGATGGCAAGGTCTCACTCGACGACAACGCAGAGTTCCGACATGAGCGTGAGGAGATGGAGCGCGACCAGCTTGATCCTCTAGAGGCCAAGGCACATGCCCTCGACCTCAACTACGTGAAGCTTGATGGTGAGGTTGGCATCATCGGTAACGGGGCGGGGCTTGTTATGTCAACGCTCGATGTTGTTGCCTATGCCGGTGAGCGTCATGGCAAGGTAAAACCGGCAAACTTCCTTGACATTGGTGGCGGCGCCTCTGCAGAGGTAATGGCCGCAGGCCTTGATGTCATTTTGAACGACCCTCAGGTCAAGAGTGTGTTTGTGAACGTCTTTGGCGGCATCACGGCATGTGATGCGGTTGCCAACGGAATTGTTGGGGCACTCAACACTCTCGGTGACAAGGCCTCAAAGCCTCTGGTTGTGAGGCTGGATGGAAACAATGTTGACCAGGGAAGAGCGATTTTGGCCGAATACGCCCACCCACTCGTCACGCTCGCCGAGACCATGGATGGCGGGGCCGACGAAGCCGCAAAGCTGGCGAACAGGTAAGGGACGGACAATGGCAATTTATCTAGACTCCAACTCAAAGATCATCGTCCAGGGCATGACTGGTGCCGAGGGAATGAAGCACACCCAGCGCATGCTCGCCGGAGGCAGCAACATTGTTGGCGGCGTCAACCCGCGTAAGGCTGGCGAATCAGTCGATGTCGAGGGCAAGTCCCTGCCTGTATTTGGCTCAGTTAGTGAGGCTATGGACAAAACCGGCGCTAACGTGTCGGTCATCTTTGTTCCGCCTGCCTTCGCAAAGGCGGCAATCATCGAAGCCATTGATGCCGAGATCCCACTCGCCGTTGCCATCACCGAGGGCATTCCTGTGCACGACTCTGCGGCCGCTTGGGCCTACAACGTAGAAAAAGGCAAGAAGACCAGACTCATCGGTCCAAACTGCCCCGGCATCATTTCACCTGAGCAGTCAAATGCCGGAATCACCCCATCAAACATCACGGGTAAAGGTCCAATCGGACTGGTCTCAAAGAGCGGAACGCTGACCTACCAAATGATGTTTGAGCTTCGCGACATCGGCTTTTCAACTGCAATCGGGATCGGCGGCGACCCAGTCATCGGCACCACGCACATCGATGCCCTTGAGGCGTTTGAGCAGGATCCGGAGACCAAGGCAATCGTGCTTATTGGCGAGATTGGCGGCGACTCTGAGGAGAAGGCTGCTGAGTACATCTCAAAGAATGTGACCAAGCCTGTCGTCGCATACGTTGCAGGTTTCACCGCTCCAGAGGGTAAGACCATGGGTCACGCTGGAGCAATTGTTTCTGGTTCTGCTGGAACCGCGCAGGCCAAGAAAGAGGCTTTCGAGGCAGTCGGTGTGAAGGTTGGCAAGACCCCGTCTGAGACCGCCGAACTAATGCGGGAAATCGTAAGCAAGCTGTAGTTCGGTGAACCGGGGGCTTAGCTTTGCGATTGCGGCGCTGCAAGCGCTCATCATCATTGCCTCCGTCGTTGGACTAATAGTTGCGCCGCTAACCCTTGCCTGGTTTATCGAGGGCGATGGGTCGGTCGAGTGGATAGTCGCTCTTCAAGTTGCGGGCTACGCCTTTTTACTTGCCTCTGGCGTACCACTTCACTTCTCGGCAGGTGAGCTAGTCGGGATTGTATTTCCCGCCTTTACTCTCAGCGTCCTACCGCTCGGGCTCACTCTGCTCATGGCTCTGATGGCAATTCGCATCGGTTATCGGCTGAGCGCCGCCTCTTCGTTATGGCCTGCATGGCTAGGTGGCGCTGCGGCGTTTGGAGGGATTTCTTACGGACTAAGCCTGCTAATCCAAAATGAAGCCGTAGTGATGGGAGAGTGGGGACCACTGTTTATCCCAGCTACCTTTTTTGGGGGACTGCTCTTTATCTCGTCCATCTCTGGAAAAAGGTTTGAGCTTTTCGAGGGCGCCAACGGCCCCGAAGCTAAAGAGAGAGTGTTTCTTCGATCTTTGGCAACATCTGCCTTTGAGAAGCTGCATTGGTCAATCAAGACCGTCCTTCCACCAGCCGTGAGAATTGGAGTGTCGGTGATTGCCACCTTGGTTCTGACAAGCTCGCTGATGATTGCCATCGCCCTCGGCTTCGGCTGGATCGAAGTTCTGCGCCTTTATCAGGGACTTGGTCTGAGTCTTTTTGGCGGTCTGATGCTGACCATTGGCCAGCTCGCGATTCTGCCCAACCTCATAGCTTTTGGCTCTAGTTGGATAGCGGGTGTCGGTTTCGCGATTGGAGAGGGTAGCTACGTGTCTCCCCTGGCAACCCAGCTGGGACCGCTTCCAGCACTACCAGTTTTTGCAGCCATCCCAACCGGAGGTTTTGACAGGGGCATCCTGTTTGCACTGGTTCCAGTTGTTGCTGCGTTTTTTGCAACCGTGCTCTCTAGAAAGTTCTCCGACAGCCTTAGGTGGGAGTATGCGACCCGGTTTGCCGCTTCCAGCGCCTTGGCTGTTGTGGCCGCAACCGTGGCTGGGATTCTCGCCTGGCTTCTTGCACTGGTCGCCAGCGGAAGCTTCGGACCCGGCAGATTTGACTGGGTAGGGGTAGATTCGCTGGTATTTGCGGGAGTCATATTTCTTCAGGTCCTGGTTCCGACTTTTCTTGCCTCGCTCGTTGTCGTCAGTCCCTACACCGGTGCTGAAGAGCGAAAGTAGACTTTGCCCGTGCTCTCCATAGTTGCCCTCATTTCCGGAACCGGCTCTAATCTCAAGGCCCTACTGGAGGCGTGTGATAACCCGCTTTATCCGGCAAGAGTGCTTGCCGTTGGCGCCGACAGACCTGCCGCTGGTTTGGAGCACGCCGAGCTTTATGAGAAGACGACTTTCGTCGTTGAACCCGGGTCCTTTGCATCTAAGGAAGCCTGGTCCGATGTTCTTGCCAGCAGCATCGATATTCACCAGCCAGACCTCATTGTTTTAGCTGGCTTTATGAGGGTTTTGCCCAAGAGCTTTGTTGATCGCTACGCCCCCCGAATCATTAACCTGCACCCCTCACTCTTGCCCCATTTCCCGGGAGCACATGCTGTTCGAGATGCTCTCGCCGCAGGAGCAACAGAGACAGGCAGCACCATCCATATCGTGGACGCAGGAGTTGACTCAGGACCTGTGATCGCCCAGCAGAGCATTGCGATACCGCAGGGCGCTACCGAAGAACAATTGCACGAGCAAATCAAGAGAATTGAGCAGCAACAGCTTGTTAGGACCATCGAGGCAATTGCCACTGGAGAGATAAAGCTTGAGGAGATAGCTAAATGAGAGACAAGGTAGCGATCAAGCGAGCACTGATTTCAGTCTCAGACAAGACTGGACTAATTGAGCTCGCGACCGCGCTGAGCAAGGCAGGTGTGGCAATCGTCTCCACCGGCTCAACTGCAAAGCAGATCGCCGCGGCCGGGATCAGTGTCACCGAGGTCAGTGAGGTCACAGGCTTCCCCGAGTCTTTGGATGGCAGAGTCAAGACTCTTCACCCCTCAATTCATGGCGGGCTGCTCGCCGACTTGCGGCTTGACTCTCACGCAAATCAACTTGACTCTCTCGGCATTGAGCCGTTTGAGCTGGTCGTGGTGAACCTCTACCCGTTTGTAGAAACCGTGGCAAAGGGTTCTGGTTATGACGAAAGCGTTGAGCAGATAGATATTGGTGGTCCTGCGATGGTGCGAGCCAGCGCGAAGAATCACGCAAACGTCGCCATTGTTGTCAGTCCAGCTAGGTATTCAGAGGTAATCGCTGCGGTAGAAGCCGGCGGCACATCTCTAGAAATGAGAAAAGAGCTGGCCCTCGAGGCATTTAGCCACACTGCAAGCTATGACGCTGCCGTCTCATCTTGGTTAGCGGGTCAGCTTGGTTCGGAGCGGTTAGCAATGAGTTTCACCAAGAAGGGTGATTTGCGCTACGGGGAAAACTCCCACCAGTCAGCCGCGCTTTTTGTGAACGGAAGCTCAGGCGTTGCAAGCGCAAAACTACTTGGTGGCAAAGAGATGTCCTACAACAACTTTGTAGACATCGATGCTGCCGTTAGGGCAGCCTATGACTTTGATGAGCCAGCGGTCGCAATCATCAAGCACGCCAATCCCTGCGGAGTTGCAATCAGTGAGCAGGGAGCTACAGATCCCATTGCCTCTGCTTACAAGCGTGCACACCTGACGGACCCGGTATCGGCGTTTGGTGGGGTTGTCGCAGCCAACCGGACCGTGACTGCGGAGTTTGCCACAGCACTCTCGGAGGTTTTCACCGAGGTTATTGCGGCACCGGGATATGAAGTTGAGGCCCTGGAAGTCCTGAGGAAAAAGAAGAACCTGCGAATTCTTGAA
>JAYORB010000004.1:0-5661 GCA_038123155.1 Aquiluna sp. | reverse complement strand
TGAAGTTGAGGCCCTGGAAGTCCTGAGGAAAAAGAAGAACCTGCGAATTCTTGAACTCGACGCCGACTACCAGCTCCCAGAAAAGGAGATCAGACAGATATCCGGTGGAGTACTGGTTCAAGACCCTGACAGCTTTGAAGCCATGGACAGTTCGAAATGGACATTGGTTGCAGGAGATGCGGCTTCTGAGTCTTTAATGGCAGACCTCGAATTTGCCTGGCGGGCCGTTCGCGCGGTGAAGTCGAATGCGATTTTGCTTGCAAAGGATGCCGCAGCGGTTGGCATTGGAATGGGCCAGGTTAACAGGCTGGACTCCTGCCACCTTGCAATCAGTAGGGCTGGGGACAGGGCTGCCGGGTCGGTAGCGGCCTCAGATGCGTTCTTCCCATTCGCGGATGGGTTGGAAGTGTTGATTGCTGGCGGTATCAAGGCAGTTGTTCAACCCGGCGGCAGTGTCAGAGATGAGGAAGTCATCGAGGCTGCCAAAAAAGCCGGCATCACGATGTACTTCACCGGCGAGCGACACTTTTACCACTAGGAATCTCGCGGGCAAACTCTCTGTTAGCCTGTAAGGCTGCCTGGGGCAGCGAGAGAGATAAATGCCTAATTCCGAAACTGGGACCATCAAGGTCCTGCTGCGGCTTGTGCCGTATGCGAAGAAGGCCATACCCAGGCTGATTCTTGGAATCTTTGCGGGTATTGCAGCCCACATGTTCGCGCTTGCGATTCCTCAGTTGCTCCAAGACCTGGTTAACTCGCTCGTGGCCGGAGGTCTGGACGCCCTGTTACCTGCGGTTGGCCTGATCCTCTTTCTAGGGGTGCTGGAGGCGCTGTTTGTTCTTCTCAGGCGTTGGCTCGTCTTGACCCCCGGAACCTACGTCGAAGCCGACATGAGAAACAAGCTCTATGAAAAGCTGCAGGATTTGCCCGTTGCCTTTCATGATCGCTGGCCCTCGGGTCAGCTCCTCTCAAGGGCGGTCTCCGACCTTCACCTAATCAGGCGCTGGATGAGCTTTGGTCTCGTCTTGTTCACGGCGAACCTAATTACGATCATCGTTGGCCTGACAATCCTGTTCACCTTCAACTTCTGGCTGGGCTTGATCTTCTTCGTTGCAACGGTTCCGATTTGGATCGCTGGCTTCATGTTTGAAGGAAAATACAAAGTCATCGCCCGTCTCTCTCAAGACCAGTCCGGCGACTTGGCGACCAGAGTTGAAGAGGCTGTTCACGGCGTAAGAGTGCTCAAGTCTTTCGGGCGGGGTGCCTTCGCTGCCGTTCAGTTTTCAGACCAAGCCTCGGACCACAGGTCAACCGAAATACGGAAGGCTCGTGCTGTTGCAAACATATGGCTCTACCTGATCTTGATTCCGGAGCTGGCCGTTGGGCTCTCGATGTTGGCGGGCGTCTGGCTGGTAGCGCAGGGAGATGTCTCCGTGGGGACTCTGGTTGCTTTCTTTGCTACCGCAATGGTGTTGCGTTGGCCAACAGAGTCACTTGGCTTCCTACTCTCCTTCACTCTTGAGGCAAAGACCGCAACGGAGCGCTTCTTCGAGGTCATGGATGAGGAAAACCCAATTGTCGACCCCGAGCAGCCAAAGACGGTGGCAGAACCGAGGGGTCTGCTTGAGTTCCACGATGTCCACTTCCGTTATCCGGATGCATCCGAGGATTCGAAGCCGCTCCTTGATGGAGTTAGCCTGCGCATTGAACCAGGTCAGTCGGTCGCGCTCATCGGACTGACGGGATGCGGTAAAACTACGCTCACCGCTCTTAGCACCCGTCTCTACGAGGTCACCGGCGGCTCCATCACCATTGACGGCCTAGACATCCGAGATATGTCGCGAGGCGAACTAAGAAGTCACATAGCAATGGCTTTCGAAGATGCAACCCTGTTTTCCTCCTCAGTTCGTGAAAACGTTCTCCTTGGAAATCCAGAGGCAAGCGAGGAGGACCTGAAGCAAGCATTGGAGATTGCCCAGGCCCAATTTGTCTATGAGCTCCCAGAGGGGCTGGACACCACCATCGGTGAAGAGGGGCTATCGCTCTCGGGAGGTCAACGTCAACGGCTCGCCCTTGCCAGAGCCGTTGCTGCAAGCCCAAGGATCTTGGTTTTGGATGATCCGCTCTCCGCTCTGGATGTCGACACTGAGGCAATGGTTGAGGACGCCCTGAGGCACGTGCTCAAAGAGACCACCGCGCTTATCGTCGCGCACCGACCCTCAACCGTCATGCTGGCGGACAAGGTTGCCCTTTTGGAGAACGGGAAAATCACCGCATTTGGCACCCATCAGGAGCTAATCAAGAACAGCGAGCACTATCGATTCGTAATTACCTCCCTCGATGAGGAGCAGAAGGAGCGGGAGGTGAACATTTGAGTCTCTACGGAACAAACGACGAAGAGCGTACTGACCTCACTAAAGAGGAATCTAGGTTTGTGCGTGCCCGCTCGAGGAGGCTCCTCGGTTCGCTCCTAGCGCCGATGAAGCTCAGGCTTATCCTGGCAATTTTCTTGGGTGTCATCTCGACGGGTATCAGGGTTGCCGGCCCAGCGTTGATCGCGCTGGGAATTGACTGGGCGCTCCCCAGGGCAATCATGCGCGAATACAACGAGCTCTGGATTGTGGTTGGACTCTATTTGTCTGCAGCGCTGATGACATCGATTCTCACCTACTACTTCCTGATGATCACGGCCAGGCTTGCGCAGAGCGTGATTTTCGACCTTCGAAATCGAATGTTTGTGCACACTCAGAAGCTGTCGGTTGAGTTTCACGAGCGGTACACAGCGGGCAGGGTGATCGCCCGGCAGACCTCGGACCTGGAGTCGATTGCAGAGCTATTGGCCGGCGGCCTGAATGAGCTAGCGATCGGTGCAATGTTCATGTTCTTCACCGCGGTTGCCCTTTTGCTTTTGGATCCGGTGTCATTCCTTGTGCTGTTTGGTGCACTACTTCCGCTTGCTCTCCTTACACGCTGGTTCCAGGTGAAGACCAACCGCGGCTATCGCAAGCAGCGCGTTGCATCTTCTCGGATGATCCAGTTTTTTGTGGAGTCGATGACCGGCATTCGTGCCGTGAAGGCCTTCCGCAAGGAAAAGCGAAATGAAAAGCACTTCGGAGGCTTGGTCGAGGACTATCGCGGGCACAATGCCCACCTGATTCAGCTCTTTGGTATCTATGACCCGGGCCTAATTCTGATCGGCAACGCCACGGTTGCGGCCGTGCTTTTAGTCGGTGGCTACCGAGTCCTGGAGGGTTCGCTTGGAATTGGGGTTCTCACGGCTGCAATTTTGTATGCAAGACGGTTCTTTGACCCCATGGAAGAGATCGCCATCTTCTATAACTCCTACCAGTCAGCTGCCAGTGCTCTCGAGAAGATCTCCGGAGTGCTGGAGGAGAAGCCCTCCGTTCCAGAGTCTGAGAACCCCGTTCAATTTGAGAACTCAAAGGGCCAGGTTCATTTCAATGGGGTGGAGTTCAGCTATTCGACAGGACCGGTAGTCCTGCATAAGTTCGACCTTGAGATCCCCGCGGGTCAGACCATAGCCCTTGTCGGCACCACGGGTGCTGGAAAGTCAACCCTTGCAAAGCTCATTTCAAGGTTCTATGACCCGACGCACGGTACAGTCAAGATTGACGGGGTGGACGTGAGGGACATCGCCAACAAGGACCTTAGGCGTGAGGTGGTGATGGTTACCCAGGAGGCCTACCTATTCTCCGGAACCGTTGCCGAGAATATTCAACTGGGAAGACCCGGAGCGTCGATTGAGGATGTCATGGAGGCCGCTAAGGCTGTTGGAGCACACGAATTCATCATGAATCTTCCGGAGGGTTATGACACCGACGTCAATAAGCGTGGCGGAAGGGTATCGGCGGGGCAGCGCCAGCTCATCTCATTCGCAAGGGCCTTCCTCGCGAACCCAGCGGTATTGATTTTGGACGAGGCAACGTCCTCGCTGGACATCCCCTCAGAGCGGATGGTCCAGAGGGGACTAAAGACCCTGCTTGCCGGCAGGACTGCGGTAATCATTGCTCACCGGCTTTCGACCGTCTCCATTGCCGATCGAGTGCTTGTTATGGAGCACGGTCGGGTAATCGAAGACGATGCTCCGCAGGTGCTGGCCGCGGGGACAGGTAAGTTTGCCAAGCTCTACAAAGCCTGGAGAGACTCTCTGGTTTAGTCGGCCTGGTCAGTAACCAGAAGCGCAATCGCGCTCATTGCCGGCATTGTCGCTGAGAGGATTCCATCCGAGATCGTGTGGGTCTCGCCATCTATTAGGTTCACGTACTCACCGTCTGGAAGCGTTGTCGCAACGCTCACTGTCATCTCCTGGGTGTCGAAGACATTGGTGATGAAGTAGCCAACTCCATCTCTTGCGAAGCCGTAAACCCCACGCTCCCGGTACTTCTCAACTACGGGAGCATCACCGACTTTGTCTCGGAAGCTAATCATGTTGAGAGTTGATTGCCAGCGATGCTGGCAGATCCACTCGTCTGCCTTGAATTCGTCCTTGGGTGCTGAGGTTTCCGAGCAATCAATCGGACCCACACCTTTGACTGTCTCGTAAGGACCGGCATCGCGGGAACGGAAGGCATATGACGAATAAAGCATTGGCTGTCCGTAGTCCTCCGCGAGCATCATTGCGGTTGCCAGCTCAAAGTAACGAGCGTCGTTGTAGTTGAGAGTCTCGCCATTGCGCTCGGTGTCATGGTTTGAGACAAAGGAAATGGTCTGGTTGCTTGGGGTGAAATCGCGGAATCTGATCGCTGATCCCGCCGGGGTAATCACTTCACCCTTGAAATAGCTGCGCATGTTTCTTGCGTAATCAAACTCCCAGACCTCACCTGAGTTGAGGTATTGCTCAGGCTGCACCGGCTCACCCCCTCCCCGAATCACCTCGTGGATGATGCGGGTTCCCGCCGGGAGCTGATCCACAATCTGCTTGAGGTCGCTCGCAGCCATGTGCTTGGCAGCGTCGATTCTGAAGCCAGCGACTCCTAGGGAAAGAAGATCGTTTAGGTAAAGCAGTATCTGCTGCTGGACATTTTCAAGCTTTTGGTTCAGGTCGCTTAGCCCCAATAGCTCGCAAGTCTGTACCTGCGCCAAGTCTTTGTAGCTGTTGATGGAGTCATCTGGCGTGAGGTTGCAGTTGTGAAAATCCGCACGGGAGTAAAGGCCCTCGTATTCGTACTTCGTGAACTCGGTGCCGGCATAGCCGGTTCCCGAGGTCTGAGCAGTCATATGGTTGATGACTGCGTCAGCGATGATTTCAACGCCGTTGTCTGCGCACGTGTCGACCATGTTTGCAAATTGCTCGCGATTGCCCAGGCGAGACTCGATTTTGTAGCTAACAGGCTGGTAAACCGTCCACCAGGCCGCGCCGGTGATGTGCTCTTGCGGTGGTGAGGTAAGCACCCAATCCACACCGGAATCCCCCAAAAACTCGCATTCTTTCGCAATGGAGTCCCACGGCCACATGAATAGCTGCACGCCGATCAGAGATTCGTAGCGCTCTTTTGTCTCAGGCACTGCTGGCTCCGCTTGGATGCTTGAACAGCCCACGAGGGAGAGCGAAAGAGTGACCGCGGCAGCCAGGGCAGAGATAGAGCGCACACCTCAATGGTAGGTGATGGCCGGGTAGCCAGGGTTTCTCGCCTGCTGTGG
>JAYORB010000003.1:24256-45012 GCA_038123155.1 Aquiluna sp. | reverse complement strand
TAGCTGGGTTGCCAGCGGCTTCTTCGGCTCTTCTTTTTTCTTAGCCAAAATGTGCCTCATGACCCTTGGTTCACACCCTCAGGGCCATTTGTCGTGACTCGAGCCTCAGCCCGAATCTAATTCTTCGTGTCACCAGCAAGTTCTGGTGAAAATCCTTCGATGCGAGTGTGTTCGCATCTACCTTGAAGTATGCCATGAACGTTATAAAAATGCGATAATCGCGGCATGCTGTTTCCCTTTTTCCTGATTGGCTTTGGCGCGATGGGCTGGATCGCGAGCTTCGGCCTCACCCTGGAACGCATCAAGGTTGCCGGTGATCCCGGGGCGGCTACAGCATGCGATATCTCGCCATTTATTAGCTGCAAATCAGTGATGCTTTCGGAGCAGGCAGCGCTTTTTGGGTTTCCAAATCCACTAATTGGTCTCGCGGCCTTTTTTGCTCCGGTAGTCGTGGGCTTTGCCCTTTTGGCCGGCGCGAAGTTCGCGAGCTGGTTTTGGCAAGGTTTGCTGGCAGGTCACATCTTGGCCATGGTCTTTGTCTTTTGGCTGTTTAGCCAGAGTGTTTTTGTAATTGGCTCGCTGTGCATCTACTGCATGGTTGCCTGGACCGCCACAATCCCCCTGTTCTGGGCGATCTTCGGGAAAGCGGGGAGAGATGGGCATTTAGGTTCAAAGCTCACTCAGGCTGGAGAGTTCATTTATGAATGGGCTTGGGTGCTGACTCTCGTGACTTACTTGAGCCTGGCGACCGTAATTCTGATCTACTTCTGGGACTTCTGGCCCACGCTGTTTTAGAACCAAATAGCAAGCTCGCGCTTGGCAGTCTCCTCTGAGTCAGAGCCGTGCACGAGGTTCTGGATGACCTTGGTTCCCCAATCCCGAGACAGATCACCGCGAATTGTTCCAGGTGCTGCGACAGTTGGGTCTGTCGCCCCTGCCAAGGACCTGAAACCCTCGACAACCCTCTCCCCCTCAAGCTTGATGGCAACGACGGGCCCAGAGAGCATGAACTCCATTAGGGGCTCATAAAAGGGCTTTCCCTCGTGCTCTGCGTAGTGCATCGCGAGAAGCTCCCTGGATGGCTGAACAAATTTCATGTCGGCTATCGAGTAGCCCTTACGCTCGCAGCGAGCGATAATCTCGCCAACGAGATTGCGCCTCACTCCGTCAGGCTTGATTAGTACCAGTGTCTGCACCGGACTCTCCCATCATCTTCGTGTAATTCTCCCGAGCTTTGTCGATGGTGCCACCAGCAATGAGGGCCCAGGTCCACATTCCAACAAGGATTGCACCAATCAGGAACATGCCCCACAGCCAAAAGCCGCTCACCAAAAGTGCCGCCTGGATAACCCATCCAACTAGGTAGCCCGCGGGACTTCTCAACACCGCTGGGGTCAAGATAGCGGCAATTGCGAAGCTGAGGCCGATTGCCCATATCGCTGTTGTGCTCGGCAGATTGCTTGCTGGGTCTGCACTCTTCAGACCAAACGCAGCCAAAGTGGCAAAAAAGATTACAAACGACTCAAAGCTAAGAACGATCGAGGCCAAAGCTCGCTTGGAGCTCTTACTCTTCCTCATTTAGTTCCTCCTGCAACATCTCGAGCACCGCGCCAACTAAATAGAGCGAACCCGTGACAAACATGGCATCTTCCCCGACAAGCCTAGATGCCATGGCGTAGGCCTCAGGAATTGACTCCTCCACCGCAATAACTTTCCCGCCCTTTTCACGGATTGCATCGGCAAGCTCTGAGGCCGCCAAAGCTCTCGGCCCTTCGACCTGGGTAACTATTAGCTCATCAAAGGTTTCTGCCAGCTCGGCAGCGGCAGCGGCAATGTCTTTATCGGCGAGCATTGCGACAACCGCAATGGACCGCTCTGGCTTGAAGTGCCATTGAATGCTGCGCTTTAGAGAGCGGAGTCCTGCAGGGTTGTGGGCGCCATCAAGAACTATCAGAGGCTCTTTTGATACAACCTGAAGACGACCTGGGCTTAGCGAGTCAGCTAGGGCGGACCTCAGAATCTCGTCCGCAATTGCCCTACCGCCCAGGAACATTTCGACCGCTGCAATTGCGGTGGCGGCATTCTCCGCCTGATGCTCGCCGATGATTGGCATCCAAAGGTCTGGATACTGGCCTGCGACACCTCGGACGCTAAAGCGAGTCCCGTAGCCATCTGGCTGAGCACCGAGAAGTTCAAAAGAGTCTCCAGCAAAATGGCTTTCCTGCTTTGAACGGGACTTAATGATTTCGGCGACACTCTCCCATTGGGCGCTTGAGACAACCACTGACTTTTCCTTGATAATCCCAGCTTTGGTTTGTGCAATCTCCTCAACGGTGTCGCCCAGAGTTTTGGTGTGGTCGAGGTCAATCGCGGTGAAAACGGCAACGTCTCCGTCAGCGACATTCGTGGAATCCCACTCTCCCCCAATGCCGACCTCCAGTATCAAAACGTCTATTGGTGCATCTGCAAAAAGCTGGAATGAGAGCGCTGTGAAAGCCTCAAAGAAAGTGAGAGGTGCCTCTGATTGCTCAGCAAGACGAGCATCCACCAGCTCAAGCAGCGGCTTGTTTTGCTCGTAGTTCTCGACGAACAGCTCGTCCCTTACTGGATCTCCATCAAGCGAAATTCGCTCGTTGAAGCTGATCAAATGTGGAGAGGTGACGCGACCTGTTTTCAGGCCCATCTCTCGCAATATCCGCTCGATGATTCTTGCTGTTGATGTCTTGCCGTTTGTGCCGGTGAGGTGTATCACGGGATACGCCTGTTGGGGATTACCCATTATCTCGACGGCTACCCGGGTTGGCTCCAGCCGCGGACGCATCTGATTTTCCGGCCTACGTGCGTAGAGCTCCTGCACGACCTGCGCCATGCGATCAGAAATCGAACTCACTTCTTTGCAAGCTCGATCTCAATGGAGCCGCTGTCACCTACTGAAAGCGCGGCTGCCGGGGCGCCAATGCTGAGGTCAATTTCCTCCGCGAGGGTCTCCCGCGCGACAAAGTCCTTGTGCTTCAGCAGTGCGCTCTGAGTAGCCTGGTCTGCCACGACCTTCAAAGAGATTCGGTCAGAGACATCAAGGCCAGCATCTTTTCTCGCCTGTTGGATGTGCCTGACGGCGTCCCTGGCCACGCCTTCCTCCGCTAACTCCTCGGTTACAACCGTGTTCAGCAGGACAAAGCCTTGCTGTGTTATTCCAACGCTGCTTTCTGCGGCATCGTCGCTTGCAACCATTGATATGTCAAACTCTCCAGCCTGTAGCGTGTGATCTCCGACCCTTACGCTCTCCCCATCAACGCTCCAATCGCCTGACTTGGCGAGCTTGATGACTTCCTGAACCGCCCCTCCAAGCCTTGGGCCAAGCGCCCTTGCATTGACCACCAAAGACTTAGTTAGTCCAAACGAGGCGGCAACCTCCTCAGTTGCCGCGACTACGGTCACCTTCTTCACGTTGAGCTCATCGGCCAGTAGGTCGGCGTAGGCACTTAGGCTGCCCGGTTCACTCACTGCAACAGTGAGCTCACTTAGCGGAAGCCGAACCCTAAGGCCCGCGGCCTTCCGAAGAGATAGCGCTACGGAGGCTGCCTCTCTGATCGCATCCATGTCCCGAACCAGCTGGGCATCCCGTGGGAACTCGCCAGCGTCGGGCCAGGATGTCAGATGCACCGAACGGCCACCTGTTAGTCCCCGCCACATCTCCTCTGAGATGATCGGCAGTAGCGGTGCTGCAGCGCGCAGTACCGCCTCTAGAACCGTGTAGAGCGTGTCAAAGGCGTCCTTGTCACCCTCCCAAAAGCGATCCCTGGAGCGACGGATGTACCAGTTCGTCAGCACCTCCGCGAAGTCCCGCAACCGAGCTGAAGCCTGAAAGCTGTCGAAATTATCGAGATCCTCTTGCATCTGCTCAATTAGCTCAGCGGACTTAGCCATGATGTAGCGATCAAGCAACTGAGAGGAGCCATGTGACGGCGATGCGTCGTAGCCGGCGGCGTTCGCGTAGAGGGCAAAAAAGTAATAACTATTCCAAAGCGGTAAGAGCGCCTGCCTGACACCCTCGCGAATGCCCTGCTCGGTGACAGCTATGTTGCCTCCACGAAGAATCGGAGACGACATCAGGAACCAGCGCATCGCGTCCGAGCCATCGCGATCGAAAACCTCGTTTACATCTGGGTAGTTTCGTAGCGACTTGGACATCTTCTGTCCGTCATTTCCAAGCACGATTCCGTGGCTTATGGCGTTCTTGAAGGCTGGCCTGTCAAATAGTGCGGTCGAGAGAACGTGCAGGGTGTAAAACCAGCCCCTCGTCTGCCCCACGTATTCGACGATGAAGTCACCTGGGAAGTGAGAGTCAAACCACTCCTGGTTTTCAAACGGATAGTGGACCTGCGCAAATGGCATAGAGCCAGATTCAAACCAGCAGTCAAGAACTTCAGGTACTCGTCGCATAGTTGACTTGCCGGTTGGGTCATCTGGATTTGGTCTTGTCAGCTCATCGATAACCGGCCTGTGAAAGTCTTCTGGGCGCACGCCAAAGTCGCGCTCAAGCTCATCCAAAGAGCCGTAAACGTCGATTCTCGGGTAGTTAGGGTCATCCGATTTCCAAACTGGGATCGGTGCACCCCAGAAGCGATTTCTAGAAATCGCCCAATCGCGCACGTTTTCAAGCCACTTACCAAAGCTTCCATTCTTGGTGTGTTCGGGAACCCAGTTGATCTCTTGGTTTAGCTCCAACATGCGATCGCGAATCTTGGTGGTCTCCACAAACCAGGACGAAACAGCCTTGTAAATGAGGGGATTCTTACACCTGTAGCAGTGTGGATAGCTGTGGTCGTAAGACGCCTGCCTGAGCAGCCTTCCCATGGACTTGAGGTCAAGCGTGATTGGTTTGTTAGCCTCAAAAACATGCTGACCCTCGTAGGGGGCAATCAGTGAGTTGAACTCTCCACGTTCATTAACGGAAACGTATGTTGGTATGCCTGCCGCGCCACACAGCAACTGGTCATCCTCACCGTAAGCAGGTGCCTGGTGAACAATTCCGGTTCCCTCGTCGGCAGTTACGTAGTCCCCGACGAGAATCTGCCATGCATTGTCAACCTCGTATTTCTCAGCATCGGCATAGAAGTCAAAGAGGCGCTCGTAGTGCAGACCAGCAAGCTCCTTGCCGAGCAGGGTTCTCTCAATCGACTCTGAGGCTTCCTCTTGCGAATCAAAACCTAGTTCTTTTGAGTAACCAGCAAGCAATGTCTCTGCAATTAGGAATCTCTTATCCCCAAGGGTGCTATTGGGCGCGTGCACAAGGGCATAGGAGATATCCGGGCCTACGGCCAACGCGAAGTTAGTTGGCAGAGTCCACGGGGTGGTGGTCCACGCCAGCAGGTTGACTCCGTCCAGTTCATGGCCAGGCTCACTTATGGGAAAGGTAACCGTTACAGACTGGTCCTGGCGGTTCTTGTAGACCTCATCGTCCATGCGTAACTCATGGTTCGAAAGCGGAGTCTCACAGCGCCAGCAGTAAGCCAACACCTTGAACCCCTCATAGATGAGGCCTTTGTTATGGAGTTCCTTGAAGGCCCAGATCACGCTCTCGGTGTAGTTCTGATCAAGTGTCTTGTAGTCGTTGTCAAAGTCCACCCACCTGGCCTGACGGGTGACATAGCTGCGCCAGTCCTCCGTGTACTTCAGAACTGAGGTTTTGCAGAATGCGTTGAACTTTGCGACTCCGTATTTTTCAATCTCGGGCCTGCCGCTTATGCCCAACAGCCGCTCGGCCTCAACTTCAGCGGGAAGCCCGTGGGTGTCCCAGCCAAACCTGCGCTCGACGCGCTTGCCTCTCATGGTCTGATAGCGAGGCACCAAGTCCTTGGTGTATCCGGTCAGCAGGTGACCGTAGTGTGGCAACCCGTTTGCAAAGGGCGGGCCGTCGTAGAAGACAAACTCCTCTGCCGCAGTTGCAGCTCTCTGGTCAATCGACTCTTGAAAGGTGTCGTCTTTTTCCCAGTGCTCAAGCACCTCTTTTTCAACATCGGGAAAAGAGGGAGAGGCCACAGGGCCAACTTGAGAATCTTTGTGCTTTGGGTACATCACGGCTTTCGAACGGAATCCTGAGACTAACAATGTTAATCTAGTGAAGCTAAAGAACCCGAGGTCTCAGTGAATAACGCAAAACCCAATCCGCTTGCCCCCGCCCAAGTTCCAGAAAAGGCAAGCGTCGACGGACTCGAGGCCAAGTGGGTGCCCTCCTGGGAGACAGAAAAGGTCTATCGCTTCAACCAAGCTGCAACTAAGGAGAACATCTATTCAATAGACACCCCTCCTCCCACAGCCTCAGGATCGCTTCACGTTGGCCACGTATTTAGTTACACCCACACCGATGTCGTCGCACGGTTTCAAAGAATGTGCGGGAGGGATGTCTTCTACCCAATGGGCTGGGATGACAACGGACTGCCAACCGAGCGCCGGGTTCAGAACTATTACGGCGTTCGTTGTGACCCCACTCTTCCCTACGTAAAAGACTTCACTCCCCCGCAAACCGGTGGAGATAACAAGAGCACCAAGGCTGCCGACCAGATGCCGATCTCTCGTCAGAACTTCATCGAGCTCTGCGAAGAGCTAACCGAGGAAGATGAGAAGGCTTTCGAGAATCTTTGGCGCAATCTTGGGCTCTCAGTTGACTGGTCTCAGAGCTACCGCACCATTAGCAAAGAGGCGCAAAGGGTTTCCCAGCAAGCATTTTTGAACAACCTGAGCCGAGGAGAGGCCTATCTCTCGATGGCGCCGACGCTCTGGGACGTAACCTTCCGAACCGCTGTTGCCCAGGCAGAACTCGAGGATCGCGAGATGCCCGGCGCCTACCATCGCCTTGGATTTGATGGCCCCGAGGGCAAAATCTTTATTGAAACCACAAGACCTGAGCTTGTCCCTGCGTGTGTTGCGCTGGTCGCCCACCCGGATGATGAGCGCTACCAGCACCTGTTTGGGCAGAGTGCAAAGACGCCTATTTTTGGTGTTGAGGTTCCGATTGTCGCCCACCGCCTTGCGCAGATAGACAAGGGTTCGGGAATCGCGATGATTTGTACCTTTGGAGACGTAACCGACGTTGTTTGGTGGCGGGAGCTAAAGCTTCCAATGCGGCCAATCATTGGCTTTGATGGCCGAATCCTCACAGATGGCCCGAAAGAGGTCCTCGAAGGCAAGGGAGCCGAGCTTTATGCAGCAGTTGCCGGCAAGACAGTCTTCAGCGCCAAAGAGATTTTGGTGAAGGCCTTTATGGAATCTGGGGACATGGTCGGAGAGCCCAAACCAATCACGCACCCGGTCAAGTTCTTCGAAAAGGGCGATAAGGCTCTAGAGATTGTCTCCACCAGGCAGTGGTACATCAAAAACGGCGGCAACGATAAGCCCCTTGCTGAAAAGCTAATTGCTCGCGGTAGCGAAATGAGCTTCCACCCTGCGTTTATGAGGGTGCGACTTGAGGACTGGATCAACGGCCTGAATGGGGACTGGCTCATCTCGCGTCAGCGCTTTTTCGGCGTTCCTATCCCAGTCTGGTATCCGCTCAACCAATCAGGGGAACCTGATTATGAGAATCCAATTGTTCCAACCAGCGAGCAATTGCCTGTGGACCCATCGAGTGATTGCCCTGCTGGCTTCACTGAAGACCAAAGGGGCAAGCCGGGCGGCTTCCAAGGGGAGCTTGACATCATGGACACCTGGGCAACGTCCTCACTGACTCCTCAGCTGGCCGGAGGATGGCTCGATAACCCCGAGCTCTTCGACAAAGTCTTCCCATACGACCTGCGCCCTCAAGGACAGGACATTATCCGCACCTGGCTCTTTTCAACACTTGTGCGAAGTGAGCTCGAGCACAACCAGGTGCCTTGGACAAATGCAGCCATCTCGGGTTGGATTCTCGACCCAGACCGTAAGAAGATGTCGAAGTCCAAGGGAAACGTGGTCGTTCCCAATGAGCTCCTTGAGACCCACGGCTCTGACGCAGTTCGTTACTGGGCTGCGAGTGCTCGGCTAGGTACCGACGCCGCTTTTGATGAGGGTCAAATGAAGATCGGTCGCAGGCTCGCAATCAAGCTCCTGAATGCAGCCAGGTTTGCCCTTAGCTTCGACATGCCGAAGGGTGTCACAGAGGTTAGCGAGCCGATTGACAAGGCCATGTTGGCTCGACTGGGGCAGGTCATTGAAACCGCCACTAAGGCCTTCGATAGTTACGACCACACCAAAGCCCTAGAAACGACTGAGACTTTTTTCTGGACGTTTACCGACGACTACCTTGAGCTTGTAAAAGAGCGTGCCTACAGCCAAGAGGGCTACTCCCCTGAGGAGATAGGCTCCGCCGTCCTGGCACTCCGACAGGCACTTGGTGTGCTGGTTAGGCTCCTTGCGCCATTTCTTCCTTTTGCAGCAGAAGAGGTTTGGTCTTGGTGGCAAGAAGGTTCTGTTCACCAGGCAGCGTGGCCAGTCGCGGAGGAGATAAGCGGTGAGTCACCGGAATTGCTCACTGCAGCATCCGAGGCGTTGATTGCAATAAGAAAGTCCAAGACCGATCAGAAACTCTCCATGAAAGCTGAGATTTCAAACATGGTGCTCGCTGGACCTGCAATCTTGAACCAAGCGCAGCGTGACCTGGCAGCGGTCGGAAGAATTCAGAATCTAGAGCTAAATACTGCTGAGAAGGTCTTGATCGAGTCCATGGAGTTCGCGGAGCAGCAATAGCATTGCAGGATGACAAATCCGCTATTGCAGCTATCGACTCTCGAGTACGAACTTCCCAATTTTTCAGAGCTAAAAGACGAGCACTACCTACCTGCGTTTGAGGCTGCTACGAGGGCTCATCTTGCAGAAATCGAAGAGATCGTTTCTCAGCCAGAGGTAAATTTCGAAAATACCCTTGTAGCCCTTGAGTCATCGGGCCAGTTGCTCACGGCAATGATGTATGTCTTCTATAACAAGACCGCCTCAGACACAAACGAGGAGATTCAGGGACTTGAGGCCATAATCTTCCCGAGGTTTTCAGCCCACCAAGATTCCATTCAACTAGATCCGAGGCTTTTTTCGAGGCTTAAGTCCCTTGAGGAGCAACGCGCAAACGGCGAGATTAGCCTCGACGCTGAGTCAGATTGGCTCCTGACCAAATACCTCGAGGACTTCCGTCACGCAGGCGCTGAGCTGGCAGATGAGCAGCGCAAAAGAGTCGCAGAGATCAATGAGCGCCTAGCCGGGCTGGAAGCAGAATTTGACAAGCGACTTCTCGCGGACAGCAACGATCTGGCTATCAATCTGCCCGACTCAAAGCGGCTTGAAGGCCTAAGTGAGACTGAGATTGAAAGCTGCAAGCAGGCGGCCGAAACCCGAAACCAGACCGGATACACCATTCCTCTGCTGAACTATTCTGGGCACCCAATGCTCGCGACCCTCGAGGATCGCGAGCTTCGCAGGGAGATACTCGAGCGCACCCTCTCTAGGGGATCAAGAGGAAATGACAATGACACCTCAGAGATTGTCCGAGAGGCTTTAGACCTGAGGCGCGAAAAGGCCAAGCTATTCGGTTATGAAAACTACTCGCAGTATGTGACGAGCAAGCAAACCGCGAAGAGCCCGGAGCGCATTCATGAGGTCCTGAGGCGAATAGCTCCCATCGCAAAACGCAATGCTGAGGCTGAGGCTGGAGAGCTCCAGAAACTCATGCAGCGCGAGCAGCCTGGAGAAGAACTCAAAGCCTGGGATTGGGACCGCTATACCGAGCAGCTACGTGCCGAGAAGTATTCAGTGGACACCTCCGTTTTGAAGCCATACTTCGAGCTCAAGAGAGTGTTAGAGCACGGGGTCTTCTTTGCAGCTGGGGAGCTCTACGGGCTCAGGTTTGAACCAAGGACAGATCTAATCGGCTACCACCCGGACAACTGGATCTACGAGGTCTTTTTTGAGGATGGTTCTGGGTGTGGGCTATACATCTTCGACCCCTACGCCAGGCCTTCTAAGTCTGGTGGTGCCTGGATGAACAACTTGGTTGACCAGTCAAGGCTTCTAGGAAAGCTACCGATCGTCGTCAACAACATGAACATCCCTAAGCCTGCAGCTGGAAGTCCAGCGCTAATGACTTTTGATGAGGTGAACACTCTCTTCCATGAGTTTGGGCACACGCTCCATGGACTGCTCTCCAATGTCCAATACCCGAGGTTTAGCGGCACGAACGTTGAGCGCGACTTTGTGGAGTTCCCGTCTCAGGTGAATGAGATGTGGATGCTGTGGCCCGAGGTGCTTGAAAACTACGCCGCTCACTACGAGACTGACGAAAAGCTCGATCCAATCTGGATTGACAAAATTCAGGCGACTGAGGCCTTCAATCAAGGCTTTGAAACAACGCATTATCTCCAGGCCGCAATTTTGGACCTAGCCCTCCACGAGAGCGAGACGACCCCTGAGGACCTTGTTGTATTCGAACGCGAAGCGATCGCAGCTTATGGGCTCGAGTTCCACCCGGTTCCAACCCGCTATCGGACAAACTACTTTGCTCACATATTCGCTGGAGGCTACTCGAGTGGCTACTACGGCTACATCTGGAGCGAGGTGCTGGACGCTGAGAGCGTCAACTGGTTTAAAGAGCGGGGAGGCCTAAACAGGGCAAATGGGCAGATCTTTGCAGAATCTCTACTCTCACGAGGGGGTAGCCACGATTCAATGGATCTGGTGCGAAGCTTCTTGGGTCACGAGCCCACAGTTGAACCACTATTGAAGCGAAGAGGGCTGCTCGACTAGGCGGTTTTGTCTTTGAGTCTTTGCGGCAAAGGCTGAATCTTTGGTATCGAGTGATTTGCCACGTTATCTGAAGTAATGACAACCAGCCCCTGCTCAGCTGAACCCGGCAGCTCAAACATGATTGGGCTCAATAGCTCCTCGAGAATCGCCCTGAGGCCACGAGCTCCTGTCTCTCGCTCAACAGCCAGGTCGGCAATCATTTCAATTGCTGCTGGCTCAAATTGAAGCTCAAAACCGTCAATTTCGAACATGCGCTGGTACTGCTTGATGAGAGCGTTCTTTGGCTCGGTGAGGATTGAAATCAGGGCTGGTTTGTCAAGCTGATCGACCGTGGCAACCACGGGAAGCCTTCCGATGAACTCTGGGATCAGGCCGAATTTCCTGAGGTCCTCCGGTTGAACCTGGCGGAACACATTAGTCTCGTCGGTCTTTTCCTTAAGCGGAGATCCGAATCCAATGCCCTTCTTTCCGGTTCTCTCGCCGACTATCGTCTCTAGGCCCGCAAAGGCCCCTGCAACTATGAAAAGAACGTTAGTGGTGTCTATCTGAATGAACTCCTGCTGGGGGTGTTTGCGGCCACCCTGTGGGGGGACGGACGCAACTGTTCCCTCGAGAATCTTTAGAAGCGCCTGCTGAACGCCTTCACCCGAGACATCCCTAGTGATTGATGGGTTTTCCGCCTTGCGGGAGATCTTGTCTATCTCATCGATGTAGATGATTCCGGTTTCCGCGCGCTTTGGGTCGTAGTCAGCTGCCTGCAAGAGTTTCAGCAGAATGTTCTCAACATCCTCCCCGACATACCCGGCCTCGGTAAGGGCGGTGGCATCCGCTACCGCAAATGGTACGTTCAGCCGCTTTGCAAGAATTTGAGCCAGATAAGTTTTGCCACAGCCGGTTGGGCCGATCATCAAGATATTGCTCTTCGCTATCTCGACATCATCGTGAGGCTTTCCCGCGTTGGTCAACGTTCCAGTGGCACGAATTCTCTTGTAGTGGTTATAGACGGCAACCGAGAGCTGCTTCTTTGCGTCATCTTGGCCAATGACGTATTCATCTAAGAAAGTCTTGATTTCTTTGGGAGTTGGGAGCTCAAGAGACTCGGTGGACTCCGCTACCTGCTGACCGAGCTCTTCCTCGATGATTTCGTTGCATAGCTCAATGCACTCATCGCAGATGTAGACGGAAGGTCCAGCAATTAGCTTGCGGACCTGCTTCTGGCTCTTGCCACAGAACGTGCACTTCAGCAGGTCGCTTGTCTCACTCAAGGTCATGGCTAAAGCCTATATCTAGCCTTGATTGATGCTCTTAGGAGCTCTCGGAGTGTTTAACCCTTGCGAGTCGTCAGAACTTGGTCGATCAGGCCGTACTCGACCGCTTCAGTTGCGGTGAGAATCTTGTCCCTGTCGATGTCTTTGTTGACCTGCTCCTTTGGCTTTCCAGAGTGCTTTGCGAGGGTGTCCTCTAGCCACTCACGCATACGCATGATCTCCTTAGCCTGAATCTCGATGTCAGAGGCCTGGCCCTGCCCCCCGCCGCCTGTGGCCGGCTGGTGGATCAGAATTCGCGCGTTGGGCAAAGCCAGACGCTTACCCTTTGCGCCAGCCGCTAGCAGCACTGCCGCTGCAGAGGCGGCTTGGCCAAGGCAGACAGTTTGAATCTGAGGCTTGATGTATTCCATGGTGTCGTAGATCGCAGTCAGGGCTGTAAACGAGCCACCTGGGGAGTTGATGTACATCGTGATATCACGATCTGGATCCTGAGACTCCAGCACCAGTAGCTGCGCCATGATGTCGTCAGCTGAAGCGTCGTCCACCTGGACCCCCAGGAATACGATGCGGTCCTCGAAGAGCTTCGTATAGGGGTTGTGGCGCTTAAAACCATAGGAAGTACGCTCTTCAAACTCTGGAAGGATGTAGCGGGCCTCTGGCATTGCAATGCGGCCTGCGCCGGTCTCAATGAAGCTCATTTACTTGCCCTTCCCTACTCCGGTCGATCCTGAAGCAAACTCCTGGATGTGGTCAATAAAGCCATATTCGAGCGCTTCAGCAGCAGTAAACCAGCGGTCTCTGTCACCATCGGCCATGATCTGCTCCACGCTCTTGCCAGTCTGCTCGGCGGTGAGGGTTGCGAGCTGTCGCTTCATGGACATGATGAGCTCGGCCTGAGTCTGAATGTCAGATGCGGTCCCGCCGAAGCCGCCTAGGGGCTGGTGCAAAAGAACTCTGGTGTTGGGTGTTGCAAAGCGCTTCCCCTTGGTTCCGCTCGATAGCAAGAACTGACCCATAGACGCAGCCATGCCGATGCCGACGGTGACGATGTCATTAGGTACATATTGCATCGTGTCGTAGATGGCCATGCCAGCGGTTATCGAGCCACCAGGAGAGTTGATGTAGAAGTAAATGTCCTTTTCGCTGTCCTCAGCTGCGAGCAGCAGGATCTTGGCACAAATCTCGTTGGCGTTCTCGTCGCGAACCTCGCTGCCTAGCCAAACGATGCGGTCTTTGAGCAATCTCTCGAAAACGTTATTGCGCTCTAGTTGTGGCATTGCCATCGAATACTCCTTAGCTATCTAGTAAACGATAGCCACGGGCCATGCTGAATTTGGCCCTTGTTCGCCCCAGGCGTTAGAGCTTGTAGTCGACCTTGTTGCCCTTAGTGTCGGTAATCTCTGCGTTTGCCACCAGGAAGTCGACGGCCTTTCGTCGTGCCAGCTCGCTTGCGTATAGCGCGACCTGTCCATTTGATGCAACCTGCTTGATGAAATCGTTTGGGTCCATGCCGTAGCTTTGAGCGTTCATGGCGAGATACTCGATGAGCTCCTGATCCTCAACCTTGATGCTCTCTGCATCCACTACCTTGTCCAGAATCAGCCTGGTCTGGAAGTTCTTCTGGGACTCTTCGGTCACCTCTTTGCGGTGAACATCGTCATCTAGACGACCTTCACCCTCCAGGTGATTGTGCACCTCGCGCTCAATGGCAACATCAGACATCGGAATCTTCGCCTTGGAAACAAGCTCGTCTACGATTTTGTCTCTTGCTTGAAGCACCTGCTTGCGACCAAGCTGCTCTGCAACTTTCTTTTCGATGTCGGCCTTTAGCTCGTCTAAGGTGTCAAACTCGCTTGCGAGCTGGGCAAAGTCATCGTCTGCCTTTGGTAGCTCACGCTCTTTCACAGCCTTCAGAGTTACTGAAACCTCTGCGTCCTTGCCTGCGTGCTCGCCACCGACCAGCTTGGAGCGGAATGTGGTGGACTCCCCTGCGGTGAGGGTGTCGAGTGCTTCATCGATGCCATCTAGGAGCTGGTTCGAACCAATCTCGTAGGAGATGTCGCTGGCCGTGTCAATCTCTGCTCCATCCAGAGAAGCAGTGAGATCGATGGTGGTGAAGTCACCCAGCTTTGCAGGACGCTCGACCGTCTTCAGAGTTCCGAAACGAGCCCGAAGCGCGTCCAACTCTGTCTCGATGTCCATTTTGGCCACCTTGATTGGGTCGACCTTCACTTTCAAGCCTTTGTAGTCAGGCATTTTGAACTCTGGCTCTACTTCTACCTCGAGCTCTACAACAAGTTCCTTCGTAGGCTCTTGCGCGTTCGGGGCCGACTTGATGTCCACCTCTGGAGCGGCGAGCGGGCGAAGCTTCTCGCTTACGAGAGCCTCGCGGTAAAAGTCGTCGATGCCATCGTTTATCGCCTGGCCAATGATCGCGTCTTTACCAACCCTCTGGTCAAGAACTGGTGCAGGGACCTTGCCCTTGCGGAAGCCTGGGATGTTGACCTGGGCTGCAATGGTCTTGTAGGCCTTGTCCATGGCTGGCTTGAATGCCTGCTCATCAACGGTTACGGTCAGCTTGACACGCGTGGGGTTCAGTTTTTCGACTGTGGTTTTCAAGTCCTACTCCAAGGGGTTAGTTGATCGACTGGTCGGGATGACAGGATTTGAACCTGCAACCCCCTGTACCCAAAACAGGTGCGCTACCAAGTTGCGCTACATCCCGGGGATTTCATAACTAGCGTCATGAACCCTGACACTCTATCCCATAGAATGGGGTGTCGTCTAACGATGCGCGAGTGTAGCTCAATGGTAGAGCCTCAGTCTTCCAAACTGATTACGCGGGTTCGATTCCCGTCACTCGCTCCACATCGAGCTACCACCCCAAATCCATCAGCTGGACAGCCTTAGCGGAGTCCGGGAGCTGCCTGGAGTCGCTTACATTTCCAGGCCCTCTGCATCCAGACCAATGAGCCGCTCTACACCAGCCTCTTCCAGCCATTCGATTACTTTGGAGGTTCAGCCGAAGTTGCGTTTCTCTATGCTCTCCACAGTCCAGTTGGCCGGGCTCGTCAACCAGCTACTTGGGAGATCTCTTTCAAAATTGAAGCGACTCCTCGGGCTCCCTCGGGCGAGGGAATCAGCGGATAGACATGTAAAGCTCCCTTTTCGAAGTGCAAGGTTGAAGGCACTCCCGCCTTCGTTAGCTTTTGATGTAGCGACATGGCGTCGGGATAAAGAAGGTCATAGTCACCGATGTAGATCGAGGTTTTTGGAAGTCCTCTCATCTCGCCCCTGAGCGGGCTTACTTCTACCCTCCTGGAATCGCCACGGTTAGACCAAACAGTTGCGATGTATTTGAGTGACTGGGCAAGAAGCCAAGGGTCTCTTCGCTCGTAAGTCTGAAAATCCTCGTATCCCCACTCGGAGTCCACCCAGGGAGCGATCAAGATGAGCTGGGCAATCCTCCTCTTCCAACTTTCTTGCTGAGCAATTGAAAGCGCAAGCCCTCCCCCTGCTGAGTCACCTGCGACAACAACCGGTAAGCCAGAATCCAAAACTTCTTTCCGCACAAGCTCGAGGAAACCGAGCGCGTCATCAACGTTGTATCTCGAGGCAAGCCCATACCTCGGCACATAAACAACGCTGCGGGTTTCCCTGGAAATCTGTGTGATGAGGTTCCAGTGCTGCTTGGCAATGGGTTGAACGTAGCCACCACCATGCAGGTAAATAACTGCTCTTTGTGGTGCGGAGCTAGACCGAAAAATGTCCAGCTGGAAACCACCGAGTTCATTGGTTTCAAGAGCAAGTCCTTTGAGTTGCGATCTCGTTGGTCGCGCAGCAGCTCTCGCTGGCCTTCCTAGCCGGGAAAGCCCCAGCTTTTTCTTGACCATGAAGAACAGCCAAATAAAGCGCATGACTGGGCTCACTTCTGACACCTCGCGCAGTAGTAAAGCTTTCTTGTCGCCATGATTTCGAGCGATATTTCGTGCCCGCACTCCCTACACGGCAGCCCCTCGCGTTTGTACACGTAGTATCGATCCGCAAGCTTTGGCCGGCCTTTGAGGTATCCCTCTCTTGTGAGCATCAGACCCGTCCTTACTCCAATCGGCATTAGCTGAAGGCTGTCTTCCCAGATGCGCTCCGCCTGCTCCCGAGGGACCCCGGTGCCAGGTGTATGCGGATTCATGCCCGCGCGAAAGAGCAGCTCAGCTCGATAAACATTTCCAATGCCTGCTATCACGCTTTGGTCCATTAGCTGCTGACCGACGGCGGTCTTGCGGCTTGTGAGCTTTTCGACAAACCGCTGACGCTCATGCCCCTTCCGATCTGGCCTCAACGGGTCCGGCCCCAGCCGGGCTTGAACGCCTTTTACACCTTGCCCGTCCAAGACTTCACATGCAGTTGGTCCCCTAAGGTCCGCGGTCATCCCGGGAACTTGAAATCTAGCCCTGACCTGACCCACAACCTCCGGCGTATCACCTTTTGTGAAGCGCCACTTCCCGTAGATGCCGAGGTGAATCCGGATTGCCAGATCATCAAAATGCAAGAAGAGCTGTTTGCCCCAGGCCTCGGACTTCTTAAGAGGCCTGCCTGAGACTAGCTCTGCATCAGTAAAACGCCCCTGAGGAGAGCTAATCTCTAGAGCGCTGCCAAGAAATTCTTTTTGAAAGCGCTTTGCGATTCGGTGAACTGTGTGACCCTCGGGCATAGCTAGTAAAGAACTTCGCCGGTGGCCTCAAAGTGCGAAATCTTGCCAATGCGCCTGACATGGCGCTCATCCTCTGAGAATGGCTCGGCGATGAAGATTTTTACCAAATCCAAAACTTCAGCCTGGCTGTGTTGGCGAGCGCCGAGCGCAATCACATTTGCATTATTGTGCTCTCTTGCGAGCTTTGCAGTGGACTCATTCCAAACAAGGGCCGCTCTGATTCCCTTGACCTTATTTGCGGCCATCTGCTCCCCATTACCGCTTCCACCAAGCACAATCCCGAGAGCCTCTAATCCCGACTCCTGATCCGCGAGAACCGCTTGCGCCGCCGCAATGCAAAACCCCGGGTAGTCATCGAGCGCGTCGTATTGCTGCGGGCCGTGGTCTACGAGCTCGTGTCCAAGAGCAGACAGCTCCCTTACCAGATAGGCACTTAGCTCCATGCCAGCGTGGTCTGTCGCGATGTGAATTCTCATCTACGCCATCCTCTTTCCAATTTCCCTAAGCTCCTCGTCGGCGCTATCTGTTCTCACCAGCACCGTCTCGCCCTTTCGGGTGACAAGCTCAATTACCTCACCTGAATTTGGTAGGAACGCAACCTTCTTTCCGGAAACCCTCAGCCCTAAACCGCCGAAGGACTTCCAGCTCGCCACAGACTTCCTAGCACTTTCTATGTCGCTGTATTCAGCCCGAAACATCGGGATTCCCCTGAGGTAGACAGTCAGGCTCTCTCCAACGTCAATCCTCGGCTTTGCCATGAACAGAATCAAAAGCACTGCCACAGGTGCCAAAACAACAAGTAAGGGGAACTCCAGCACTGAATCCCTTGCATCCAGCAGACCTATCTGGGAGTCAATTGCTGCAATCTGAATACCCGCCATAGTCGTAAACAAAACGCCAGTAACCAGCATCAGCACAATGCGAATGGTTGACGGAATCCTTGGATAAAGAATCACAACTGCCCAAATGGCTCCAGGGATCAAAAAAGCTGCCCCTGCTGCCCAGAGGTGCTCATTCAGGCTTGAAAAGCCGTCAGCTTCTCCATTGGGACCCCAGTGGGTGGCCAGAGGTGCTGGAAGTAACCCAGCTGACTGGAGCGAGTTGGCCCACCAGTAATACCAGGCAAAAGCCGCGACGGGCAGCAATGCCAAAAGGGTTGAGAGTTGTCTTTGCACCCCTCCAGCCTAAAGCCACCCGTAGGCTAGTTGCGGTCAATGGAGCCGGTGCCCAAGATGCACACATTAGACCTATGGAGATGAAAATGCCTGGGGAAAACCTAACTCGTCTAGAGGCCAGCGAGAGAGCCGAGCAACTTGAGGTCGAGAGCTACCTAGTCAAGCTCGATGTCACAACCGACGAGAAAACCTTCGAATCAAAGACCACCATCAGATTCAGCTGCAATCAGCCTGGTTTCAGTACCTTCATCGACGCCCAGACTGCGAGCGTTGAAAAAATTGTGCTGAACGGCAAGGATCTGGACCCAAAGGCCCATAGCGACAACATCCGCATAACTCTCCCGGAACTGGCTGAGCAGAACGAGCTCTACATTGAGGCCACTGGTAGGTATTCGAACTCGGGAGAGGGACTCCACCGGTTTGTTGACCCTGTCGACAACGAGGTTTACCTCTATACCCAGTTTGAGGTTCCAGACTCCAGGCGGATGTTCCCGGTTTTTGAGCAGCCTGACCTGAAGGCAACTTTCGAATTTCACGTCACCGCTCCGAGCTACTGGAAGGTCACCTCAAACTCCCCCACCCCCGAGCCTGAGGCCGTAGATGACAAAAAGAGCACCTGGAGGTTCACTCCCACACCAAGAATCTCGAGCTACATAACAGCACTTATTGCCGGCCCCTACACAGAGTGGCGGGATTCATTGACCAGTTCCGATGGTAGAGAGGTGCCTCTAGGGGTCTTTTGTCGCGGGTCGCTCGCCGAATACATGGATGCCGACTACATATTTCAAAAGACCAAAGAGGGCTTTGAGTTTTTTGAGAAACTCTTTGACTTCCCATACCCCTTCGACAAATACGACCAGCTGTGGGTTCCCGACTTCAATGCCGGTGCGATGGAGAATGCAGGTGCCGTCACCTTCACTGAAAACTATGTCTTCCGCTCTGCGGTCACCGACGCCATTAGAGAACGCAGGGTAGTCACTATCCTCCATGAGCTAGCTCACATGTGGTTTGGCGATCTGGTGACCATGAAATGGTGGAACGACCTGTGGCTAAATGAAAGTTTTGCTGAGTACGTTTCGACACTGGCGACCGCAGAGGCAAGCGAGTGGAGCGAGGCCTGGACTACGTTTGCAGCCCTTGAGAAGAACTGGGCCTATAGACAAGACCAGCTCCCATCTACCCACCCAATCGTGGCAACCATCAACGACCTAGAAGATGTTCAGGTCAATTTCGATGGCATCACCTATGCCAAGGGGGCATCGGTGCTCAAGCAACTCGTGGCCTGGGTTGGTCGTGACGAGTTTTTCCGCGGAGTTGCCTCTTACTTCAAAAAGCACCAGTGGCAAAACACCGAGCTGAAGGACCTTCTCGTCGAGCTCGAAAAAGAAAGCGGCCGCGACCTCAGTGAATGGTCGAAGCTGTGGCTAGAGACAGCTGGCGTCAATACCCTCAAGCCTCAGATTGAAGAGTCAGACGGAAAAATCACCTCATTCGAGGTCCTACAGACCACTCAAGAGGGCCACGACTACCAGAGGCCTCACCGAATGGGCATTGGCTTTTTCTCTCTTGAGGGCGGAAAGCTCAAGCGCACTCATCACCTAGAGCTGGATGTCGATGGCCCCAAGACCGTCGTATCGCAGCTGCACGGCATGGACCGGCCGGATTTGGTGCTCCTGAACGATGCCGACCTCGCATACGCCAAGGTGAGGCTTGATGAGCAGTCAAGACAGGTAGCAATGGATAACCTCAGCGGCATCGAGGACTCACTTGCGAGGACACTGGTTTGGACGGCCGCTTGGGATGCAACCCGCGACGGCGAAGCCTCAGCTCGAGACTTCATAAAACTGGTGCTCAGGCACATCGCAACTGAAACTGAGTCCACCACAGTCACAACTCTCCTGAGACAGCTGATCACAACGGGAACTCTTTATGTGAACCCGGCCTCAAGAGAACAAACCCTGACTGAGATTGCAGACGGACTGATTGACTTGGCCGAGGCTGCAGCTCCTGGTTCTGACAACCAGCTGCAGTTTGCGAAGTTTGTTCCGCAGTTTGCGAGAACAGAGGCGCAGCTGGGATGGCTCCGCGAGGTTCTAGATGGAAACAAGGAAATCAGAGGCTTGCGAGTAGACCAAGACCTTCGCTGGGAACTACTCACGGGTCTGGTGGTTGGCGGAGCAGCCAGCGAGGAAGAAATCTCCAGAGAGCTAGAGCGCGATAACACCGCAGGAGGCCAGAAGTTTGCGGCCGCGTGTAGAGCAGCGCTGCCAAGCGCCGAAGCCAAGGCTGAGGCGTGGCGTGTTCTAACTGAGACCGAGGACTACAGCAACACCCTGGTAAACAGCGCCTCGCTGGCCTTTGGTCGAGTGAATGACCTAGGTCTCCTCGAGCCATATGCGCAGCGCTACATGGACGTCGCACTTCGAATTTGGAACGAGCGCAGCTACCACATTGCCTCATACCTGCTAACCAACCTCTACCCAATACAACTTGCGAGCGAGGAGCTTCGAGAGCTGACTGAGAAGCTGATCTCCAGCCCAGAGATAGCGGAGAAGCCAGCATTGCGTAGGGTATTGGTAGAAAACTTGGCTGGTCTTGAGCGAGGTCTCAAGGCGCAGCTGGCCGATAAATAGGAGCGAAGAAGATGAGTTTCCAAGAATTCCTCTCCCAGTGGTCACTGGCCATCTCTGTCTCCGCGATCATCCTCGGCGCCATTGTGCTCCGCGTAGTCGTCCGCGTTGCAACTAAGCGTGCAGTGAAGACGATTGTGGCTGGCGTCAACAGGGTCAAGGAAGACGAGCGCCTCGATGCCGTCATGGCCGAGCAGCGCCTGGC
>JAYORB010000003.1:21586-24156 GCA_038123155.1 Aquiluna sp. | reverse complement strand
AATTCCTCGCAGGAGTGGGCCGCTTCACTGCTCGACTTCTCGTTCGCCTACGACAATGACGTAGACAAGGTTGAGGCAATCATTCGCGAGACCGCCGAAGCTATGCGCAAGGACCAAGAGTGGGCTGACATTATGACCTCAGATGCCGAGGTCTGGGGTATGCAGCACGTATCTGGAGAACAGTTCATCCTCCGCACTTCGATTAGGACTCTTCCAAACAAGCAGTGGTCAGTATCGAGAGAGCTCAGAAAGCGCTGCAAGGCAGCATTTGATAAGCAGGGCATCACCTTGCTTGAAGCGCAAAAGATCAACCTGGCCAAATAGTTGCAAACGCTTTTTGATCGCGTTGGCGGCAGCGCCACTTTTGACAAGCTTGCCAAAGAGTTCTATCGAGGCGTCGCCTCGGATCCGCTTCTCAAGCCGATGTATCCGGAGCAGGATCTTGGTCCAGCCGAGCGCCGGCTAAATATGTTCCTTCAGCAGTACTGGGGAGGCCCAGACACCTACCAACAAGAGCGCGGTCACCCAAGGCTCAGGATGCGACACGCCCCCTACAAGATCGGCCCTAAGGCCAAAAAGGCCTGGCTGGATCACATGCGCAATGCAGTCGATTCACTTGAGCTCTCGCCAGCAGATGAGGCCGAACTTTGGGACTACCTGGAGCGCGCTGCGACCGCGATGCTCAACACCTTTGACGACTAGGCGATCTTAAAGCTTTGCTTTGAGAGCACATGCCCGTGAGCAGAACTTAGCCTGACCCAGCCTTTGGCTGTGTAGACCTTGATCTCCTCGTCTTTTTGCATGAAACCGAGACCTGCCATGGCAAATGCGGCGGCCCCTGGCAGATGAAACTCCAGGCTCACAGTCTTACCCCAGATTCCAAGCCTCACCTTGGCCGCTATCGAGCTTCCAACAGATGAGGGAAGGGTATTTGCAACCTCGGCAATTCCATCCTTTGCCCACTGACTAATTTGAGCCTGACTAACAGTTCCCGATTCCTCCCAGTCCTGTCGTGGTGGGGTGACTCCGCTCCAGGCAGCGCGGGTTGATTCTTGAGGCAACTCGAGCTGCATACCTTCAATTGCCGGCGAAGCAAGCCGCTCTTGAATCGAGGCAATTGTGAAAGTTGCGTCAAGCTCGGTTTTTTCTATCTTCATCGTTCTCAGGCCAAGAACCGTGGGGCCATCGCCCATAAGAGACCCCGAAAATATTGGTGACACATATACCGCCAAGATGTCACCGAATGCTCGAAATTTCACGCAGCCATCATCGTCAAGCTTCCTTGCCCTGGTTAGGTAAGAGCTGAGGTCTGCGATGTCTCGCTGATCCAAAAAACGAATGGTGTTTGTCATGCCGAAACTAAACTAGCGGCTCTGGAGGTTTTCCCATGAGCGACCCAAAGATTCCCCTAGACCCGATTGCGGATCTACTGGATGTCCTAGAGCTCAAGAAGATAACTGAAACTGACTTTGTGGGCAGGTCCCAGTGGATGCCTCAAGGCAGGGTTTTTGGAGGCCAGGTTCTCGCCCAGTCACTTGTCGCCTCAATGAGCACACTCCCCGACACTCGAAAGGTTCATTCGCTTCACAGCTACTTCCTGAGAGCCGGTGATGTTGACCAGGAAATCAATTTTGAGGTTGAAGTGCTGCGAGATGGGAGGTCTTTCAGCGCGCGGCGTGTAAAAGCGATTCAATCGGGAAAGCCGATTTTTGTCCTGAGCGCTTCCTTCCAGGATGAGGCCCCAGGACTCACTCACCAAGAGCCAATGCCCAAAGGGCTCCCAGCGCCTGAGTCACTGCCAAGCGCAAAGGAGATCCTCGGAGAAGTCGACCACCCAGCTGCAAAATACTGGGCCAACGCTAGACCCTTCGATTTTCGCCACATAACCGAGCCGATCTATCTTCGGCCAGCAAAAGATAAGTCGGCCGACCAAATGATTTGGTTCAAGGCTATTGGCGAAGTGCCAACCGCGGAGAAACTGCACACCGCAGCCCTCGCCTACGCCTCTGACTACACAATTCTTGAGTCAATACTGAGAAACCATGGGCTTTCCTGGGCCTACCCCGGCCTGAACATGGCGAGCCTGGATCATGCGATGTGGTTCCATGGCAAGCCAAATGTCAATGACTGGATGCTCTATGTCCAACACAGCCCATCTGCCTCAGGCGGCAGAGGCCTGGCCTTTGGCTCCATCTATTCCAAAGAAGGCGCGCTGCTGGTGTCGATTGCCCAAGAGGGCATGGTGAGGATCCCTGACTATCGCTAGTCGCGAGTGAGTCTGCGGTAGCGGCTGCGATGTGGCTTCGCGGCCTCTGGGCCGAGCCTTTGAATCTTGTTTTCCTCGTAGGCCTCGAAGTTGCCCTCAAACCAGTACCAACGATCCGGCGTCTCGTCGTCTCCCTCGTAGGCGAGGATGTGCGTTGCAACGCGGTCAAGGAACCAGCGATCGTGAGTGATCACCACAGCACAGCCAGGGAACTCCAGGAGCGCATTCTCAAGCGAGGCAAGCGTCTCAACATCCAGGTCGTTGGTGGGCTCGTCGAGCAAAAGAAGATTCCCGCCCTGCTTCA
>JAYORB010000003.1:0-21486 GCA_038123155.1 Aquiluna sp. | reverse complement strand
ACACCGTTCGGCCCGATAATTCCGACGATTCCGTTGCGGGGAAGAGTGAAGGAAAGATCGGTAAATAGCTTTCGGTCATCGAAACCCTTGGCAATCTTCTTTGCCTCTATAACCACGTCACCCAATCTGGGGCCGGGTGGAATCTGAATCTCCTCGAAGTCGAGCTTGCGAGTCTTCTCTGCCTCTGCCGCCATCTCTTCGTAGCGAGCCAGACGAGCCTTGCTCTTGGTCTGCTTAGCCTTTGGAGTTGATCGCACCCATTCGAGCTCATCTTTTAGGCGCTTCTGGAGCTTGGCATCTTTCTTACCTGCAACCTCGAGTCGCTCGGCCTTCTTCTCAAGATATGTTGAGTAGTTGCCCTCGTAAGGGTAAGCGCGACCTCTGTCTAGTTCGAGAATCCACTCGGCTACATTGTCAAGGAAGTACCTATCGTGGGTGACCGCTAGCACAGCACCGGGATACTTGGCGAGATGTTGCTCAAGCCAAAGGACACTCTCTGCGTCCAGGTGGTTGGTGGGCTCGTCTAAGAGCAACAGGTCGGGCTTTTGGAGTAGTAGCTTGCAAAGAGCCACTCTTCTGCGCTCACCACCTGAAAGATTAGTGACGGGCAGATCACTCGGAGGGCACCTAAGCGCGTCCATTGCCTGCTCCAGCTGATTTTCTAGATCCCAACCATCAGCAGCGTCAATGTCCTCTTGGAGCTTTCCCATCTCCGCGAGCAAGGTGTCGTAGTCCGCATCTGGGTTTGCAAGCTCTGCACTGATCTCATTGAAGCGATCAATCTTGCCTTTGAGTTCCCCAACAGCCTCCTCGACGTTGCCCAGGACTGTTTTCTCCTCGTTAAGTGGAGGCTCTTGAAGCAAAATGCCAACTGTGGCATCTTCTGCAAGTCTCGCCTCTCCATTGGAGGGATTGTCTAGACCGGCCATGATCTTCAAAACCGATGACTTACCGGCTCCGTTCGGTCCAACCACGCCAATTTTTGCCCCCGGGTAAAAAGCCAGAGTCACATCGTCAAGAATCACCTTGTCGCCATGCGCCTTGCGCGTTTTTATCATTTGATAAATGAATTCAGCCACTTTTACCCAATCGATTTAGACCGAGGAAAACCCTCTTTGCCACGTGCTCGGGATAGCTTATCCCAGTGAGTCTGGCCTGCGGCCTTGCAAATGCAGTGGCAAAGAGGGCTTTGGGATCCAGTGGGTTTTGGGGGCGCATGGATCCCTCGGAAGCTAAGCGGGTTGAAGCTCAGCCTCCGAATCTTCACTATCTTCTTCAGCCGGCTCAGCCCGGCGGAACTCTGTTGTGCCGAAGGTGAGGTCATGTCCGATTGCCTCGGCGTCAAGCTCGACGGAGGTGCCGCTGCGCTCTCCGTTGTCCCAGTCTCGAATCTTTAGCTTGCCGCTAACCAGGACGCGGTCCCCTTTGGCAAGTGAGTTGTGGGAGTTTTCCGCGAGCTTTCTGAAGCTGGAGACGCTGAACCAGTTGGTCTGGTCGCTAGTCCACCTGCCTGCCTCAGCGTCAAACCTGCGCTGAGGCGCGGCAAGCCTAAAGCTCAGCACGCTTAGGCCTTTATCGGTTTCAATCAGTCTTGGGTCGGTTGCAATCAGTCCACGCACTACAAGGGTCTCTGCCATCGATTTTCCTATCTCTAAGTTGGGCGTTAGTTTGCCCAGCAATGAAGAGTTAGGAAAGAGGGTTCTGGCTAGCTGTGGATAACTTGCCTATTTTGCAACTTGTTTACTTGACGAGGTGTGCGAAGCTCTGGCGAACCTTGCCGACCTTCGGAGCCACCACGGCAACGCAATAACCCTGAGTGGGGTTCTTGGCGAAGTAGTCCTGGTGGTAATCCTCAGCCGGGTAGAACTTTTCTAGCTTTGAGATCTCTGTTACCACTCGTCCGCCCCAGATCTCGTTTGCTTTTGCGACGGAACTCTCAAACAGAATCCGCTGCTCCTCGTTTTCATAGAACATGGCCGAGCGGTATTGCGTGCCGACATCGTGGCCCTGGCGGTTTAGCTGGGTGGGGTCATGAACGGTGAAGAAGACATCTAGAACAGTCTCAGGAGAAATGACCTCCGGGTCGAAAGTTATCGAGACAACCTCAGCGTGACCCGTTGTGCCATTGCAGACACTTTCGTAATTCGGATTTGGATCGTGGCCTCCGGCATAGCCACAGGTCACATCTTCAATGCCCTTGAGCTGAATGTATGCGGAGTCAAGGCACCAAAAACATCCGCCGGCGAGAGTGAAAGTTTCCATTGCAGTTCTAAACTTTCCTCTGGTGGCATTTCATTCCACTTCGAAAGGTATGGCGCAGCCTAATTGACCCAGAAAAACCCCACGCTTGGCGTGATTTATGCACTTGTTGCGGCAATTCTTTTTGGAATAAATGCCTCCACCACAAAGGTCATAATCGGCAGCGGCATTACCCCTGAGCAGGTTGTCTTTTTCCGCTCGCTGAGCGCGGGCCTGATTGCGTTGACCTGGGTGCTTTTCACAAACCCCAAGGCAATGAGGGTTCCAGTGAGACTTATTCCAAGGCTGCTGCTTCTGGGGGTTGTGGGTGTTGGCATGCTCCAGTGGACTTACAGCCAGGCTGTTTACTACCTGCCTATAGGAATTGCCCTGCTCATCGAATACACGGCGGTGCTGTGGGTGCCAATCATCGCTCTGTTGTTTTTCAAGGAGCAGGTTGGCAAGCAGATTTGGCTTGGAGCTGCGCTGGTCTTAATCGGACTAGCGGTAGTGGCAAATATTTGGGAATCAGAGCTCAGTGCACTCGGCATCTTTTTCGGCTTTGCTGCGGCAGCATCGCTCACCACTCACTTCTTGACGGGCGAGAGGGTTCAGCGCTACCTACCAACCAACGTCACGATGGCCTATGGCATGTCGATTGCGACGATTTTCTTTTTGCCGTTCTCTAACCTCAGCTCGCTCAGTCCCGAGATCATCGGCGCAAGCATGGACCTTGGGGGCAATCTCTCCGGGACTACGGTGCCGCTGTGGGTAGGCCTAGTGTTCATGGGAGTTTTTGGCTCTTTTGCGCCTATGGCCCTTATCTATCTCGCACTCAGAAACTTGTCGGCGACTCTGGTTGGAGTCGTTGCAACTGCAGAGACGGTTCTTGCCGCGCTGTTCGCACTGTGGTGGCTTGGGGAGACGATTTCTGGGACTCAGTCCATTGGGGGTATCGTGGTAATCGCAGGAATCGTTCTTGCTCAGACCGCACGCAAACAAAAAGCAGTGAAAGTAGTTGATTAGACATGGCCACGATGGAGCTCACGCTCGAGAATTTTGAAACCACGGTTGCCCAAGACGGCATTACGTTCGTTGACTTTTGGGCAGAGTGGTGTGGCCCCTGCAAGATGTTTGGCCCAATCTTCGAAATGGCTGCCGAAGACAACCCCGAGATTCGTTTCGGCAAGGTCGACACCGAGGCTCAACAGCAGCTGAGCGGCATGGCTGGTATCAGCTCCATTCCAACCCTCATGATCTTCCGCGATGGCATTCTGCTTTTCAACCAGGCTGGAGCCCTGCCTGGACCTGCTCTAGAGGAACTAATTGGCAAGGTCAAAGAGTTAGACATGGACGAGGTCCGCGCCGAAATTGCCAAGCAACAGGCTGAGGCTAAGCCAGAGAACTAGTTGATGGGAGGCGCCGTTGCGCAATAACTCCCTTGCCATGCTGGGCACGATTGTCGCGATCGCAATCCTTGCATGGTGGATTGGCTACTTCGATCCCACGACCTGCACCCCAGATGTCCAGCAAGCAGGCTGGACCTCATGTGAGGAGATAGCCAGAGATCGCAACCTCGCTCTCGCGATTCTCATCGCACTCGTGGTCTTCGTAGTTGGTTTTATAGCAATCAGGTCAAGAAAGAAATAGCTACAAAACCTCTTTCGTCTCCACATAGTCGAGATCCTCGAAGGCGTGTGCGACAGCGGGGTGGGTCACCTTACCCTCGTGGGTATTGAGTCCGAGAGCCAGGGCCGCATCGTCCCTCAGAGCCTGCTGCCAGCCCTTGTTGGCAAGTGCAATTACATAGGGAAGGGTCGCATTAGTTAGCGCTCTGGTCGAGGTGTTGGGGACCGCCCCAGGCATATTTGCCACGCAGTAGTAGACGCTCTGGTGCACAGGGAACGTGGGCTCGTCGTGGGTAGTGGGACGGGAGTGCTCAAAACATCCACCCTGATCGATCGCTATGTCGACCAAAACTGAGCCTTGCTTCATGCCCTGAATCATCTCGTCGGTTACCAGCTTGGGCGCCTTCTCCCCCGGAATAAGCACAGATCCGATTACAAGGTCTGCATCCCTAAGTTGCTCCGCAATTTCATAAGAGGTGGAAACGCGGGTTTGGACCTCCCCGTTGAACCGCTCTTCAATCTCTCGTAGTCTCGGCAGCGATAGGTCAATAACGACTACGTCCGCTCCCATGCCGTTGGCAACGTATGCGGCCTCGGTCCCAGCCACCCCGCCGCCGATAACCACGACCTTTGCTCGGGGTGTTCCCGGCACCCCGCCCATGAGCACACCGAGACCACCTTGGGTCTTCATGAGCTGATAAGCGCCTATTTGCGCAGACAACCTCCCGGCAACCTCACTCATGGGCTGCAATAGCGGTAGCGACCTGCCAACCTGAACGGTTTCGTAGGCGATTGCGGTAGTTCCGCAAGCCAGCAGCGCCTCGGTGCAGGGGCGGGAGGCCGCTAGGTGAAGGTAGGTGAAAAGGACCTGCCCCTTGCGCATCAGCTTGTATTCAGGCTCGATTGGCTCCTTGACCTTCACGATCATCTCTGCCTCAGCCCAGACCTGCTTTGCCTCGCCGGCGATTTCTGCGCCGGCCGCGACGTAGTCAGCATCTAGGAATCCAGAACCAACACCAGCGTTTTTCTCAATGAGTACCTTGTGGCCACGCTGAGTTAGCTCGTGAACTCCGGCCGGCGTCATTGCCACCCGGTTTTCGTTGTTCTTAATTTCTTTTGGTACACCTACAAGCATTTGTGCTCCTCAAATTTCTATAATTTTGCAAGATGTTCGAAGAATTTGTGTTTGACCTGCATTTCCTGCAGCGTTAGCCTCATTTCTTGGAGATAAATTGATTTTTGGAGAAATTCCTTATGCCTGAACCGAAGAAAATTCAGCCCCAGATTGCACTAGACGAAATTGACCGCGAGATCCTTAGATTGCTCTCCGTAAACGGGCGGCTTTCAAACTCAGATCTTTCCGCCCAAGTTGGACTAGCACCATCGACCTGCCTTGGAAGGTTCAGAAGGCTGGTTGACGAAGGAGTCATCAAGTCTTTCAGCGCAGAGGTCTCTCCCGAAGCAATTGGACTCGAGCTCCAGGCGTTGATCTCAGTCACCCTCAGAGCCGGGGCAAGAGCAAATCTTGCAACCTTCATGCAGCAGATGCGGGAGCACCCGCAGGTGGTCCAGGTCTTTTTCCTCGGTGGTCAAGAGGACTTCATTGTCCATGTGGCGGTAGAGAACTCGGAGGCGGTGAGGGAGTTCGTGCTCGAGCAACTCAGCAATAACGCGTCCGTGGCAAACACAAGAACAAACATCGTCTTCGACCATCACCACAAGGGGCCAATTAGTTAGAGTTAGGCGAGGTCAAAGGAGACAAAGAATTGACTATCGCCATGCACTCTCCCGGAGAAGACAACGGGCTTAGAGAGGCAATCTTTCAATACGCAACAGAGCGGCTGGACTACAATCCTCCTCCTCTGGATGGACCGAAAACCCTTAGCTCGTTGGCAGAGTCCGCGGGAGAAACCATCACTGAAGTGGGCCTTGGCGGTCAGCAGGCACTCAAACTGTTTGCCGACACCCTTGCCCCCGCAACCATTTCCACCGACCACCCCGGCTATCTCTCTTTCATTCCAGCGGCACCGACCGAGGCAGCAAGCCTTTTCGACCTCGTCGTGTCAGCAAGCAGTATTTACGGGGGATCGTGGCTCGAGGGTGCTGGAGCTGTATACGCCGAGAATCAAGTACTCGATTTTCTTGCGGGAGAATGCGGACTGCCAAAAGGCTCAGGCGGCGTTTTCGTCCAAGGTGGAACGCTGGGAAATCTCTCGGCACTGGTGACCGCAAGAGAAGTGGCCAAAGAAAAACACGGAGATAAAGACTTCACGATTATTTGCTCGACAGAATCGCACAGCTCAGTCAAAGCAGTTGCCAAGGTAATCGGCGTCAGAACCTCTGCCGCCGACTCAGGTGAGTCCGGGGCGATCGACTATGCAGCAGCTAAGGCTGCCTATGACTCCGCGCTCACCGATGGGCTTACCCCTTTTGCAATCGTTGGCACGGCCGGAACGACAAATTTCGGCATTGTTGATGACCTAGACGGGCTTGCAAAACTTGCCAAGGAACACGACCTTTGGTTTCACATCGATGGAGCCTATGGTCTTGCGGGGATTCTGGTGCCAGAGCTCAAGCAGCTCTACAGCGGAATTGAGAACGCCGACTCGCTGATAGTTGATCCCCACAAATGGCTGTTTGCTCCCTTTGATGCGTGTGCGCTGATCTACCGCCAGCCAGCTCTGGCCAAAGAAGTGTTCTCGCAACACGGGGAGTATCTCGAGCCTGTGAACAAGAACAAGGACGAGTGGAATCCTTCTGATTTCGCGATAAACCTCACTAGGCGCGCTCGCGGTCTGCCGCTTTGGTTCTCACTTGCAACCCATGGCATCGGAACCTATCGTGAGGCCATAAGGGACAACGTAAACCTCGCCCACAAGATTGCTCAGGAGATAACTGCCCGAGACTATTTGCAGCTAGTGCGCGATCCCCAGCTATCGGTGGTGGTCTTTGAGCGAATCGGTTGGGAGCAGAAAGACTATGACGCTTGGAGCGAGAAGCTGCTCGCCGAGCAGATTGCCCTGGTTCTGCCATCGAGCCTTCGAGGGCGCCCACACACCCGCTTTGCGATAGTGAACCCAATGACAACCTTCGAGCTCCTGGTTGAGATTCTGGACACCATGAGATGAAACTGACTATCGCAGAGGCCCTTAGCTCTCCCGCACGAAAGAAGCCCGCAGAACGCGGCAAAGTCAGGGTGGCGCTCGTTCAGCTTAGGTGGCATGAAGATGCCGCTAAGCACGAAGACAACATTTCTAGAGCCGTAGCCCTAGCGGCAAAGAATGGCGCCAGAGTGGTATTCCTTCCCGAGCTCACGCTCAGCCGTTACCCTGCAGACACCCTTCCCGAGGGAACCCCGAGCGAGATTGCAGAGGACCTTGAGACAGGCCCTACTTACGCCCTGCTATCCAAGCTCGCAATGCAGCATGGGATTGCAGTTCACGGATCCCTCTATGAGCGCACAGGCTTTGAAGATGGACGAGGTTTGAATACAGCAATTATCGTCGGGCCCGAGGGCGAGCTGCTCGCAAGAACCCCAAAGCTACACATTCCCGTTACCGAAGGCTATTTCGAAGACAAGTACTTCCAGCCGGGACCGGCCGACACTCCCTACCCAATCTACGAACTGGCCAACGAGGGAGCTCCAAAGCTCGGGCTCCCAACCTGCTGGGATGAGTGGTTCCCAGAGGTGGCAAGGGCTTATGGGCTGGCAGGAGCGGACATCCTCTGCTACCCAACGGCAATTGGCTCTGAGCCGGATCACCCAGACTTTGACACTGAGCCGCTCTGGCGTCAGACAATCGTCGGGCACGCAATTGCTAATGGTCTTTTCATTGTTGTTCCCAATCGCTACGGCAACGAGGGGCTTGTCACCTTCTACGGCAGCTCTTTCATCGCTGACCCCTACGGCAGGCTGCTAGCGCAAGCAGCAAGAGAGGGCGATGAGGTTTTGGTCGCAGATCTAGATCTAGACCAGAGAAGAGATTGGCTAGATCTGTTTCCCTTCTTCGCAACAAGGCGGCCTGACACCTATGGCACGCTCTCAAATGCTGTAGTCAACCCCCGCAGCCAAAATGGCGATGGCGAGCACGGCGGAATAGCGGGGCTCAGACCATGAGGCACATGCCTCCAGAGTGGCACCCTCACGAGCGCACATGGGTTGCCTTCCCTCACCACGGCTACACCCTTGGCGAATCCGCCCAAGAGCAAGAGGCCGCGAGAAAGACCTGGGCTGAGGTGGCCAACAAGGCCTCAGACTATGAGCCAGTCACCGTGGTTGCCCACCCAGAGGATGCAGCCCTTGCAAGAAAACACCTCAGCTCACAGGTTGAGATTGCCGAGTTAGAGATTGATGATGCGTGGATAAGAGACAGCGGACCAACTTTTGTAGTTGACAACGGGGCACTTGCGGCCGTGGATTGGGTATTCAATGGCTGGGGAGCTCAGAGCTGGGCCCGCTATGAAAAAGACGCCCTTGTCGCCAGGGAAATCGCAAACCTACTTAAAACCAAAGTCGTCTCCAGCGACCTCGTAAATGAAGGCGGAGGTATCCACGTCGACGGCTCCGGAAGAGTCCTGCTCACCGAGACAGTTCAGCTCGGCAAGGAGCGTAACCCAGGCAGAAGCAGGCATGAGGTAGAGGCTGAAATACACGACAAACTCGGAACCAATGAGGCTATCTGGCTAAAGCGCGGTCTGACCCGGGACTACGACGAGTTTGGAACCAAGGGGCATGTGGACATCGTTGCCTGCTTCACCCCCGATGGCAGGGCACTGTTTCACGAGCAGAGAAATGAGGGGCATCCGGACTTCCTAGTGTCCAAAGATGTCAAGGAGGCCTTGCAGCGTGCAGGTTTAGAAGCCGTTGGAGTTAGCGCCCCAGAGGTGCAAAAGGATGCTCACGGCTATGTCGATTACAGCTACATCAACCACTACGTGCTGAACGATGCGGTGCTTTTGTGCAGCTTCGATGATCCCAAGGACAAGGAAGTAGCAGCGCAGCTGCGAGAGATCTACCCAGGACGAAAAATCGAGCTGATCGATGCCCGGGAACTCTTTGCTCGTGGAGGCGGGATCCACTGCATCACCCAGCAACAACCTAAGGTTTAGAACAGGAAGAAAGGCGCGCAATGAAGCGAGAAGAAACAGCAATTGACAAGATCGCAAACGACTGGGTGAAGCACTTAGCCAAGAGGTCCCCGTCCTATGCCACCTACCTGGGTTTTCCAGGTGGAGAAAAAGATGTCGATGACTTCTCGCCGGATGCTTTGGAGCAAGACCGGCACGACTATGCGGACCTGATCGCGAGGCTGCGAGCTGAGGAGCCAGTTGACGAGGTAGACCGGGTCACCAAGGAGGCAATGATTGCCGATGCCGACCTAAGTGTCCGCACCTACGATTCAGGGCTGCTGTTTAGAAACATGAACAACATCGCATCGCCAGCTCAGGACATTCGAGACATCTTCGATCTCTCGCCCACAGAAACCGCCGAGCACTGGGAAAACCTTGCCAGCCGAATGTCCAAAGTGCCGGAGGCAATCTCCGGCTACATCGCATCCCTCCGCGTCGGCATCCAACGTGGTGACACTCCTGCCAAGCGCCAGGTCGAGGAGATCATCACACAGGCAGGTCAAATCGATTCTCAAGGCGGCTTCTTTAGAGAGTTCGCGAAGGCAGAAGGCAAGGATTTGCCCGAATCGCTGCGCAAGGAACTAGCTGAGGCAGGAGAAAAAGCTACCGAGGGATATCGCAACTTTGCTGATTTTTTGAAGACCGAACTTTTGCCAGCTGCCAACCCAGAAGACGCGATTGGTGCGGAGCGCTACGCACTACTGAGCGAGCGGTTTCTAGGCGCAAAGATTGATCCGGACGAAACCTACGAGTGGGGTAAGCAGGAGCTGGCAAGAATAGTCGCCGAGCAAACCGATGTTGCGAACCAGATAAAGCCGGGAGCAACTGTCGAAGAAGCGGTAAGGCACCTCGAAAACGACCCCAGCACCAAACTCCATGGCACGGATGCTCTCCAGAAGTGGATGCAAAAGCTCTCGGATGAGGCAATTGAGAAGCTTGCCGGCACTCACTTTGAGATAGCGGAGCCCCTAAGGAAGCTTGAGTGCATGATTGCGCCCACCAAGCACGGTGGCATCTACTACACCGGGCCAACCGATGACTTCTCTCGTCCAGGGAGGATGTGGTGGTCAGTTCCAGAAGGTGTGAACGAGTTTGATACCTGGCGTGAAACCACGACCGTCTACCACGAGGGCGTTCCCGGTCATCACCTGCAGGTTGCGCAGCAGACCTACGTCAAAGACACCCTGAACGACTGGCGCCGACTGGCGTCGTGGACCTCGGGCCATGGTGAGGGATGGGCCCTCTACGCCGAGCGACTGATGGACGAGCTGGGCTACCTCAGCACCCCCGCAGATCGCCTGGGAATGCTGGATGCACAGAGAATGCGAGCTGCCAGAGTGGTTTTGGACATCGGCGTTCACACCAAGAAAGCAAAGCTGGAAGGCAGCGGCGTGTGGGACTTTGACTACGCGCTTGGGTTCATGGGTAGCAACGTGAACATGTCCAAGGAGTTTGTCCGCTTTGAGGTGACCAGGTACTTCGGCTGGCCAGGTCAGGCACCCTCCTACAAGGTTGGCCAGCGTATCTGGGAACAGATTCGAGATGACTACCGCTCACGCAAGGGTGATTCATTCGACATCAAGGAGTTTCACAAGACTGCTCTGAATCTTGGTGGGCTGGGTCTTGACACCCTCAGAAGCGCAATGGCTAGAGCCTAATCTCGGCAAATTCGTTACGCTTTAGCCTGTGTCTAAGGTTCTAAGTTCTCTTCCCACAGGTCAAAAAGTGGGCATCGCCTTTTCGGGCGGGCTCGATACGTCAGTTGCGGTCGCCTGGATGCGCGAAAAAGGCGCAATACCTTTCGCCTACACCGCGAACCTCGGCCAATACGACGAGGACGACATTGACTCGATTCCAGGCAGGGCAAAAGAGTATGGGGCTGAGGCCGGACGTCTTGTTGACTGCAGGGAATCGCTCGCAGAAGAAGGCCTCACGGCAATTGCCTGTGGCGCCTTCCACATCCGCACCGGATCGAAGGTTTATTTCAACACCACTCCCCTAGGCAGAGTTGTTACTGGAACGCTTTTGGTTAGGGCCATGAAAGAAGATGGCGTTGACATTTGGGGGGATGGCAGCACCTACAAGGGCAACGATATTGAGCGCTTCTACCGCTATGGCCTGCTCGCTAACCCCGATCTAAAGATCTACAAACCCTGGCTGGATAGCGATTTTGTTGCCGAGCTTGGTGGTCGTGAAGAGATGTCTGAGTGGCTGCAGGAACGTGGACTGCCCTACCGTGCAAGCACAGAGAAGGCCTACTCCACCGATGCAAACATGCTTGGTGCCACCCACGAGGCCAAGAGCCTTGAGTTCCTAAACACCTCCATGGAAATAGTTGAGCCAATCATGGGCGTCAAGCACTGGGATCCCGCCGTTGAGATTGCAGACGAAGAGGTGTCGATCAGCTTCGAGCAGGGTAGGCCCGTGAGCATCAATGGCAAGCGCTTTGATTCCTCGGTGGAGCTCATGCTCGAGGCAAACGCCATTGGCGGGCGTCACGGTTTGGGTATGAGCGACCAAATTGAGAACCGCATCATCGAAGCCAAGAGCCGTGGCATCTATGAGGCACCCGGTATGGCGCTGATCCACATTGCTTATGAGCGGTTGGTATCAGCGATTCACAATGAGGACACGATTGCGGCCTATCACAACGAGGGTCGCAGAATGGGGAGGCTTCTCTACGAAGGTCGCTGGCTAGACCCCCAGACCCTAATGCTCAGAGAGTCATTGATGCGCTGGGTCGCAGCTGCCGTGAACGGCACTGTCACTCTAAAACTGCGTCGTGGTGATGATTACTCAATCCTTGATACACAGGGAGAGAACTTCTCCTATCACCCAGAGAAGTTGTCAATGGAGCGCACAGAGGATGCAGCCTTTGGCCCGGAGGACCGAATCGGTCAGCTGACCATGCGAAACCTAGATATTCAAGACACCCGCCAGAAACTAGACCTGTACAGAAAACAGGGCCAGATTGACGGCGGTCAGTTCGAGCTGACCTAATGAGCATCCACATCGCGGCCAAGCCGGGTGAGATTGCCGAAACCATCTTGCTGCCCGGAGATCCCCTAAGGGCAAAATGGATTGCCGAGACGTTTCTAGAAAACGTTGTCCAGTACAACAGCGTGCGAAACATGCTTGGCTTCACGGGTGAGTTTGAAGGACGAAGAGTTTCAGTGCAGGGCACTGGCATGGGCGCCCCATCCATCGGCATCTACGCCTATGAGCTTTTCAATGATTACGGCGTGCAGAACGCAATTCGTGTTGGTACCAGCGGTGGACTGCCTCCAACAAAATTGCGCGACGTCGTTATCGCAATGACCGCCTCCACTGATTCAAACATCAACCAAAGGGCAACCGGAGGCCTGGACTTTGCACCCGCTGCAAACTACGAGCTCCTAGAAAAGGCAGTTGCCAAAGCAAGAGAGCTTGGCATTGATCACCACGTAGGCATGATCGCCTCTGGCGACCTTTTTTATGACGAGACTGACTCGCTGGAGCAGTGGAAGAAGCTTGGAATACTGGCCCTCGAGATGGAGACGAATCAGCTCTACACCCTCGCTGCCAGATTCAGGCGAAAGGCGCTGAGCATCGTTACCGTCTCAGACATGATGGACGGGTCAGAACAGACCAGTAGCGAGGAGCGCGAAACGGGTTTCAAAAACATGGTCACCCTCGCTCTCGCTGCAGCCAACTAGCACTAGATTCTGCCTGTGCCCTCTGCAGCTAACATCCTTGGCTTCACCCTCCTGGCAATCGTCATAATTGTTGTCCCAGGGCCGGGTGTGCTCTTTGCAGTCGGTAGGGCCTTGGTGCTTGGCACCAAGCCAGCACTGCTCTCTGTCTTAGGTAATGCACTCGGTGTTGGGGTTCAGATTGTCGTGGTCGCATTAGGCCTTGGAGTGCTTATCCAGAGTTCCCCGGAAGCCTTTTTTGTAATTCGGTTGGCAGGTGCCCTGATGATTGGCTATCTCGGAATTCGAGCCATACTTCAGCGGAGACATTCGCTCGAGGATGGGGCAGATAAGCCGCACTCTAGATCCACGATTCTCAAGGAATCGGTGGTTGTTGGACTAACGAATGCAAAAACTCTTGTGTTTTTTCTTGCTGCCCTGCCAAGCTTTGTCTCGGTTGAGGATGGAAACCCAATAATCCAGATGCTCCTGTTAGGCCTCATTTTTTCAATCATCGGCATCGCCTCTGACTCGATTTATGCAGTGGCAGCCGGAAGGGCACGAGACTGGCTTGCAACATCCGAGCAGCGTCTTGCAACTTTCAGAGGTTTGGGTGGTCTTGCGCTGACCCTGCTAGGTGTTTACATGCTTTATGAGGCAATCGCGCACTAAGAACATAGATAGACAGCTGTCTATGTATAGTTGACCTATGAGCGAGTGGAATTACACAAAATGCTCGAAGCCATTCGAGTCCGAACAGGCCGCCCTTGAATACATGCGCGAGAAGGACTTCGCCGGGCTTGTCCTAAAACGAGACGAAGGCTACGCGGCTGTTTGCCCCACCTATCCGGATGGCTACTATCCCGATGCAGTGGTTGTTGCTGAGGTTGAAAACTCGAAGCGTGACTTGGCGGCTGAGAGAAAAAGCCTGCCGATTCAAAACTGCTGCTAGAGCGCCCTCGGTAGGAATCGAACCTACGACCAAGAGATTAGAAGGCTCTTGCTCTATCCACTGAGCTACGAGGGCAGACTAAGAATTCTAACTGCCAGTTTCCCCTAGAGTGTTAGTGCTTGTAGTGTGAAACAAGGTGAAAATGGCGCTAAAGACGACGCAAATTCCAACTATCTCCGGGAAACCAGAGCTAGTCGAGGCGTCCATAACTCTGGTAGACAAGTGGGTTTCAGAGGCCGCCCAGCTCAAAGAAAACAAGTCCTCCCAAAGGCTTAGTGGGCTCCTAAAAGATCCAAATGGTTTAGATTTCGCCGTTGGTTTCATCGACGGTGTCATAAGGCCAGAGGACATTCGGGTTGCGGCGACAAACCTCTACCAACTAAGAACCCTGACACCACGATTTCTGCCCTGGCCCCTTAGGGCTTTACTCGGCCTCGGGGCAAATCTTGCGCCGCTACTCCCCTGGCCCGTAATACCTATCGCCAGGAGCGTGCTGCGCTCATTTGTCTCACACCTTGTCATTGATGCATCGCAAAGCAAGTTCCGCCGGGCAACAAGAAAGCTCGGACTCGACGCGACCCTGAACGTCAATCTCCTTGGAGAGGCTGTCTTGGGTCATGCCGAAGCGGATAAGCGCCTTAGCCACGTAGCAGAGATTCTGTCCCGCCCAGAAACTGAGTATGTCTCGGTGAAGGTCTCGGCAATTGTTGCCCCTCACTCCCCCTGGGCTTTTGATCAGACGGTGCAAGAAGTCATTGAGAGGCTCACCCCTCTTTACAAGATTGCTGCCGACTCGCCCAAAAAGAAGTTCATCAATCTGGACATGGAGGAATATCGCGATCTGGACATGACGATTGCGGTCTTCAAGGGACTTTTGGCCAAGCCAGAGTTCAAAGAGCTCAGCGCTGGCATCGTGCTCCAGGCCTATTTGCCAGATGCCCTAAGAGTCATGATTGACCTGCAACAGTGGGCTGCGCCGAGGGTCATTGACGGTGGAGCTCCGATCAAGGTCAGGCTCGTAAAAGGTGCGAACCTCCCAATGGAGCGGGTCGATGCGGAAATGCACGATTGGCCGCTTGCAACCGTTCCCTCCAAAGCTGAGGCGGATGCTAACTACAAACGAGTCTTGAACTATGCCCTCACCTCAGAGAGGGTCAAGAACGTAAAGATTGGTGTGGCCGGGCATAACCTCTTTGACCTTGCATTTGCTTGGCTTCTTGCCTCGCAACGCGGCGCACAAGACGGCATGGATGTCGAGATGCTACTTGGAATGGCGCCCAACCAAGCCAGCGTAATCAGTAAGAGCGTTGGCAAGTTGGTGCTCTATACGCCGGTCGTTTACTCTCAGGAATTCGACGTTGCCATCGCCTACCTCATCCGCAGGCTTGAAGAGGGCGCCAGCTCCGAAAACTTCCTCTCAAACGCTTTTGAGCTAACCAGTCAGCAGCCATACGAGCTTGAGCGCCTGCGCTACATGCACTCCCTAGATTTGATGGGCACCGAGGTGCCAGTACCAAACAGGTTGCAGGATCGCTCGTTGGATGAAGCGCATCTTCCTGTTGGGTTTAGCAATACACCTGATACTGATCCCTCAACAGCCGGAAACCGGAATTGGGCCAAGGGCATCTACCGCCGCCTTTCAGACACCGAAATCGGGATTGACCTAGTCGAGCGTCACACCGTCACTAGTGAGGTGAAGCTCAATGAGTTAATTGTGAGTGCCAAGGCGGCCCAAAAACGTTGGCAAACATTGAGCCCAGAGGAGCGCGCGAGCAAGATTCACGAAGTTGGGGTCGTGCTAGAGCGCAACCGCGAGTACCTCGTTGAGGTAGCAATGGCCGAGGCGGGAAAGACTCTAGATCAGGTGGACACTGAGATCTCTGAGGCGATCGACTTTGCTCACTACTACGCCGAGCAGTCTCTCAGGCTTGAGAACCTGCCAGGGGCTAAGCCGGTTCCAAGAAAAATCACCGTTGTGACACCGCCTTGGAACTTCCCCATCGCCATTCCTGCAGGTGGGGCGCTTGCTGCTCTAGCGGCTGGCAGCGCGGTTATTTTCAAACCTGCCGGTCCTGCGGCTCGCTGTGGTGCAGTGCTTGCTGAGCTGATCTTGGAGGTCATTGACCCAGAGCTGTTTGTGCCAATCCACATTGGTGAGCGTGAACTAGGCCAGAGACTGATTGGCCACGAGGACGTTGACCAAGTGATTCTCACTGGCGGTTACGAGACTGCTGAGCTCTTTAGAAGCTTCAGGCCCGATCTGAAACTACTCGCCGAGACGAGCGGTAAAAACGCCATCATCGTCACCCCGCACGCAGATCTGGACTTAGCCGCGAAGGACATTGCCTATTCGGCATTTGGCCACGCAGGGCAGAAGTGCTCCGCAAGCTCGATAGTGATTCTGGTTGGCTCAGTAGCAAAATCAAAGCGGTTCAGGCGTCAGCTAATGGATGCGGTTTCCTCGCTGAAAGTTGCCCACCCAACAGACCCAACAGCACAGATGGGCCCGATGATTGCCCCTCCTGAGGGGAAGCTTCTGACCGGGCTCACCGCGCTGGAACGCGGTGAAAAGTGGCTTATGAAGCCCGAGCAGCTTGATGAGACTGGAAAGCTTTGGTCACCCGGGGTAATCGAACATGTTAGGCCCGGCTCTAGATCGCATTTGGTGGAATACTTCGGCCCGGTGCTTGCGATCATGACCGCGCCAAATTTGAATGCGGCAATAGCTCTGCAAAACAGCGTGGACTATGGCCTGACCGCAGGCATTCACTCGCTCAACAGCCAAGAAATTACGGATTGGCTAGCCCGGGTTCAGGCAGGAAACGTCTATGTCAACCGCGGAATCACCGGCGCCATAGTCCAGCGTCAGCCTTTTGGGGGCTGGAAGAAGTCAGCAGTTGGCCCCGGTGCGAAGGCGGGTGGTCCGAATTACCTCTTTGGCTTGACCGACTGGGTTACCGAAGAGAACGGCGCACTAGAGCCTGTAGAGACCAAGGAAATGAACGCACTCTTGGCTCAGGCAGCCATGAGCGAACTGAGCGACGATCAAGTTGCGTCGCTGATTCGATGCGCTCAAAGTGACCTGGCTGCGCTGAGGCATTACTTCTCGGGGGTCAAAGATGAGACAGGGCTTGAGGCCGAGTGGAACTACCTCCGCTACTTCCGCTCCGACTGCACAATCCGGGTTCAAGCGGGAGCGTCAGATTATGAGACCTGGAGGGTATTGGTCACCGCAACTGCGCTGGGCAACATCGAAATAAGTGCCGAAAGCCTTCCAAGTAATCTCATGGGAATGCTCGGCAGGGTTGGTCTTCAGACCAAGCTAGAGAGCGAGGAGAGCTGGCTAGAGAGTCTCAAGCTTCAGCCTCGAAGGGTGAGGGTGGTTGGTGAACTTCCGGAAATCACTGTGGATTCGCCCCTGGCAAGCGTGGACGTGGCAATCTACGACGGTCCTGTGACTGAATCAGGAATCATCGAGGGCTTGGCGTTTTTCAAAGAGCAGGCGGTTTCTGTCACGACCCACCGGTTTGGAAACCCCGCGAGACACGTGCAGATGGTTCGGCTCTAGGGCTTTACCCATCAAACTCCCAGAGAGCTATCTGGCAATTATGGGAGTATTCTTCTCAATTGGCCTGTTTAGGCTAAGTAAGTAATCATTCGAGGTTCTTTTGTTCAGACTTTCCAAGCTTTCACTCGCTAATCGCGCCGTTGTGGCTCTTATCACTGTCATTGTTGGTGCCTTTGGTTTTATCTCCGTAGGCGGCCTAAAGCAAGAGCTGATTCCCTCGATTGAAATCCCCTCAGCGGCAATCGTCACCTCCTACCCTGGGGCCTCTCCTGAGGTTGTCGATGCTCAGGTCTCTCAGGCGATAGAGCAGTCGGTTATCGGGCTTGAGGGAATCGAGTCAACGACCGTTACCTCCACAACCGGGCTCTCCGTGCTCAGGGTCTCCTTCGAGTTCGGAACCGCGACAGAGGATGTTACCCAAAGGTTAAATGAGGTCATCAGCGATCTCGCGTCCGTTCTGCCTGAGGATGCAACACCGAGTGTCATCTCGGGAAGCTTTGACTCCGTGCCAATCATCGTGCTTGCAGTCAGCGCCGATGACGGCGACAACGAGGCTATCGGCAAGAAGCTGGAGGAGCTTGCTCCCACGCTCTTCCGTCAGGTTGACGGCATCAGGGACATCGCTGTTTCTGGCGCCAAGGAGAAGCGCATCAATCTTGAACTCGATCAGGTGGCGCTGGCCCAAGCTGGCCTAAGTCAGCGAGACATTGTCTCTGCAATTAATGCCAACGGATTGATCCTCCCAGTCGGCTCCATTGTTGACGATTCCGGCTCGATTGCAATCCAGGTCGGTTCGGCCGTGGACTCAGTCGAGCTATTTGAATCTCTTCCTCTGATTCCTTCGACCCCAGCCCCTGGCCAGGTCCCCCTTACTGTTGGCGATGTTGCCGAGGTGACCTTCGAGGATGCCCCTGTGACATCAATTGCTCGAACCAACGGCAACGAGTCGCTGGCTGTTTCCATCGTGAAAACCCCGGACGGCAACTCCGTGGCTGTATCAAACGGCGTTCAGGACCTTATTCCAGAGCTTGTTGCCGGCCTTGGAGGCGGCGTCAGCGTGGTTACAACCTTTGACCAGGCGCCATTTATTGAAAAATCGATTGAGGACCTTGCTGTTGAAGGTCTCCTAGGCCTCACCATGGCTGTTCTGGTTATCTTGGTCTTCCTATTGAGCTTCAAGTCGACCATCATCACGGCGATATCGATACCGACTTCGGTCCTGATCACCTTCATTGGTCTTTCAGTTGCTGATTACTCGCTGAACCTGCTCACGCTAGGTGCTCTGACAATTTCGATTGGTCGCGTTGTAGATGACTCGATTGTTGTTATCGAAAACATCAACCGTCACCTAAGTTATGGCGAGAAGCGAAAGACAGCAATTCTCACGGCGGTCAAGGAGGTTGCTGGAGCGATTACCGCTGCCACAATCACCACTGTTGCTGTGTTCCTTCCAATTGCACTGGTTGATGGTCTCGTGGGCGAGCTGTTCAGACCATTTGCCTTCACGGTCGCAATCGCTCTGCTCGCGTCATTGCTTGTAAGCCTCACAATCGTGCCGGTATTTGCCTACTGGTTCCTCAGGATGCCAAAGAGGCTCAAGGCGGCTAAGGAAGCCGACCCCAAGAACTTCGAAAAGAAGCAGCGTATTGAGGAAGAGGAGCGCGAGAAGAAGCAGATTCTGCAGCGTATCTACATCCCCATTGTTCGCGGCAGCACAAGGCACCCATGGCTGACCCTGACCGCGGCACTGCTGATTCTTGGCTACACCTTCTCGCTGGTGCCATTGCTGAAGACCAACTTCATTGATGGCGGGGGTTCAAATCAGTTCACCGCAAGACTCTCGATGCCTGCCAGCACCACTTTTGAGGAGCAGGACGAGGCCGCAAAGAGCCTTGAGGACCAGATTCTCGCTCTTGAGGGCGTCGATGTTGTCCAGTCGACCGTCGGCTCAGCTGCAGATGGCCGCGTTGCATTTGGTGCAGCGGCTAGCGGCATCTCTTTCACGATCATTGCCGACGAGGATGCCGACATTGAGGCTATGCAGTCAAAGGTGCTTCAGCTCAGCGCACCAGAGGACAGTGAGATTACAACCAGCCAGGGTGGCGGTTTCGGCTCCTCCGAAACCATTGACATCCAGGTGTTGGCAAGCGACAACGAGCTCCTTCAGGAGGCTGTTGATCAGGTGGCAGATGCCATGGAGGGCATTACCGATGTCAGCGCCATTACAACCACACTTGAGGCCGACGAGCGAGTTCTAGAAATCATTGTCGACCGTGAAAAGGCTGCCAGCTACCTGCTAACTGAGACCGCCGTTACCGGAATCGTTGCTTCACAGCTGCGCCCAAGCCCGCTGGGAACAATCAGTGTTGAGGGTAATGACGTTCAGGTGTTTATCGCGGGTGCTCAGGCTCCCGAGTCAATTGAAGAAATCAGAGAGCTCCAGATCCCGACATTCCAGGGGCTGGTTCAGCTAGATCAGATAGCAAGTGTTGATGAGGTTCTCAAACCAACCTCAATCACTTCAGAGCGTGGCAATAGGACAGCCGAGGTTCAGCTGAGCACAGAGGGCGACAACCTAGGAGCCATTTCCGCAACAGTCACCGAGCGGCTTGATGCCCTTGAGCTTCCAGTTGGCGTCACGGCTACCGTTGGAGGCGCGGCTGCTGACCAGGCAGAGAGCTTCCAGCAACTCGGACTAGCGCTGTTAGCTGCTGTGGCGATCGTTTACATCGTGATGGTAGCGACCTTCTCGAGCCTGATTCAGCCGCTATTACTTTTGATCTCGATTCCGTTTGCGGCTACCGGTGCCTTGGGGCTTCTTCTGCTCACTGACACCGCGCTGGGTGTCCCGGCGCTTATCGGTATGTTGATGCTGATTGGAATTGTGGTCACCAACGCAATTGTTTTGATCGACCTCGTGAACCAATATCGAGCCCAGGGCTACAGCGTCCAAAAGTCACTGATGCAAGGTGCGAGACAGCGCCTGAGGCCAATTTTGATGACCTCGCTGGCTACCATTTTTGCCCTCACCCCAATGGCCTTTGGTCTTACGGGAGACTCGGGATTCATCTCGCAGCCGCTTGCAATCGTGGTGATTGGTGGACTGTTCTCATCTACCCTGCTAACTCTGGTGCTAGTGCCAACCCTTTACTGGCTCGTTGAAGGCCGCAAGGAGCGGAAGAAGCTTCGCATCGAGCGCAGAGCAAACAAGAAGGCTCAGCGTCAAGCAAAGAAGTCAGGTGCTGCAACTCCTCAAGGAGCTCCGGAGGCTGTAGCCAGTGAGCCCGAGCCCTCAACCGCTGAGGCAAATGTAATGACCATGGTCAAGGAGGAAGATCCAATTGCTGATGCAATGGAGCAAACCTTCACCCCTGCTACCAGTGCCCCGGCCCCGGAAATGCCTTGGTCGGATGATGACATCGCAAACGCACTAGCGGAAGACATGAAGCTGGATGACGAGTCTCAGATGCGTTGGTCAGAAGAGACCAGCGAGGAGCCTCCTGCCAAAGCATCTGCCGAGAGTGGAATGCCTGATTTCTTGACAAGTGAAATGCCGATTGTTTCCTCTCCGGAGGAGTCGATGAGCCCTAGGGAGCGCAGGGAGGCAAAGAAGCAAGCTAAACGGGACGCTAAGGCCCAGCGTAAGGCGGCTAGAGACTCAAGGCACTCGGGCTAGATCCATGTCTGAATACATCGTTTGGATCGACTGCGAGATGACAGGTCTAGATGTCGAAAAAGACGAGCTTTGTGAGATTGCGGTTGTTGTTACCGACCAGGAGCTGGTCGAGCAGGACGATGGGCTCCAGATAGTCATAAACCCCTCTGAGGGTGCCATGGGAAACATGGGCGAGTTTGTCACAAACATGCACAAAGAATCTGGCCTACTGGCTGCAATCCCTTCTGGCGAGAGCGTTGCGACTGCAGAGGAAAAGGTCCTTGAGTACTTGGGGCGCTGGATAGCCGAACCGAGAACCGCTCCCCTGGCCGGAAACTCCATTGGAACCGATCGGATGTTCCTCAACCGCCAGATGCCAAAGCTTGACTCTTTTTTGCACTACAGAAACATAGATGTCAGCTCGATTAAGGAGCTAACAAGGCGCTGGTACCCCAGGGTTTACTTCCAGCTTCCCAAGAAATCTGGAGGCCACAGAGCACTTGCAGACATCAAGGAATCCATTCAGGAATTGCGCTACTACCGCCAGACCGTGATGGTTGAGCAGCCAGGGCCAGATTCAGAGGCCGCAAAGAAAGTGGCTGATTCCCTGGACGCTGATACAATCTAAGCGCTCTGGGTTAGCC
>JAYORB010000002.1:49910-54785 GCA_038123155.1 Aquiluna sp. | reverse complement strand
TCGAGCTCCCCGTTCACCTCCACACCCACGACACCGCAGGAGGCCAGCTGGCAACGTTGCTAGCGGCGGTCGATGCGGGTGTTGATGCGGTCGACGTTGCAAGTGCACCTATGGCGGGCACAACCTCTCAGCCATCGGCTTCTGGACTCGTAGCAGCGCTTGCTAATACCGAGCGCGACACTGAGATTTCTCTCGAGAATGTCACTAACCTCGAGCCCTACTGGGAGGCCGTGCGCAAGGTTTACGCCCCGTTTGAGTCAGGGCTGCCAGGCCCAACCGGCAGGGTTTACCGACACGAGATTCCAGGTGGCCAGCTTTCAAACCTCAGACAGCAGGCCATTGCTCTTGGATTGGGTGACCGCTTCGAGCTGGTCGAGGAGATGTACTCCGAGGCTAACCGCATTCTGGGTAGGCCGCCTAAGGTAACTCCGAGCTCTAAGGTCGTGGGCGACCTAGCCCTTCACCTTGTTGCTGTCGATGCAGATCCTGCTGAGTTTGAGGCGAATCCTCAAAAGTTCGACATTCCAGACTCTGTCATTGGCTTCATGGCTGGTGAATTGGGAGACCTCCCCGGAGGATGGCCCGAGCCATTCAGATCAAAGGTGCTAGAAGGTAAAAAACCTGACATTGCCATTAAGCCGATCACAACTGAGGATGCGGCGGGTATTTCGAGTTCCGAGAGCTCGGTGCGCAGGAGAACGCTGAATACGCTGCTCTTCCCAGCCCCCACCAAAGAGTTTGAGCGCATGCGAACCACCTACGGCAAGCTCACCAACGTTCCGACCGTTGATTATCTGTATGGGCTTGAGCCAGAGACAGAGCATGTTGTCGAGCTCAGGAAGGGTCTCCAGCTCTTTGTTGGGCTAGAGGCAATTTCTGAAGCGGATGCAAAGGGCTTCAGGACGGTTATGGCCAAGCTAAACGGCCAGCTGAGACCTGTGACCGTTCGCGACCACAGCATCTCAAGCGTCGAGTCAACTGCAGAGAAGGCAGACCCAGCCAACCCATCCCATGCGGCAGCACCATTCACCGGCGTCGTCACACCAAAGGTAGAGGTTGGTCAAAGTGTTTCTGCGGGTCAGCCGATTGCGTCAATCGAAGCAATGAAGATGGAGGCCTCCATAGCCGCTCCAATTAGTGGCAAGATTGTTCGGCTGGGAGTAGCCGGCCCAACACCTGTCGAAGGTGGCGACCTAATAGCAGTAATCGAATAGGGAGAAATGTCTCGCAAAAATGATGACGAGTTTTCGTCGGGGGAGAATGCAGACTACTCGGATCTTGAACTAGATCCAGAAACAGGTCAGATCGTTTCTGTGAGCGCCGAGGGTGAGCAGGTTACGGTTCCTAGCTCAATCTTCGAGGAGTCCGAGCCTGCCAGCATGCTCACGGCAGACCGACTGCTGCGTGATGAGGCAAGACCTCGAGTAATTCCGGAGACTTTTGGCCGCAGGCTCATCTACCGTCTCACCTTTGGGAAGTTCAACCCAGGTGACAACAAGAAGGTTTTGGCCAGGCGTGCTCTAGATGCGCGCATCATGCTCGATCTCGAGGGGGAGACCCGATTCGTTCCTGTGCTGACCCGGAAGGGTGGGGTAGGGAAGACCACAATTACAACGCTGATCGGCATGGCGATGTCGTTGGTGCGTGAGGATCGTGTCCTGGCGATTGACGCCAATCCCGATCGAGGCACCCTTGCCGAGCGCGTTGAGCTGAAGAGCGAGCGAACAGTCAGGGACGTAGTGAAGCGTGCCGGCGGGATAACCTCCTTCACGCTTTTCAGCGACTTTGTCTCTCGAGACAAGACCAGGCTCGACGTGCTGGCCTCAGATACTGACCCGATGCTTTCAGAGGCATTCGATGAGGGTGACTACAACGTGGTTGCCGACATCGCCACCCGCTACTACAGCATCTGCCTGACGGACTGCGGAACCGGCATTGTCCACAGCGTTATGCGAGCAATCCTCCAGCGAGCAGATGGCCTGGTGATTGTTTCTGGCGGATCCGTTGATGAGGCGAAGCTTGCGAGCGAGACTCTGACTTGGCTTGAGTCCAATGGCTATGGAGATCTGGTGAAGAACTCTGTCGTTGCACTAAACACCGCAACCTACGGAACTCAACTCGTCAAGCTCGACGAGATTGAAGGACACTTTAGAACGAGGGTAAGAGCTGTCGTTCGGGTTCCCTATGACCCAATGTTGGCGGCGGGTGCGGTTATTCAATTCGACAAGCTTCACCCCGCAACCAGGCAAGCTGCTCGCGATCTCGCAGCTCTAGTTGTCGACGGTTTGGTTGATTGAGCGTTAGGGAAATAAGACTCTTCGGAGACCCGGTACTGAAGAGTGTTTGCGACAAGGTTCAAGACCCAGGATCGGTAGTGACCCTGGTTCAAGATCTCCTAGATACAACCTCACTACCTGGAAGAGCCGGGGTTGCGGCAAATCAAATTGGAGTAGGCCTAAGAGTCTTCGCCTACAGCGTCGACGACGAACTCGGTTATTTGATTAACCCAGAGCTCGTTGAGCTATCGGGAGAGAAGATCGAGATTGACGAGGGATGTCTTTCGGTTCCGGGACTGTGGCACAAGACTCCGCGGTATGAACGCGCAACTGCAAGGGGCCTGCAGCTTGACGGAAGTGAAATAGAAATCAGCGGCGAGGGACTGCTCGCGCAAGCGCTCCAGCATGAATGCGACCATCTGGATGGTCTTCTTTATCTCGACAGGCTGCTTCCTCAGGAGCGCAAGCTCGCCCTCAGGGCACTGAGAGAGCAGGACTGGTTTCTTAGCTAGCGTAGATACGTTCCACGTGTATCGAGAAGTCCTTCAGGACCTCACCACGCTTTATCTTTAGCGAGGGTGTGAGGTGGCCAGATGCCTCAGTGAGCTCAACATCGAGAATCTCGAAGGCTCTTACCTGCTCAGCCTGGGAGAACTTTTCGTTGACCTCATCCACTGCCTGCTGAATCTCTTCGCGAATCTTTGGATGCTTGGTGGCCTCCGCAAGGGTTAGCTTTTCTTCAACGCCGTTTTGCTCGCACCACACCGGCACCATCTCGGGATCTAGCGAAATCAGAGCGCTTATAAACGGCTGAGAATCACCAATCACCACAACCTGTCCAATTAGCGGGTGGGCGCGCAGCGGGTCCTCGATTGGAGCTGGTGCAACGTTCTTTCCACCGGCCGTGACCAGCATTTCTTTTTTGCGGCCCGTGATGGTGAGGAACCCGTCCTCATCCAGCTCGCCGATGTCTCCCGAGCGGAACCAATCCTCTGTGAAGGCTTCACGCGTTGCTGCCTCATTGCGGTGATAGCCCCTCATGATGTTGATTCCTCGTAGCAAGACCTCGCCATCCTCTGCAATCTTGATGCCGGTTCCGGGAAGGGCACGTCCGACCTTGCCGATCTTTTGCCAGCTGACTCTGCCGATCACAGCGGCTGCCGCCGTTTCGGTCAGGCCATAGCCCTCGAGCACGATAAGCCCGATGCCTCTGAAGAAGTGACCAAGCCTTGCCCCAAGCGGTGCACCCCCCGAGATTGCGTATCTGACCTCGCCTCCCATGGCCGCTCGCAGTTTTGAGAACACGAGTCGGTCAAATAGCTTGTGCTTGACCTTGAGCCCAAGACTTGGTCCCTTGGGGTCGTCCAGTGCTTTTGAGTAATCAATGGCCGTCTGCGCGGCAAGCCTGAAGATATTGCCCTTGCCTCCAGCCTCGGCTTTGAGCTCCGCATTGTTGTAGACCTTTTCAAACACCCTAGGAACAGCAAGTAGGAACGTCGGCTTATAGCCGGGAAGCTCGGCAGCGACCATTTTGGTATCTCCGAGATGTCCAACCTTGACGCCGGAGTAGATGCAGAGGGCTGCAACGTAGCGACCAAAGATGTGGGCTAGCGGGACAAAGATCAATGAACGCTGGAACTCGTTGCAGAGCTCTGGAACCTCAGCAGCTGCGTTCTTGCAGTGATCCACAAAACTCGAATGCGTTAGCTCGCAGCCCTTTGGATTTCCTGTCGTTCCGGAGGTGTAGACGATGGTTGCTAGATCGGGACCCTCGGCATTCTTCCTGGCAGTCTCTAGGTCAGCATCGGAGATCTTTTCACCGGCTTTGTGCAGGTCGGAAAACTCCTTGGAATCGATTCTCCAGACCTGAGAGACCTTCTTTACATTCGACTTGATTTTGTTGAAGCGCTCGAGATGGTCGTCGTTTTCGCAGAACAGCGCCACCGAATCAGAGTCCGAAAGGATCCACTCAATCTGGTGAGGGGAGGATGTTTCATAGATTGGAACTACAACTCCGCCTGCAAACCAGATGGCGAAGTCAATTAGGGTCCATTCGTATCTTGTGCGCGACATGAGCGCAACAGCGTCACCAGGTTTTATTCCAGCTGCAATCAGGCCCTTGGCAAGGCTCTGTACCTCGCTCAGATAGTCCGCCGCACTCACATCGCGCCAGCTGCCATCAGGATTCTTTCTACTGAAGAGCCCGTGTGCTGGATTCTTTGCGACGCGGCTGAGTAGGAGGTCAGTTGCGTTCTCGCGAGGATTCGTCTCAACTCTTAGCGGAACATCGTAAAACGTCATCGTCTATCTCCCTCTGAAGTTTCCTAAACTCTACTCCTCGGCCAGTGCCTGTTAGTGATACCTCGATTCCCGAATACGTAAGTGCGCAGAGCCAGTTTCGGCCCTAAAATTCAGGTTTGGCCATCTGTTAGGAGCTCACCTTGCTTAGCGTCGGAATTGATATCGGCGGCACCAAAATTCTTGGCGCGCTTGTCGATGAGCAGGGAACGGTGGTTCAGGAAAAGCGCATTGCTTCACCAGCTCAAGATCCCTCTCGCATGGTCGAGGACGTTGCTGGCCTAATAACCGAGCTGCTCGA
>JAYORB010000002.1:40830-49810 GCA_038123155.1 Aquiluna sp. | reverse complement strand
GACGGCAAGCTCATGCGCGGAGGCTTTGGAATCGGTGGCGAGCTAGGTCACATAACGGTCGTGGATGGCGGTATCAAGTGCGGCTGCGGGCGACTCGGTTGCGTTGAGCAGTACTCATCTGGAACCGCTCTCCTGAGGGAGCTAAGACGGATTGCGGCTAAGGGCACCTCAGCGGGAGGAAGGCTTCGGGAGCTCGCTGGCGATGCGGAGCTCACTGGTCACCACGCCTACCTTGCCTTTAAAGAGGGAGATCCCGCCACGATCGAACAGGTTGAGGTCGCCGCCGAGTACCTGGCACGTGCCATGGGCTCTCTGGTTGCCGTCTTGGACCCTGAGGTGTTCGTAATTGGCGGAGGGCTCTCCGAGCTTGGGGAGGGAATCTTGGAGCCAATAACCAGACACTTCTCCGCTCAGCTCCCTGCCTCGGGCTTCAGGCCAGAGGCGGATATTGTGCTGGCAACCTTCGCAAACGAGGCTGGGGTTATTGGAGCTGCCGATCTATCCCGCCAGGGCGGCCAGTAAGCTTTAGGTTCAAACTGGAGAAAAATCGTGACCTATCTGATTCTGAAGAACCTGGTGCTGGGGCCAATCCTGCAGCTACTTTTCAGACCCTGGGTGCGCGGTGGCGAAAATGTGCCCAAGAGAGGCGCAGCGATTCTCGCCAGCAATCACCTCTCGTTTGTTGATTCGATTTTCCTTCCGCTGAAAGTCAGAAGACCAATTACTTTTTTGGCCAAGAGCGACTACTTCACGGGCAAGGGATTCAAGGGCGCTCTGATTCGCTGGTTCTTCAAGGCCAATGGCCAGCTTCCCATTGATCGAAGTGGCGGAAAATCCTCTGAGGATGCTCTCAACACAGGTCTTGGAGTGTTAGAACGGGAGCTGATTCTTGGAATCTACCCAGAGGGCACGAGGTCTCCAGACGCCAAGCTTTACAGGGGGAGAACTGGAATTGCTCGAATGGTTTTGGAGGCCAAGGTTCCAGTTATTCCGGTGGCGATGATCAACACCGAAAAGGTCATGCCGCTTGGCAGCAAGTATCCAAAGATTCGCCGGGTAGGTATGCGTATCGGAGAACCTATGGATTTCTCTCGCTTTGCCGGCATGGAATCTGAGCGCGTAGTGCTTCGTGCGGTTACCGACCAGATCATTTACCAAATAAAACAGCTTTCAAACCAGCCCTATGTCGATGTTTATGCATCGACTATTCGAAACCGTCTCGCACGCAGCACTAACTAAGGAAACACTTTGCAGGATTTTGGACTAGACAACTACCGCGCTCTTCCCGCGGCCCAGCAGCCTAGCTGGGCTGATAGTGCTGTTCTGGAGGATGTTCGCGGGCAACTTGCTGCACTGCCTCCGCTGGTGTTCGCCGGTGAGGTTGACACCCTCCGCACGAGATTGGCCCAGGCTGCCAGGGGAGAGGCGTTCTTGCTCCAGGGTGGTGACTGCGCTGAGACCTTCGTTGACGCAACCGCAGACAGAATCCGTAATCGCATTAAGACCGTTCTGCAGATGGCAGTCGTGCTTATGTATGGCTCCTCGCTACCTGTTATCAAGATGGGCCGTATGGCAGGGCAGTTCGCCAAGCCACGTTCCTCCGACTTTGAGACTCGTGAGGGTGTGACCCTTCCCGCGTACCGTGGCGATGCCGTGAACAGCTACGAGTTCACTGAAGAGGGCAGAAAGAACGATGCAAGAAGGCTCCTCCAGGCATACAACACCTCTTCAAGCACTCTGAATCTCATCAGGGCCTTCACTCAGGGAGGTTTCGCGGACCTAAGAGAGGTTCACGCCTGGAACCGTGGCTTCACCGATAACCCAGCAAATAAGAAGTATGAGTCAATTGCGGGAGACATCGACAGGGCCATGAGGTTCATGGAGGCTTGCGGAGTCGATTCCGCTGAGCTTCGGGCAACCGAGTTCTTCGTATCGCATGAGGGGCTGCTCTTTGACTACGAACGACCACTAACCAGAATCGACTCAAGAACTCAGCTCCCTTACGTCACCAGTTCCCACTTCATCTGGATCGGTGAGCGAACCAGGCAGCTAGATGGCGCCCACGTCGACTTCTTCTCTCGCGTGAGAAACCCGTTGGGAGTGAAGCTAGGGCCAACCTCAACGGTTGAGGATGTTCTTAGGTTGATCGACAAGCTCGATCCAGAAAGAGAGCCGGGCAGGCTGACGCTGATTAGCCGAATGGGCGCGGGCAAGATTAGAGACGAGCTACCTAAGCTGGTAGAAGCGGTCAGGGATGCAGGTGCCAGCCCGCTCTGGATTACTGACCCAATGCACGGCAACGGGATTACAACCGCCAATGGTTACAAGTCACGAAGATTCGACGATGTGATGGACGAGGTTCAGGGCTTTTTCGAGGTCCACCGCGCACTTGGCACCCACCCAGGTGGTCTTCACGTTGAGCTCACTGGTGACGATGTCGCAGAGTGCCTCGGTGGTTCAGAGCAAATCGATGAGGCAACTTTGGAGCAGCGCTATGAATCGGTCTGCGACCCACGTCTGAACCACATGCAGTCGTTGGAGCTGGCATTCTTAGTTGCGGAACAGTTGGTAGAAACCGCCAGGAGAAAGAGTGATAACTGACCGCGTAGAGAATTGGCTCACGCTTGATCAGGCTGCTGAGCAGCTTGGCATATCAACTTCAAAGGTCAGAAGGCTGATCGAAGAGCACGTGCTTTTTTCGGTCAAGGTTGAGAAACAACCCATGATTCCCGCCGAGATTATTGTCGGCAATGAACCCCTAAGCAGTATTCGCGGAACGATGCTGCAGCTGATGGACCTCGGTTTCACTGAGGGCGAGGCGGTCGAGTGGCTCTATGAAGAGAACGACATTCTTGGAGAGTTGCCGATAAGCGCCCTGGTGAAGGGCCACAAAGCTCCCGTTAGAAGAGCAGCCCAAGCACTTGGTTAGTGGGAGCGGTTGATTACTTTCTGCGCCAAAGCGGCAAGCATCTTTCTTCCCTGATCGCTGATCTCCAGGTTCGCGAGTCCCTCAATCGCGCGGTTTGAGTGCTCCTCAATTAGTCGCTCGGTTTTTTCAAGTGCTCCGGAGTCTGTAATTGTTTGACGCATGAACTCAAGCTGATCGGAGTCGATCTCGCCACCCAGGAGCAATTCGTTGAAGATTCTTGCTACCGAGGATGGGAGCGTCTCAAGCGTAAGAGCCACGAGTACGGTTCGCTTTCCCTCGCGAAGATCATCTCCCGCAGGCTTGCCAGTGACCTCAGGGTCTCCAAATACACCGAGGACATCGTCCCTGAGCTGAAAGGCGAGGCCCAGCGGAATGCCAAATTCGCTGAGCATTTTGAGATTCCCACCTGCCGCACCTGAGAGCGCGGCTCCAATTAGCAGGGGAGCCTCAAGTGAGTATTTGGCGGTTTTGTAGAGCATGACCCTGTTTGCAATCGCGACCGCTTCAGACTGCTTTCGAATTGGCGCGGCATTCTCTTCTAGTACGTCTAGGTACTGACCGGCCATGACCTCGAACCGCATTTGGGAGAACTGAGTGCGGCAGTTGGCCTCATCCTCAGGGCTGACATCCTTCAGAGCCTGACCAAATAGCTCGGAGCTCCAGGCCAGCATGAGATCGCCGGTGAGCACTGAACCTGCCATGCCGAATTTCTCAGGGCTTCCGCTAAAGGTCTTAGTTTGGTGAAGCGATTCGAAGCGCTTGTGAATTGCGGGCTGGCCCCTTCTAGTGTCCGATTGGTCCAGAAGGTCGTCGTGCACTAGGGCTGCTGCATGGAACATCTCAAGCGCAGCTGCTACTCCGACAATCGGAGAGTCGAGGCTGAGAGAGTCCCGGGTCACCTCGGCAGGCTGGTAACCGGCCCAGGACCAGAAGCAAAAGAGCGCTCGGAAGCGCTTTCCTCCGGAAAGGAGGGATTGTGTGTAGTCAATGATTGGTTCTAGGTCACTAGAGATTTCCAAAAGCTGCTGTCTTTTGTCCTCGCAGAAGTTATCTAGCCTCTGCTGGACGAGCTCTAGCAGGAAATTTTGAGGCACGCGGGATAGCCTAGCGGCACTTCGCTGTTTACAATTTAGAGGGAATGGAGAGCTAAATGGCACTATCCGAGCACGAACAGCGACTGCTGGAAGAGATGGAGCGCAACCTCTTGCAAGAGGACGCGTCGCTCGACCAGAAGCTAAAGCGCGTCGGCACTACTAATCGAAGTGCGGGCAAGCTAGTTGCCGGTGTCTTGACCATGATTGCGGGCATTGGGCTGCTTATCTTTGCCGTTGCCACTCAAGTCACATTCATGGGTGTCATTGCCTTCATCGTGATGGTTATCGGTCTGGTGGTTGCCTCGAGTAACTTCCGTCTTCCGGAACTTCCAAAGGCTAACTTCCAAGGCGGCGGAGGTTCTTTCTTTGAGGATCGCTGGAACAACCGCTTCAATAACGACTAAACCCCTAAGTTTTTCCAATTACCCCCGCTTTTGGCGGGGGTTTTTTCTTGCCCAAATTGTGATAAAAATGGTTGCGTTTTGCTACAAAGTGGAGCAAAGTGGAGTAAAGTGGGGAATAGCTAAGAAAGGGGTGCGGCGATGTTGCTGGGTACTCATACTCCAAAGCTTGACGACAAAGGCCGCATCATCCTTCCCGCGAAGTTTCGCGATGAGCTAGCTGCAGGGGTAGTTGTCACCAGAGGACAAGAGCGCTGCCTCTACGTTTTCTCAAAAAATGAATTTGAGTCTGTTCACGAAAAGATTCGCCAGGCGCCTGTGACCTCGGAAGAGGCGAGGAAGTATTTGCGTCTTTTCTTGTCAGGCGCATCGGATGACACCCCGGACAAGCAGGGCAGGGTGCTCGTGCCACAACTGCTTCGTGAGTACGCGGGCCTCACCAAAGAATTAGTAATTATCGGCGTCGGCTCCCGGGCTGAGATCTGGGATGCCGCCAGCTGGCAGGAATACCTCTCAAGCAACGAAGAGAAGTTTGCTACTCAGTCGGAGGAGGTGATTCCGGGGCTCATCTAGCCCTGCACTTTGGTCTCTGGCCGAGCCCGGCTTTCTTCCCCTAAGTCGGACCCCGTGAAAACCAAGCTCACGGATTCGGACAGGGACCAAAGGGTAGGGATAGACCCAAGAAGCTATGGAAAACCTTTCCTCAGAACTTCACCGCCCAGTATTGCTGGAGCGCTGCCTGGAGCTACTCCGCACGGGACTCACTGGAGAAGCACCGGTGGTGGTTGATGCAACCTTGGGACTTGGGGGTCACACTGAGGCAATTCTTGGCTCCTTTGAAAACGTCAAAGTAATTGGCCTAGACAGAGACCCGGTTGCTCTGAAGCTTGCGACCGAGAGGCTGGAGGGGTTTGGCGAGCGATTCACTCCGGTTCTGGCTGTCTATGACGAGTTCGATGATGTGCTCGAGGAGCTTGGAGTCGACAGCATTGACGGAGCACTCTTTGACCTCGGCGTAAGTTCCATGCAGCTTGATCAGCGAGATCGCGGCTTCGCCTATGCACAGGACGCTCCTCTAGACATGCGCATGAATCAAAGCGCGGGCAAGAGTGCGGCGGAGCTGTTGGCTGAGTTGGATGTTGACGAGCTGACCAAGGTTTTCCGCGAATACGGTGAGGAGCGCTTCGCGTTTCCAATAGCAAAAAAGATTGTGGCTCAGCGCAAAGGTCAACCCATCACAACCAGCAGCCAGCTGAACGAGATTGTGGAATCGGTCGTTCCCAAGGCACCTGGCAAACAGTCGGGACACCCCGCAAAGCGCGTTTACCAAGCACTAAGAATTGCTGTCAACGACGAGCTGGAGGTGCTGGCGCGGGCCTTGCCCCAGGCCATTGCATCCCTAAGGCCAGGCGCCGCAATCGTTGTAATGTCTTACCACTCACTTGAGGATCAAATCACCAAGGACGCCCTTCGCAAGGCAGCGACCAGCACCAGCCCAATTGAGCTTCCCGTTGAACTCCCTGGCACAGGCCCAACGCTAAACATCGTCACCAAGGGTGTTGAGAGGGCAGGGGAAACAGAGCTTTCGAACAACCCAAGAGCTGCTTCAGCAAGGCTGCGAGCTGCCGTCAAACTGGAGGTAGCGGCATGAGGGTAATGATGCTGAGCGAGCAGGACGCAAAGAAACTCAGGCCAAGTGTCGTAGCCGGGTTGATCTTCGTGCTTGGCATCGTCCTTGTTTACGGCGTGCAGCTCTCACTCAACATGGTGCTCACCCAAGACGCCTACAAGCTCTCTCAGCTAAAGGCTGACAAGAGGCATCTGGCAACAGAGGTGCAGATCATTCAAGAGGAGGTTGATTCCCTCGCATCTCCGCAAAATCTCGCGGATGCGGCCAACCGTCTTGGCATGGTTGCGAACCCGGCCTCGGTGCTTTTGGATATTCGCTCGGATCGAGTCTTTGGCGATCCCGTGCCCGCTGATCCGGATGAAACGGCGGTTGCTAGCGCCAATATGGTTGCCAACAGCGCCCTAGGCACCGTCTCGGAGTTCAGTCCGAGCACCATCGCGGCAAGTGGCTTCGATATGAGTGTTGAAATCGTCTCAGACGTAGGTTCGGCTCTAGCTTTGGACACAGGACTAATTCCGGCATCTCCGACCAGGTAGGCAATATGGGCACCCACGCTAAATTGACCTCCCGTCTCACAGCATTTGTGCTCTTACTTTTCGTTCTCGTTGGCGCCCTGGGTTGGCGCCTCGTTGACTTTCAGGTGGTTCGTGCCGAGGAGATACAGGCCAAGTCTCTAGAGAGGCGAAGTGTCACTCAGACCCTGACGGCGCTCCGAGGCGACATCCTGGATAGCAGCGGGCAGGTACTCGCAAGAACCGTTTTTCGTTATGACGTGAATGCTGCCCCCAAAAATGTAGGTCCGGTCTTTCGGGCCGAAGATGGGATAGTCGTTGAGCACTCGGTCGAGGCAATTGCGATGGAGCTGGCCCCGCTACTTGGCCTAAGTCTTGAAGAGCTGCTACCTCGCCTGGAGGGCCACAGCGAGTATGCCAATCTAGCCAAAGCGGTAGATGCGGCAACCTACAACGCCATTCGGGACCTAAAGGTTCCTTGGATCTATTTTGATCAGTTTGCAGACAGGCTCTATCCCAACGGCGCAGTTGCGGGGAACCTGATTGGTTTTGTGGGCAGCGATGGCACCCCACTTGCTGGCCTTGAGCGCCAGTACAACACCTGCCTAGCTGGCGTTGATGGTCAAGAGACTTTCGAGCGTTCCGCCGAAGGAGTAAGAATTCCCACATCAAACGTTGTAACCCAGCCCACGCAGGATGGTGGCGACCTCAACTTGACCATTGATGCCAACCTGCAGTTTTTTGCCCAACAGGTACTAGCCGACACAGTCGCAGAGCTCAACGCCGACTGGGCCAGCGCAATTGTGATTGAGGTCGAAACCGGGAGAATACTTGCCGCCGCCGAGGCACCAACGGTAGATCCGAATGATCCCGCTGCCTCGGATGCGGAAAATCGCGGTAGCAAGATCATGCAGTTTGCTTTTGAGCCCGGCTCCATCATGAAGTCTGTGTCAACCGCGATGGTTTTAGATTCTGGAGCATCAGACGAGTTTGATACCAAGAGTGCCCCGGACCGCCTGCAACTTGACTACGGAGAGTCAATCAAGGACAGCTTTGACCATGATGAGTTCGAGCTAGGCCTCGCGGGTGTGCTTCGCTACAGCTCCAACACGGGTATCTATGCATTTGGCATGGAGGTGGATGAGGAGGAGCGCTTTGGTTACCTTCAGGACTTCGGGTTTGGCACAACCAGCGGTTTGAATTTCGAGGGTGAGAGCTCCGGAATTCTGCGGCCCTATGAGGACTGGCAGTACGCGGACAAGTACACGCACCTTTTTGGTCAGGGTGTATCGGTAACGGCACTCCAAATGGGATTCGCCTACCAAACAATTGCTAACGGAGGAGTCCGCCTCGATCCTGTGCTGGTGGATAGCTGCACCGCACCAAATGGCGAGGTGCTGTATCAGCCTGATCAGCAGGGATATCGGGTCATCTCGGAGGCAAATGCTGACCTGAACCTGGAGCTAATGGAAAAGGTGGTTGAGTTCGGAGGTGTTGGAAAGACTGCCGCCATCGAGGGCTACCGAGTCGCCGGCAAGACCGGAACCGCTCAGATCCGAGAGGGCGATGGCTATGGTGACCGCTACGCAATTTCTTTCTACGGCGTCGCCCCGGTCGAAAACCCCAAGTTTGTTGTTGGGGTAACCATCTATCGTCCCGAGGGAGTGAGCAACTCAGCTAAGGCAACCCCTCCCTTCAAGGCGATCATGCAGCAGGCTCTGAAGCACTACAGAGTCCCACCATCGACCACTACCTCCCGCGAAAACATCCCCTCTAACCGTTACGGTGAGCCCGGTGCCTAGCCTTGGCGAGCTCGCCGCAAAATTTGGAGGCAGCGTCAGCGAAGGTGCTGAAACTGTTCCATCAGGCGTTGCGATTGGCTCAAACCACATAGAACCCGGCTATTTATTCATTGCTGCTCAGGGCGCCAGGGTTCATGGGATTGATTTCTTGGATGATGCGATTGCGCGAGGCGCAAGTGCTGTCCTCACCGATCGTGAAGCCAACTATCCGGTCTCGTCTCTTTTCCATCCAGACCCTAGGTCAATAGCCGGGCTAGTCGCAGGAGAGGTTTACGGAAACTCAAACGTTGCCCTAACCGGAATCACAGGCACAAATGGCAAGACTTCCACAGCGTTCTATCTCCAACGGCTGCTTTCGAATTTGGGACAGGACTCGGGCCTAATCACGAGCCATCAGCAATTTGCAGGCGACGAGGTCTTTGATAGTGAACTTACGACCCCAGAGGCTCCAAGGCTGCACCAACTCATTCACAAAATGTCCCAAGCCGGCCAGAAAGGCGCGGTGATTGAGGTCTCAGCACAAGCTCTGACGCGCGATCGAGTTCAGGGACTGAGATTCAAAGTTGCCGGCTTTACAAACCTTTCAAGAGATCATCTTGATGACTACGAGAC
>JAYORB010000002.1:0-40730 GCA_038123155.1 Aquiluna sp. | reverse complement strand
AGTTGAAGCTGCGCTGCAGAAAATAGACCTGCAAGTACCTGGGCGGCTTGAGCCGGTTATGGAGGGTTCAAATGTTTATGTTGACTATGCCCACACCCCGGCAGGAGTCGAGGCGAGCGTCCAGCATCTGCTCGCTAAGCACGGGGAGCTTGTTGTGGTGCTGGGGGCATCAGGTAATCGGGATCAGGGCAAACGCTCCGAGATGGCGACGGCCTGCCGAGGTGTCACAAAACTTTTCGTTACAGACCAGCACCCTCGAGATGAGGATCCGGCTCTGATTAGGCAACAGCTACTACTAGGTGCCGAGGACGCACAGGTTGATGCCACCGAGGTGCAAGACCCGGCTCAGGCAATCTCAGCTGCAGTTCAATTTGCCGCTGGCAGGGCCGTGTTGTGGTGCGGGCCGGGAGCGCTCAAATACAGGGAGATCGCGGGAGTGAAAGAGGCATTTGATGCGAGGAAGCTTGCGCGGGAGGCTCTAGAGCAATGATTAGCTTGACACTTCAGCAAATAGCGGAGGCAGTCTCCGGCGAGATATACCGCGGCAAACCAGAGACTGTTGTTTCTGGCGAATGCGATACCGATTCAAGAAAGATAAAGAGCGGGGGGATCTTCTTCGCAAAGCTTGGCGAGAGCGAAGATGGGCACAAATATCTAGTTGATGCGGCACTTTCCGGAGCGGCACTGGCAGTGGTTTCAACGCCCAGGGAAGATGTTGAGATAGCTCAGATTGTTGTAGCCGACACGGTTGTGGCACTCAGCAAGTTGGCAGAGCGGGTGCTAAACGACGTTCGAGCAAGAGGTCAACTGCACGTTGTTGGCATCACCGGCAGTAACGGCAAGACCTCCACAAAAAACATGCTCGGAGCAATCTTGGAGCCCATGGGGGAGACGGTTGTGCCGGTGGCCTCCTATAACAATCAGGTTGGACTACCTCTTACAGTTCTTCGAATCACAGAGCAAACCAAGTACCTGGTCCTTGAGCTTGGCGCCGCTGGCCCCGGTTCCATTGAGCGGCTAGCGAGCTGGACCAAGCCAGATATTGGAGTGCAGCTGAAGGTAGGCATGGCTCATGCCGGGGAGTTTGGCGGTATCGAGGTCACGGAGAAGATCAAGGCTGAGATGATGCCATTTATCCAAAACGCGGCAGTTCTGAACTTTGATGACCCCCGAGTTAGAGGCTTTGAATTTTCAGGGAAGAGAGTCGGATTCGGACTGAGTGAGGACGCACAGGTAAGAATCCTGAGCACAACCCTCAGCCTCGAAGGCACCCTGTTCTCTGTTCAGATCGGGGATGGTGAGCCATTCGAGGTGCAGCTGAAGATACTTGGTGAACACCACGCAATGAATTTTGCAGCCGCCATTGCAACCGCTATTGAGCTTGGGATTGATCCTCGAGAGGCAGCCGCAGCGGTCGCGCAGCTGGATGCTCCAGAGCGCTGGCGCATGCAGTTATTGAGGGCGAAAGATGGCTACTCGGTGATAAACGATGCCTACAACGCATCTCCAGAGTCCATGCGCTCAGCATTGCAGTCACTTGCGGTTCTAGGTCGTCAGGGCAATCGAACGGTCGCGGTGCTTGGCTACATGGCGGAGCTGGGGGAGTACTCCGCCCAAGAGCACGATGCAATAGGCAGGCTCGTCGTCAGGCTCAATATCGATCAGCTCTTTGTGATTGGCGAGGAAGCCAAGCTCATTCACATGGGAGCCATGCAGGAGGGAAGCTGGGATGGCGAGAGTCAATTCATTGACTCGATAAGCGAGGCTTTTGAGGTTATCCGTGAAAAGCTATTGCCTGGCGATGTGGTGTTGGTGAAATCGAGTAACGTCGCTGGGCTTAGGTTCCTCGGTGATGATTTGGCGGGTGTGAAGTGAGAGCGCTACTGGCCGCCGGAGGCATTTCTCTTTTCATTTCACTGTTTGCTACGCCAGCCTTCATTCAGCTTTTCAAAAAACTCCAGTGGGGCCAGTTCATTCGCGACGATGGCCCGCAGACCCACCACACCAAACGCGGCACGCCGACAATGGGCGGGCTCGTTATCCTGGCTGCCGCAATCATTGGTTACTTCGTAGCAAAGCTCGTCAATGGCGAAACCCCCTCTGCCTCTGCGCTGCTGGTGCTGTTCATGATGGCGGGACTTGGGTTTGTTGGGTTCATTGATGACCTACTGAAGGTTAGAAACCAGCGGTCTTTGGGTCTTAGCGGATGGGCAAAGATTGCCGGGCAAGCAGTCGTGGCCATTTCGTTTGCAGTTTTGGCGCTGCAGTTCCCGAATGATCGGGGACTGACTCCTGCCAGCACCAACATATCGCTTTTTAGGGATCTCCCTGTCGACCTCTTTTTCTGGGGCTCGGTTGTTGGAATGGGCCTTTTCGTGCTGTGGGTATTCCTCCTAGTCGCCTCCAGCTCAAACGGTGTGAACATTGCCGACGGTCTTGACGGCCTAGCCTCAGGCTCGGCGATTTTTGCAATTGGTGCCTACGTCATCATCGGCTTTTGGCAGTTCAACCAGTCTTGTCGCACGGCCGTCGAGAACATTGCCGCCTGCTATGAGGTTAGGGACCCCCTTGATGTCGCGGTGGTTGCCGCCGCAATTGTCGGAGCCTGTGTCGGCTTTTTGTGGTGGAATACCTCTCCCGCACAGCTTTTTATGGGCGACACCGGCTCCTTGGGTCTTGGCGGTGCGCTGGCCGCGTTGGCAGTTGTGAGTCGAACCGAGCTGCTACTTGTGTTGATAGGCGGCATCTTCGTGATTGTCACCGGCTCCGTAGTCATTCAGCGTGCGTATTTCAAGCTGACAAAGCGGATATACGGCAAGGGCAGACGAGTTTTCAGGATGTCCCCGCTGCATCACCACTTCGAGCTCAAGGGCTGGGCCGAGATCACGATCGTGGTTAGGTTCTGGATCATTGCGGCGCTCTGCGTGGCAGCTGGTGTTGGCCTGTTCTATGTGGAGTGGATCTACGGACTATGAGCCTTCCAACCTCTTGGCACGGGGACTGGTCAGCGCATAAAGCAGTTGTTCTAGGCCTTGGAAAGTCTGGTTTTAGCGCTCTTGACACACTTATTGAGCTTGGTGTTGAGGCGGCTGCGGTAGGTCAATCCGCAGACGAGAGACTGATAGACCTCGCAGAGGTAATTGGGTCACGATTCATTTCGGATGACAGCCCTGCAGTCTTGGAAACACTTGGTTTTAGTCCTGACTTCGCAATAGTTTCACCTGGGTTTGCTCCCACGCATCCGCTAGTTCAAGAGCTTTTGGCCAGAGGCGTTGACCTGCTTACGGACATTGACCTTGCCTACAGGCTTCGGGATAAGACTCAGAAGGTTGCAAAGTGGCTAACGGTAACTGGCACCAACGGTAAAACCACGACAACCGAGCTAACCGCTGCAATGTGTGCAGCCGATGGGCTAAGGGCGGTTGCCTGCGGCAACATTGGGAATCCAATCCTCGATGCCATCAGAGACCCTGAGGGTTTTGATTTCTTGGTCGTCGAACTCTCCAGCTTCCAGCTTCACTATCTGGGGGAGATCAGGCCGCTAGCGAGCGCATTTTTGAACCTAGCCGAGGATCACCTTGATTGGCATGGCGACATGGAGAGCTATTTCCGCGCGAAATCCAAGGTCTACCGCGGCACCGAAGTAGCGATTGTGTTCAACGAGCAGGACACAAAAACCTTAGAAGCGGCCCAGCAGGCCGATGTCGTTGAGGGCTGTCGAGCCATTGCCTTCTCGCTATTTACGCCGCAGAAGTCAGCAGTTGGTTTCGTGGAAGACATCTTGGTTGATAGAGCGTTTCTAGAAAACAGGGCTGAAGAGGCACTTGAGATTGCAACCGAGTCAGAATTGGCGCAAATCGGCCCGGTGAGTGATCAGCTCCGCGCAAATGTTGCCGCTGCGACAGCGCTGGCTCGTGCCGCAGGAGTGCCACCGCAGTCAATTAGGAGGGCAATATCAAACTTCAAACTCTCCCCTCATAGAAACCAGCTTGTTGCCGAGATTGAGGGTGTGCTTTACGTCAATGACTCCAAGGCGACAAACGCCCACGCTGCGGACAGCTCGCTGTCTTCTTATGACTCTGTGATATGGATTATCGGCGGCCAGTTCAAGGGGGTTGACCCTTCCCAACTGATGAAAAAGCATGCATCCAAGCTGAGGGGCGCGGTTTTGATTGGCAGCGAGACGGAGCAACTCGCGCAGCTGTTCTCCGATGTATTGCCGGAGAGCGCAATTAGTGTCATTTCAGGTGATTCTGTGATGAGAGATGCGGTTTTGGCAGCAAAGGAACTGGCCGCCCCCGGCGATACTGTTCTGCTGGCACCAGCAGCCGCATCCATGGATCAATTTCGTGACTACGCCGACAGAGGCGATAAGTTCGAGCAGGCCGTAAGGGAGCTTCGCGGATGACCGGGGTAATGGACGCCCTAAGGCCTAAGTTCAGGGCCCAGTCCAGACAGGCGCTGCTGCTATTGGGTCTTAGTCTTCTTACGGCTGGACTGGGGCTTGCGATGGTGGCAAGCGCCTCGGCAATTGACAGCTTCAAGCAAACTGATAGTGCGGCAACCATGTTCTTCCGACAGGGAGCGTTTGCCCTTGTTGGACTTATCGCTTTGGTGGCAGCGAGTAATCTCCCAATGGGTTTTTACCGCCGGATGAGCATGCCAATTCTTTTTAGTGCATTGGGTTTGCAGGTTGCCACAGTCTTGTTCGGTGCGGACATCAACGGAAACCGCAACTGGCTTGATCTGGGTTTTGTCTCCATCCAGCCATCCGAGTTCCTAAAACTTGCACTGATAGTCGCACTGGCTCAGATCCTCGCTCAGCTGGGTGGTAACGAGGAGCGCAATAGGCAGTTATGGATATGGGTCTTTCTGCTTTCGGGCGCGGCTGTCGTGCTGGTCGCGGTGATGGGGCGCGACCTTGGCACCGGCGTTGTCATGGCGGTGCTGCTCATGGGTATCTATCTGTTTGCTGGGATGCGTTGGCACAATTGGCTACTGCTTGGATTCGCAGGCCTGGCAGCAGCAGCGGCAATGATCATGGCATCGCCCTCGAGGCGGATTCGTTTTGATGCCTGGCTCAATCCAGAGGGTGCTGACCCCATGGGTGTCAGGTGGCAGTTCGAGCATGGCACCTGGGCTCTAGCCTCAGGCGGTATTTTCGGGACCGGCTTGGGCAGATCCAAACTCAAGTGGAGTTGGATTCCAGAGGTTGAAAACGACTTCATATTTGCAGTCATCGGCGAAGAGCTTGGGTTGGTTGGAGCTGGCGCGGTGATTCTGCTGTTCTTTGCCATCGGACTGGTGCTCTTTGCGATAGTTCGCCTCCAGACTGATCCCTTCAATCGCAACATCGTTGTTGGGGTGATGTTCTGGATAGTCATGCAAGCCTTCATCAACATAGGTGTTGTCCTCGGACTCTTCCCTGTTCTGGGAGTTCCCCTACCTCTGATTTCCGCAGGTGGCTCTTCCCTGATTGCAACGATGCTTGCGATTGGTGTTGTTTTAGCAGTTGAGCGGGACCGCATGAGTCACCTCGGACGCAGGAGGAGCTAGGTGAGGTTTCTGCTCGCAGGCGGCGGAACCGGAGGCCATGTGAACCCGCTGCTGGCTCTTGCGGAACTGCTTCGCGATGAGGGCCACGAGGTCATTGCACTTGGGACCAAGGAGGGTCTTGAGCAGAGACTTGTTCCAGAGCGAGGTTTTGAGCTTGCTACGATTCCTCGGTTGCCTCTACCTAGGAAGCTAAGCATCGGCGCTTTGAGCTTCCCATTCAAGCTCCTTGGTGCGTCTTTGCAGGTCAGAAAAATGATCCGTGAGCGGCAGATAGATGGCGTGGTCGGGTTCGGGGGATACGCGTCGGCTCCCGCCTACATCGGAGCCTGGCTAACAAAGAAACCATTGGTTATTCATGAGGCAAATGCGCTCGCTGGTTTTGCCAATCGCCTGGGAGCCAGGTTTACAAGGCACAAGGCGGTTGCATTTTCTAACTCGAACCTCACCGGCGCGACTTTGGTCGGCATGCCCATCAGAAGAGAGGTCATTGAGGGGGCGAACAAGATAGACAAAGACCAGGCTCGCGTCGAGCTTGGTCTTGATCCCGTTCTTCCCACACTTCTGGTTACCGGGGGGTCGCAGGGAGCAAGAAGTATCAACAATGCTGTCATCGACTCCCTCCCGGAACTCTCAAATGCCGGTATTCAGGTGCTGCATATAGTCGGCGAAAAGGCGGGCCTCGAGGAAGCCAATAAGCCCGGCTATCTCAGGATTGCCTACTGCGACCGTATGGATGCCGCGATTGCGGCAAGTGACCTTGCGATATCCCGCTCGGGAGCCTCGACTGTGAGTGAATTCTCGGCAGCGGGATTACCTGCCGTCTTTGTGCCCTACCCCGTCGGAAACGGGGAGCAGCGCCATAACGCTGGGAGTGTCGTGGAGGCAGGAGGCGCAGAACTCTGCGAAGACAAGGACTTTACGCCGGAGTTCATTGCCGAAAGGGTGATCCCCACCTTGAGTCACAAGGCGACGCTCAAACGTATGTCTGAGGCAGCTAAATCCGTGGGAATCGTGGATGCAGCCGAGCGGCTGCGCGATTTGCTCTATGCGGCGGTGGATACTGGTAGCCATGATTAAACCCGACTACAGCCAAGAGGTTCCGCGCGAACTGGGGAAAGTCCACTTCGTTGGTATCGGCGGCTCTGGTATGTCGGGACTGGCTAGATTGCTGATTGGCAGCGGACATGCGGTAACCGGCTCTGACGTGAGAGAGAGTGCCAACATTTCGGCCCTCAGAAACCTCGGCGCCAAGATAACCATTGGGCACGACGAGGCAAATCTAGATTCTCCCGACACAGTTGTGGTTACTAGCGCGCTTTGGCCCACCAATCCCGAGTATCTAAAGGCTCAGGAGCTCGGCATTCCAATCCTGCACCGCTCCGCTTTGCTGGCTCATCTTGCCTCCAAGGGGTCGCTGATTGCCGTGGCGGGGGCTCACGGAAAGACCACTTCTACAGGCATGATCGTGACCGGATTGAGTCGACTAGGGGCTGACCCCAGCTTCGTAAACGGCGGGGTAATTCAGGAGTATGGCTCCTCGGCAGGCTATGGCTCGGGAGAGCATTTTGTCATTGAGGCCGACGAATCTGATAGCTCATTTCTTCACTACGACACCGATGTTGCGGTGATCACAAACGTAGATCCCGATCACCTCGATCACTACGGATCGCTTGAGGCATTCCAGGCTGAGTTTGCAAAGTTTGCAGATGCTGCTGGCAAGTTCGTCGTTATCTCAAGCGACGATCCCGGGGCAATAGCGGTTAGTGGCCTGCTAACACACGACAACGTCGTGAGTTTTGGCGAGGCGCCAGGCGCTGACTTCCGGGTCTCTGAAATCGATGCATCAGGCCCTGAGGTCTCATTCGATCTGACCCACTTAGATTCAACCGTGTCCATGAAACTCAAGGTTCCCGGTCACCACAACGCCTTGAACGCAGCCGGAGCAGTGGCGACCCTGGTTGGATTGGGCTTCGAATTTGCCGAGTCAGCTGCTGCGGTCGAGCAATTCGGCGGCACGGTTAGAAGGTTTGAGCTTCACGGAGAGCGCAGAGGGGTGAAGGTCTATGACGACTTTGCTCACCACCCGACAGAGGTGGCTGCTGCACTCAAAGCGGCTAGAGCTGTCGTCGGCACCGGAAGGCTGATCACGGTGTTCCAGCCCCACCTCTACAGCCGCACCAGGCTGTTCTCTAAAGAATTTGCTGAGGTCTTGATGCTTTCTGACGAGGCGGTGGTGACCGAAATCTATGCGGCCAGAGAGGATCCCGAGCCTGGAGTAACCGCCGACCTGATTACGGCTAAGTGCGCTCGCCAAGCGAATACTCATTTGGTTCCTAACTGGGACGATGTGCCAGCGAAGGCAGCGGCTCTTGCTGAGGCTGGAGACTTCATAATCACGATGGGGTGCGGGGACATCAATCGCATGGTCCCAGACCTCCTAGCGGCCCTGGAGAGCTAGTTGGCTCGAAGTGACAGGGAGCTTCTAAGGACCGAGCGGAAGCGCCTGAAGAAGAAAAAGCCACGGCGCATTGGTGTCGGACCGTTCACAATCTGGGCCAGGGTGCTGCTCATCGTCTCTCCATTGACATTGGGCGCTTTGGTGGCGGCAAGCTTCCTAACGCCACTATTCGCGATTGAGCGCATTGCCGTAAGCGGCAACGAGCGAATTGAATCAAGCCAAATCACCTCTGCGCTAAGTGACCTCAGAGGAAGACCTTTGACCACCGTCAGCGCAGATGAGCTCGCCTCACTGTTGGGCGACATCTCACTTATAGAGACCTTTACCTTTACAGCTGAGCCGCCAAACACCCTGCGGGTCAAGGTGCGAGAGCGGCAACCTTTATTGGTCTTGTTTCGCGAGGGTGAGAATTGGCTCTACGACGCAGCGGGCGTGAAGATTGAGCCAACTGCGACGCTTGGAGAGCATCCATTTTTGGTCTTCCAAGGGGACCCGACTGAGGACAGCCGCTACAGATACGCGGTGGAACTGCTGCTCTCTCTCCCGCTCGAAACCTACCAAGGCGTCTTCTCGGTCGAGGTCAGTGAGCAGTTGACCAGCAAGCTCACCCTCAAAGAGCGCGACATCACGGTGATCTGGGGGGACAACGACGAGGCGCTATTGAAGGCCGAGGTCCTTGATTCATTGATTGCCACCGGGGTCGAGGAGTCCGTCACCATAGATGTCTCCTCGCCGAACTCTCCGGTGGTCAGATACAGCGATTACTAGGAGTTTTCCAAGTTAATCTGTTGTTTACGACACGCCCGAGTGCCTAGCTAACACTTGCCCCTACGCCCTCTAACTTCGTGGCGCTAATTGAATACTCTCAGAAAAGTTAAGCCTCAGCCTTAACTTGAGGGTTCATAGCAGGAGGCGAATCGTGACCCAGTCACCTAACTATCAGGCAGTCATCAAGGTCGTTGGAGTCGGCGGCGGTGGAGTGAATGCTCTGAACCGAATGATCAACTCAGGGCTCCGCGGAGTTGAGTTTGTTGCCGTCAACACTGATGCTCAGGCTTTGCTCATGAGCGATGCTGACGTCAAGCTGGACATTGGGCGCGACATCACCAGAGGTCTCGGAGCTGGAGCCGACCCAGAGGTCGGCAGGCGTGCTGCTGAGGAGCACGAGGGCGAAATAGAGGCCGCCATCAAGGGTGCAGACATGGTGTTTGTCACTGCAGGCGAGGGTGGCGGAACAGGCACCGGCGGCGCTCCCGTCGTTGCACGCATCGCAAAGCGCCTGGGCGCTCTGACCGTCGGTGTCGTGACCAGGCCGTTCAACTTTGAAGGTAAGCGTCGAGCAGTGCAGGCTGACGAGGGCATCAAAGCCCTTCGTGAAGAGGTCGACACTCTGATTGTCGTGCCTAACCAGCGACTCCTGGAGATGTCAAACAAGAAGATTTCCGCGCTCGAGGCATTCATGACCGCAGACGACGTGCTGCGTGCGGGTGTTCAGGGCATTAGCGACCTAATCGTGGTTCCGGGGCTTATCAATCTCGACTTCAACGATGTCAAGAGTGTGATGCAGGGTGCTGGAAGCGCGCTAATGGGCATTGGTACGGCCAAGGGCGAAGATCGTGCCATCAGGGCTGCAGAGATCGCAGTCTCCTCGCCACTTCTGGAGGCAACCATCGAGGGTGCCCACGGGGTATTGCTCCTAGTGCAGGGAGCTTCCGACCTCGGTCTTCACGAAATCGACGATGCCGCAAGGTTGGTTCAGGAGGCCGTTCACCCAGAGGCCAACATCATCTTCGGTGCAACCATCGAGGACACCCTTGGCGATGAGGTCAGAATCACCGTTATCGCAGCAGGCTTCGATGGCGGTCAGCCTAAGTACAAGCGATTTGAGAATGCAGTAATCGGCCTTGCAGAGTCTGAAGAGGTCGAGGCACCCGCCTACCTAGGCGCCGAGGACGCTGCGGCTGTTGAGACGGCCGCTGCCGAGACTGCAACCGAGCTAGAAGAAGTCGATGCTCCCAACATGGAGAGCCTCGATGAGGGTTCACCTGCCGAGGAAGACCGACGCGAAAAGGTCAGTGCACCTGGTGCCTTCGGCGATGACCTAGACCTGCCTGAGTTCTTCCGCTAATGCTCTTAGCTGAGCGCTACCGCTCAGTACTGGAGCGAGTTGAGGCTAGCTGTCGTGGGGCCGGTAGACCTGAGAGCGATGTCGAGCTGGTTGTAGTAACCAAGAACCATCCTGCTGATCTTGTGGCGGAGCTCTACGACCTTGGGCACAGGCACTTCGGTGAAAACCGAGACCAAGAGGCCGGACCCAAAGCGAAAGAGCTCGAGGACGGTGGCAGGAGGGACGCGAGCTGGCACTTTGTTGGACAGCTTCAGTCGAACAAGGTGCGCACGGTTTTGAACTATGCGGCAAGCATTCACTCGATCGACAGGCCCAGTCTTCTCAAGGAGCTTAGAAAACAGCTGTCCAATAGGAGCCTTGAGATTCATGGCTTTATCGAGCTGAACCTAACCGATGACCCAGGTCGAGGGGGAGTGGAGCCGGCTCATTTGATCGAGCTCGCTGAACAGGTTCTTGAGATTCCTGAAATTAGGCTCATGGGCGTCATGGCGGTGGCCGGATTGGGAGTTGACCCAAGGGTTGATTTTGAAAAGACACTGGCTGCCAGTGAGCAGCTGAAGGGTGTCGCCCCTAGTGCGGACAAGCTTTCCATGGGCATGAGCGAGGATTTTGAGCTTGCAATTGAGATGGGTGCGACACACATTCGAGTTGGGAGTGCCATTACAGGACCCAGGCCAAATTACGCATAGTCTTTAGGAGAAATAAGGAGTAGCAATGGGCGTAGTAAATTCCGTGATGTCGTTCTTCGGCTTCGGATCCTCTGAGGGAAAGAGCGAGTCGGCTCCAAAACCAAAGCCTTCAGCACCTAGACCTCGTAGATCAGCTGACATGTCCGAGATCGTGACTCTCGACCCGGAGAGCTACGCCGACGCCAAAGAGGTCGCTGCACACTTCCGCTCGGGTGTGCCGGTGATTGTAAACATTGGCGCAATGAGTGAGGCTGACGCAAAGCGCATGCTCGATTTCATGATTGGCCTGAAAGAAGGTCTTGAGGGACACCTGCGCAGGGTTACCCCGAAGGTATTCCTGCTATCTCCGCAAAACGTTTCGGTGACGGATGCAGACGCCGATGAGGACGACCCCGAAGACTTGATGCAGTAGCCAATGAGCATTGTCGGACTTGTCCTTTACTGGGCCCTGCAAATCTTCTTCTACGCAATGCTGGGTAGGTTCATAGCCGACCTTGTAATGGGAGTTAATCGCAGCTGGAAGCCGAAGGGCATCCTCCTACCAATTTTGGACTTTGCCTACACCCTTACCGACCCGCCACTGCGCTTTGTTCGCAGGTTTGTGCCACCGCTTCGACTGGGCACAATCTCGCTCGATCTGGCTTGGACACTCGTGCTTTTTGCGGTGATTATTCTTCAGGGCTTTGCTCGAGCCCTGTAGGTGGCAATAACATAGCTCTCAGGTTTCAAATGCATGCCAGGAAGGTTGCACAATGGCGTTAACACCAGAGGACATCCTCGCAAAGCGTTTTCAGGTCACAAAGTTTCGCGAGGGCTACGACCAAGACGAGGTGGATGACTACCTAGACGACATCGTCGTTGAGCTTCGGAAAATCCTCAGTGACAACGAAGCACTAAGAACCAAGAGCTCTCTTCCTGCCAGTGAGGAAGTCGAAGTTCAGCCATTTCCGGTGGCAAGTGACCCTGCGGTGCCGACCGCAGACGAGCACACTGACCAGTCCCGCAGCATTATCGAACTCGCCCACAAACTCCACGCAGATCACGTCCAGGAGGGTCGCGTCAAGCGCGACCAGATCATCAAGGACGCTCAGGTTCAGGCAGCTCGCATAGTTCGCGATGCCGAGGCTCAGGCTAGGGAGGTACTGAACCAGCTCGAGCTTGACCGCAGAACTGTTGAGGAGTCAATTACAGACCTCAAGCGCTTCGAGACCGAGTACCGCGCAAACCTTCGCGACTACATCCAGGGGCAGCTTGAAAACATCCTGAGCGAAGAGGCATACAGCGATCTCATGGAGGATGTCGAGCCTGCCTCTGCAGCAGACATTTCGCTGGAGTACTACTCCCAAGAGCCCACCGCTCTTGGTGGCGAGGCTGAGGAGCCAGCTGAAGAGGATGATGACGCGGCTTTAGAAGAAGAGTCCGCTGAGTTCAGCGCCGAGGATCTAGTTGCCGATGACGACGAGGCCGATGAGCCAAAGCGTGACAAGAAAAAGGACTAAGACCGCAAGGTATCTCTTGTTTGGGGTATCGGCCTCGCTAATTGTTCTTGTTGATCAGCTAACTAAATTCTGGGCAGAGGCCACTCTCGTTGGTCAAGGCTCGGTCCCGGTAATCGGCGAACTGTTGCAGTTTCGTCTTGCCTACAACAATGCGGCTGCATTCTCACTTGGTGTTGGAGCAACCTGGGTTCTAACGACAATTTCGCTTGCAGCCACGGTTGCTCTTATTGTGCTTTCACCTCGAATCAAGAGCATGACCTGGGCTCTGATTGGGGGCATGGCGCTCGGGGGTGCAGCGGGAAATCTAATCGACCGAGCTTTCAAGCAACCTGAGTTTTTCAATGGTCACGTGGTGGATTTCATTCAAATTCCCTTCAACTTCCCAATTTTTAATCTGGCTGACACCTTTTTGGTGATCGCGGTGAGCTTGGCGATCCTGAGAACGCTTCTCGGTGATGAGATCGGCGGGGGCCGTGCAAGGTAAGTTTTTGCAGGTCCCGGATGCCAGGGAGGGTGATCGGCTAGATGCGGGACTTGCAAAGATATTGGGGATCTCCCGCACCGCAGCAGCTGAACTAATTGCCGCAGGCGGGGTGACCGTGGATGGTAACCAGATTGGTAAGAGTCATCGCCTGGCTGCCGGTGAGCTATTGGAGGTGACTCTTCTAGATAAGCCTGCTGCGGTGGTACTGACTGCCGAGGATGTACCAGAGCTGAGAGTTGTTTTCGAAGACGAGCACATCGTGGTCGTGGATAAGCCTGCTGGCGTTGTTTCTCACCCTTCGCAGGGATTTGTGGGTCCAAGCGTCGGGGGAGTGCTGCTATCCAGAGGCATAGAGCTTGCGACCTCGGGTGCGCAAGAGCGCCAAGGAATCGTGCAAAGGCTAGATGTTGGAACTTCGGGGCTTATGGTGCTTGCGAAAGGAGAGCGGGCCTATTCGGTGTTGAAACAGGCATTCCGCGATCGAACTCCAAAAAAGACCTATCACGCTCTGGTGCAGGGGCATCCAGATCCTGCGTCTGGCACGATCGACACCCCAATTGCGCGCTCCCAGAAGCATGACTACAAGTTCACGATCTCTCAAAATGGCAAGCCAGCCGTCACTCACTACGAGGTCAAAGAAATGCTGCCATCAGCTGCCCTGGTCGAGATTGGTCTAGAGACCGGAAGAACTCACCAGATCAGAGTTCACTTCTCTCACTTCCGACACCCGCTTGTCGGCGATCCGCTTTATGGTTCCGACCCAAAACTTGCAGCCAAACTAAATCTAGACAGGCAGTGGCTGCACGCGGTCAAGCTCGGCTTCGCGCATCCAATCAGTGGTGAGTGGCAAGAATTTAGCTCTGAGTACCCGAGCGATTTGGAAATCGCCCTAGCAAGGCTCAGGGATGTCGAGTTTCGGCTTTAGCATTGTCACCTGCAAGTAGGAGGTGCTTTGGTGGCAGATAAGTCTTTTGTCCACCTGCACAACCACACCGAGTTTTCGATGCTCGATGGCGCAGCCCGCATCAAGCCACTTGTTGAAAAGGCTGCTGAGCTTGGGATGCCGGCCATTGCAATGACAGACCATGGCAATACCCACGGTGCTTACGAATTCTGGAAGCAGGCCACCGCGGCCGGAATCAAGCCAATCATTGGCATTGAGGCGTATCTCGCTCCGGGCTCCAGACTGGAAAAAACCAAGATTCGCTGGGCAGATGGTGGAGACGATGACGTATCCGGTGGTGGAGCATTTAGCCACCTAACCATGTGGGCTACAGACAATGCATCCATGAACAATCTGTTCAGGCTCAGCTCAGAGGCATATCTGTCGGGTTACTACTTCAAGCCAAGAATCGATCGCGAGCTTCTGGGCCAGTTAGGCAAGGGCCTAATCGGAACGACCGGTTGCCCAGGTGGTGAGGTTCAAACCAGACTTCGGTTGGGGCAGTATGAAGAAGCCTTGAAAACTGCTGGCGAATTCCGGGACATCTTCGGCAAGGAGAACTACTTCGTCGAGGTGATGGACCACGCACTTGAGATCGAAAAACGTGTGCGCGATGACCTTCTTAAGCTCGCCAAGGATTTAGGCCTGCCTATGGTTGGTACAAACGATCTCCACTACGTCCACAAGGAAGACTCTGTGGCTCACGAGGCCCTGCTGTGTGTGCAGACTGGAACCAACCTCGACGATCCAAAGCGTTTTCGGTTTGAATCGCAGGAGTTCTATCTCAAGAGCGCAAAAGAGATGCGGAGTCTCTTCTCGGAGATCCCTGAGGCGGCGGACAACACCCTTCTAATCGCCGAACGCTGCGAGGTCAATTTTGAAAAGCAAGACCTCATGCCGCGTTTCCCAGTGCCGGAGGGAAGCACCGAGGCCGAATGGTTTGAAAAAGAGGTCTGGCGGGGTATGGACAGGCGCTATCCCGATGGCTTTTCCGACAGGCACCGGGAACAAGCGGCCTACGAGATCGAAGTGATCGTCAAGATGGGCTTCCCCGGCTATTTTCTTGTGGTTTCAGACTTTATTCGCTGGGCTAGAGAGCAGGGGATTAGAGTCGGGCCTGGCCGCGGCTCTGCCGCCGGTTCAATCGTCTCCTATGCAATGGGTATTACTGAGCTTGATCCGCTGGCCCACGACCTGATTTTTGAACGCTTTTTGAACCCCGAGCGTCTATCAATGCCCGATATTGATGTTGACTTCGATGACCGCAGGCGCCCCGAGGTCATCCGCTATGTGACTGAAAAATATGGTGCGGACCGCGTTGCACAGATTGTGACGTTCGGCACCATCAAAGCGAAGCAAGCTCTCAAAGACTCGGCAAGAGTGCTCGCAAAGCCCTACTCAATCGGCGAGAAGCTGACCAAGGCAATGCCTCCCATGGTGTTAGGCCGAGACGTGAGCCTGGACGACGTCACAAATAAAGATTCTGAGCGTTACGCGGAAGCAGCAGAATTCCGGGATCTGATTGAGAACGACGAAGACAGCAAGCAGGTCTTTGAGCTTGCCCAGGGGCTCGAGTCACTGAAGAGGCAATGGGGTGTCCACGCTGCCGGTGTGATCATGTCCGCTAAGCCGCTGATGGACGTCATTCCAATTATGAAGCGGGAAGAGGATGGCGCCATCATCACCCAATTTGACCAGCCTCCCTGTGAGGATCTCGGCCTGTTGAAGATGGACTTTCTGGGGCTTAGGAACCTGACAGTCATTGATGATGCTCTCGCCAACATCGAGCAAAACAAGGGGGAGAAGGTAGTTCTTGAGGAGCTCGACCTAGATAAAGACGAGAAGACTTACCAACTGCTCTCCAGAGGCGACACACTGGGCGTGTTCCAGCTCGACGGCAACAACATGCGCTCTTTGCTCAGGATGCTAAAACCCTCTGAGTTTGAGCACATCTCGGCTGTAATTGCCCTCTATCGCCCTGGACCGATGGGCATGAACTCTCACACAAATTACGCCCAAAGAAAGAATGGGCAGCAACAATCAGAGGGAGTCCACCCGGAGCTACTCGAACCTCTGAGTGAGATCCTGGACCCGACGTATGGTCTGATTGTTTATCAGGAGCAGGTCATGGCCGCCGCGCAGAAAGTTGCCGGCTACAGCCTGGGCCAGGCGGACCTGCTCAGGCGAGCAATGGGTAAGAAGAAGCCTGAGGAGCTGGCGAAGCAGTTTGAGCTGTTCTCAGATGGAATGCGCAAAAACGGCTACTCCGAGGGTGCGGTCAAAGCCCTCTGGGACACGCTGCTACCTTTTGCGGATTACGCGTTCAACAAGGCCCACTCCGCTGGATACGGTGTTCTCAGCTACTGGACCGCATACCTGAAGGCAAACTACCCGGCCGAGTTCATGGCGGCGCTGCTAACCAGCGTGGGCGACTCCAAGGACAAGCTCGGCATCTATCTAAACGAGTGTCGGAAAATGGGCATCCAGGTTTTGCCGCCTGACGTGAATGAGTCAATTGGCACCTTTGCAGCCGTCGGAGATGACATCAGGTTTGGCCTGGGTGCAGTGCGGAACGTTGGAAAGAACGTTGTCGAGAGCATCATTGAAGCCAGAGAGCAGGAGAGGTTCACCTCCTTCCAAGACTTTTTGACGAGGGTCAGTGCCCAGGCCAGCACCAAACGCGTTGTTGAATCGCTGATTAAGGCCGGTGCCTTCGACACCCTCGGACACACCCGTAGGTCTCTCATTGCAATCCACGAAGAGGCCATCGAGGCATCTGCAATGCTCAAGCGCCAGGCCGCCACTGGGCAGGTGGATCTCTTTGGAGACCTCATGGAGGAGGACCCGGCAACCATCGAGATACCAAAGCTCCCTGAGTGGACGAAGCGGGATCTGCTGGCTAACGAGAGGGAGATGCTTGGGTTGTATGTCTCGGATCACCCACTCGCGGGCATGGAGGCCGAGTTGATGCGCTACTCGGACATGGGAAGCGCTGCGCTTCGAGACAGCGAAATCGCAGATGGTGAGACGGTGACAATTGCCGGACTGATCACTCAGGTGCAGCACAAGATCGCTCGCTCCTCAGGAAATCAATATGCTCAGCTAACTCTCGAAGACTTCTCTGGTGAGATTCCGGTGATGTTCATGGGCAAGACCTACCTGCAGCATCGGGACAGCCTGGTTCCGGATAGCACTGTCACGATAAGAGGCCGAGTTTCTAGGCGCGATGACGGGGTGACCCTCCAGGGGTTCTCCATTGAAAAGCTCGAATCAGGTAGAGAGCTTGGTGGGGTCTTGCAGCTACAGCTCAACGACGCTGTTGCTACCAGGGAAAGGTTGACTCAGCTGGCAGCCATCCTTGAGGCACATCCGGGCCCAGTTGAGGTTCAGGTGAAGCTGGTTTCCAATGGTCAAACCAGCCACTTCATGCTTCCCCAGAGGGTTGCGGTTGGCCACGACCTATTCGGCGAGCTCAAGGCTCTACTCGGCCCTGAGGCGGTTAGCTAGTATTATCGGCTAACTTGTTACCGATTGCGTGGTAGGCCCTCTGGAAGTAAACCAGTGGCTCCTCAGGGGTTCTCATGACTGATGCACTCAGTGCATCGATAATCACTACCGCATTGCTTTCAATTTCGTACTTCTCGCGAATCTTGCCAATAAGCACTGACGATGCCTGCGGCACGATTGGCAATCCTTCGGGCCCCTCCAGCTCGTCGCCAACGAACCTGCCTTCTTTGTCCCCGGCAAAGCGCTGGGCAAGATACAAGGACTCGCTATCTAGGGTGTGAAGGGCTACAAATCTTCCTGGCAGCAAATGGGGGTAGCTTGAGGAGCCTTGGGCTACGTTGAGCGAAACCAGGGGAGGGTTGGACCCTAGCGAGGTTGCGCTCGAAGCGGTAAAACCAATCGGGTTGCCCTGCACGTCAAGAGCTGTTATCACTGAGATACCCGAGGCATGATTTCTAAATGCTGCCTTGAGAGCATCAGCGCCGGCGAGTTCGAAGGCTGGGGGGTTATTTGTCATTTCTTAGATAAGGTTAGGGCATCTTCTAAAGGCCAAGAGGGATTCTGCAATGCGATCATTTGTCTGGGATGGCGAGATAACACCCCAGCGGGTCCGTGATCTGCTTCCCCGAGCAGAAGTCTCCATCGATTCAGTGGCCGAAATTGTGTCGAAACTCATTGGCGAGGTCCGTGCTGAAGGCGCAACAGCGCTCAGGCGTCATGCCCAGGACTTTGACGGTGTTGTCCCTGACACTTTTCGTGTTCCCCATGAAGCCCTGCAAGCCAGCAGAGATTCACTAGACCCAAGTCTTCGAAGTGCCATTGAGGAATCGATTACCAGAGTTCGAAAAGTGTCTGAGGCCACGTTGCCTAAAACGACTTCTGTCCTGGTATCCGAGGGCGGCAATGTAGAGACCCGTTACGTTCCCGTTGACTCAGTGGGCCTGTATGTCCCGGGAGGCAAGGCGGTATACCCATCTAGCACCGTAATGAACGTGGTGCCTGCGCAGGTTGCTGGGGTGAAACGCATTGTCGTGGTTTCCCCCGCGCAAAAAGACAATGGCGGCCTGCCATCTCCTGCGGTCTTGGCTACCTGTGAGCTACTCGGAGTTGATGAGGTCTATGCGATAGGGGGCGCAAGCGCAGTTGCCGCCCTGGCATTTGGAGTAGCAGAAGAGGGGCTGGAGCCAGTCCGTCTGGTTACCGGCCCGGGCAACATATTCGTGGCAGCGGCAAAACGGCAGCTCAGAAGCCAGATTGCTATCGATTCAGAGGCCGGTCCAACCGAAATCCTGGTGATAGCAGACGAGACAGCAAACCCAGCTTTTGTTGCGGCCGACCTGATCTCTCAGGCTGAGCACGACGAAAATGCAGCCAGCGTACTGTTGACCAACTCACAAGAACTCTTGGATGCAGTCCAGCAAGAGCTGGAGAACCAGTCTGCGGAGACGGCAAACAGTGAACGAGTCAAGAAGGCCCTGGCCGGCAACCAATCAGCAGCGGTGTTGGTAAGTGACCTGGATCAGGCCGTCGCAATTGCCAACGAGTACGCCACCGAACACTTAGAAATACAGACTGCGGACGCTAGAGCGCTTGCCAGCCGAATCACAAATGCAGGGGCAGTTTTCCTTGGCAATCACACTCCCGTGAGCCTAGGTGACTACCTAGCGGGCTCCAATCACGTCCTGCCCACGGGAGAGCAGGCAAAGTTCTCCTCGGGCCTGTCGGTAATGAGCTTCCTTAGAAGCCAGCAGGTTATTAGCTACTCCAAAGAGGCTCTTCAGGAAGTTGAGACCCAGTTGAAGGTTTTTGCTGAGGCGGAGGGCCTGCCTGCCCACTCCGATGCTGTTCAGATTAGGTTTGTTGACTGATGCACTGTCCATTTTGTCGCCACGCTGACTCCAGAGTCATTGATTCGAGAACCTCTGACGACGGTTCTGCCATTCGCAGGCGTAGGCAGTGCCCGGAGTGCCAAAAGCGTTTCACCACCATAGAGACAGCCAGCCTCATGGTCACCAAGCGCTCTGGCGTCACAGAGCCTTTCTCGCGAGACAAGATCATCTCTGGAGTCAGAAAGGCGTGCCAAGGTCGCCCAGTAACAGATGCAGACCTGGCCCTGCTCGCTCAGCAGGTTGAGGAGACTTTGCGAGCTACTGGAGCCGCCAGCATTGAAGCGCAGGACATTGGCCTAGCCATTCTGGATCCCCTTCGAAACCTCGATCACGTTGCCTACATGAGATTTGCCAGCGTCTACCAAGCTTGGGACAGCCTTGAGGACTTCCAGGCTGCGATTGAAGATCTATACAGCTGATGTATCGGCTTTTATTCACAGTTTTTCTGCGAAGGCTCGACCCTGAGTTTGCGCATCACCTAGGCGCTTTTGTGCTGCGTTTGATGTTTGCGCTCAAGCTAATTCATCCGACTCAGAATGGGTCCGTGGAGGTCGCTGGGCTTAAATTTTCAAATCGTGTTGGCATGGCGGCTGGCTTTGACAAGGACGCCAAGCTGGTCAGAGAGCTGCATGCCCTGGGCTTTGGGCATGTCGAGATAGGGACCGTGACCGCGCAGGCTCAGCCTGGAAACCCGAAACCGAGGCTGTTCCGAATACCAAGTAGTCGAGCTTTGATTAACCGCATGGGCTTTAACAATGAGGGTGCGGATGTGGTTGCAGAGAGGCTTGGCAAGCTTCGCGCCTCCGGAGAGGCCCTGCCCGTTATTGGTGTAAACATTGGTAAGACAAAGGTTGTAGAGCTTGAGGATGCGGCAGCTGACTACCGCTACAGTGCCATGAGGCTCGCCCCAGTAGCGGACTACCTCGCCGTGAATGTCTCCAGCCCCAACACTCCCGGCCTCAGAGACCTTCAGCAGATAGCTTCGCTAAGGCCCATCCTCTCGGCCGTTACCGAGGAAAGCCTTGGTAAGCCAGTGTTTGTGAAGATTGCACCTGATGTTTCGGACGAGGAAGCAATCGAGATTGCCCACCTTGCAAGTGAGCTAAAGCTTGCTGGTGTCATTGCCACCAACACCACAGTTTCTCGTGCTGGCGTATCCGGGGAGGTCGCGAATCAGGCCGGGGGACTGAGTGGACCGGTTTTGGCCGAGCGATCCAAGGAGCTCCTCGCCCTTCTAAGTCGGAAGTTCCCTGAAATGGCAATCATCTCCGTGGGCGGTGTTGAGACCGCAGAGGATGTGCGCGAAAGGCTCGAGCTAGGTGCCGACCTTGTTCAGGGCTACACCGGCTTTGTCTACTTCGGCCCCTTTTGGCCTAGGCAGCTTACGCGGGCCTAGTCTCCGGGCTGATCGTTAGGTCTGGATCGGTCACAATCGAGTCGCCAAGAATCTCGTCAACCTTTTTCATGATTTCTTTCGGAATCTCAACTCCTGCGGCTGCAACGTTGCTGGAAATCTGTTCCGGCCTTGAGGCGCCCACAATTGCGGCCGAGACATTCTGATTCTGAAGTACCCAGGCAATGGCGAACTGAGCCATGTCGAGCCCAATCTCCTTGGCTAGCGGCACCAAGTTTTGAACCTTTGTGAGGATCTCGTCAGTCATGAACTTTTGAATGAACTGACCGACCTCCTCGTTGGCTGCTCTGGAGCCGGCAGGCGCTGGTTGGCCTGGTAGGTACTTTCCGCTGAGTACACCCTGTGCCATTGGCGACCAAACGATCTGGCCGAGACCGAGCTTTTCAGAGGTTGGGACGACCTTCTTTTCAATGACCCGCCACAGCATTGAGTACTGAGGCTGGTTTGAGATGAGCCGAATACCTAGGTCAGTTGCAAGCTTGTGGCCCTCGCGGATTTGCTCGGCCGTCCACTCGGAGACTCCGATGTACATGACCTTGCCCTGGTGAACCAGGTCGGCGAAAGCCTGCATGGTCTCCTCAAGCGGCGTCTCGTAGTCGAAACGGTGTGCTTGGTAAAGCTCTACATAGTCAGTTTGCAGTCTCTTGAGAGAGCCGTGCAGAGACTCAAAGATGTGCTTGCGAGATAGCCCCACATCATTAGGTCCTTTTTCTGCCACGGGCCAGTAGACCTTGGTGAAGATCTCAATGCCCTCGCGGCGTTGACCCTTGAGGGCATTGCCCAGAACCACCTCAGCCGCCTGGTTCGCATACGCATCTGCAGTGTCGTAGGTGGTGATTCCCGCGTCCAGTGCCGCATGGACCGTCTTTACCGCCTGGTCGTCGTTGACCTGGGAGGCGTGGGTCAGCCAGTTACCGTAAATGATTTCGGATACCTTGAGACCCGAATTTCCTAGATACCTAAATTCCATTCTTTCTCCTTTGATCGAATCTCTAAACGTCTAGTTTTTGAAATCTTGCTACCTGAGGCTTTGGGATCCTCAGAGCTCGCATTTGGATGGATCTCATTGCTGCGTACCAGGCAATGCCACCCTCCAACTTGTCCTCCCCAAACTTTCTAGCCACCTTCTTCTTGGCAGCACGACCAACAAAGGTCGCGTCGATGGCAACAATTGCAAAGAGCCCCCACATTCCAAAGAGGGCGATGACCTGCAGGGCGAAGGAGTCGATGAAGGTGAGTAGCACAACCGCAAATAGCATCGGGAGCACAAGCTCTCCAGCGGTGAAGCGTGCGTCAACAACGTCTCTGGCGAATCTGCGCTGGGGTCCCTTGTCTCTGAGGGTCAAGTAGCGCTCATCACCGGCCATCATGCCCTCGCGAGCACGCTGGCGCTCAACGCGAAGCTTCTCCTTGTCAGCCTGCCTCGCCTCCTTGCTGCGGTCTCCGACTAGCGGCTTCTTCCGCATTTGCTCCTGTTGTTTGCGAGGGGGTGTTGGGCGTCCCTTGCCCTTTTTCTCACTGGCTTCTTCAGACATCTGCACCTTTCAGAGTGTGCCACTAGATTACTGGCATGTCATTTGCTGAGATTTCCAAAGACAAGTCAATCATCGATAGCTCAAAAGAATTCGTTGACAGCCATTTTGAGCAGGCCATAGAGCACCTGAAGGGGCTCGTGAAGATCCCGGGCATTGCTTGGCCCTCATTTGATCCGGAGGAGCTTGCGAGGTCGGCCGAGGCTGTCAAAGCAGAGCTGGAGAGCTTAGGCTTCTTCGACTTTGTCGAGATTAGAAATGCGGCAAAACCAGATGGCACACCTGGAGCACCTGCGGTTCTAGCTCGGAGAGCAGGTGCAGCCGATGCTCCTCACGTTCTTCTCTACGCGCATCACGATGTCCAACCGCCTGGAAAGTCGGAGCTTTGGAACACCGATCCCTTTGAGGCGACCCCGGTGGGGGAGAGGCTCTATGGACGCGGAGCCTCGGATGACAAGGCAGGCATCATCACCCATGTCTACGCCCTGAAGGCCCTTTCCACCCTTGCAGGGGATCTCCGACTGGGTGTCACGGTGTTTATTGAGGGAGAGGAAGAAGCGGGCTCAGAGTCTTTTTTGAACTTTCTTCAGGAGAACCAGTCTGAGTTGGCATCGGATCTAATAGTTGTTGCAGACAGTGGAAACTGGAGCACCGAGGTTCCCGCGCTTACAGCAAGTCTTCGGGGAGTGGTGTCGCAAACCCTGACGGTCAAGACCCTCGACCATGCCCTGCACTCTGGCATGTATGGAGGACCTGTGCCGGACGGTATGACCGCGATGATCAAGCTGCTAGCCACTCTCACAGACGATGCGGGCGATGTAGCCATCAAGGGACTTGTCTCGGATGAAACGAATGGACCTGATGTATCGCTAGAACAATTGCGGGAGGAGTCCGGATTATTGCCTGGGGTTGACCGCATGGGAACGAAGTCGATCACCCAGCAAATTTGGGGCGAGCCCGCGGTCACAATCATCGGTCTAGATGCGCCGAGCGTTGCAGTCTCTTCCAACACAGCACTTCCAGAGGTGACGGCAAGGGTGTCGCTGAGACTGGCCCCCAGCCAGAACCCACATGAAGGCCTTGAGCTACTCAAGAAGCACCTCCTGGATCATGCACCCTTTGGCGCCGAAATCAGCTTTGGACCTCACGAGATGGGCCCCGGCTATTTCGCTAAGCAGGGCTGGGCCTCAAAGCTAGGCCATGAGATTTTGAGCGATGTCTGGCCCCAGCAGAGCGTCGACATCGGAGTTGGCGGATCGATTCCATTCATCTCTCACTTCGCCGAGCTCTTTCCTGACGCCCAGATTCTGGTGACCGGGGTAGAGGAGCCAGACTCGCGTGCTCACAGCCCGAACGAGTCGCAGCATCTACCAACTCTGAAGCGCGCAATTACAGCCGAGGCAGCGCTGCTGCTGCATGGGAACAAGATGCAGAGAAAGTAGTTAAACTTGGGGATCGGAGGAAATCAATGTCAGACGTTATGACCCATGGAGTGAAGCTCACCGAGACCGCGGTAGGGAAGGTGAAAGCCCTACTTGAGGCCGAGGGACGAGACGACCTTAGGCTTCGCGTTGCAGTTCAGCCTGGCGGTTGCTCCGGACTTATCTATCAACTCTTTTTTGATGAGCTTCTAGAAGAAGAGGACGCGGTCGTAGATTTTTCAGGTGTCGAGGTGGTTGTGGACATGATGAGCGTGCCCTACCTCGATGGTGCCGAGATTGATTTTGAGGACACTATCCAAAAACAAGGCTTCACAATTGACAATCCAAATGCCTCGGGATCCTGCGCTTGCGGAGATTCCTTCTCCTAAACCCCTCCAAATAGCCACCCAGGGGTGAAAGTTCGGGGTAAACTTATGGCTATCCGAGCGATTTTGAGGGGTATTTCTTTGACCAAGAAGCGTGGCCGCCTGGGATTTGTAGCTCTCAGCAGCGTTTTATTGCTGGTTTTGAGCGGTTGCTCGCCTGAGCTTCAGCGAGGTTTTCTGCCAGATGCCAGTGGCGTCACCAACCACACAGATCGAATCATTGGCCTGTGGACCACCTCGTGGATCGTACTTCTTGCGGTTGGAGTTGTCGCATGGGGCCTGATGGCATGGGCACTTATCGCCTACCGCCGCAAAAAGGGTGAGACCGGGCTTCCTCCTCAGCTGCGTTACAACATGCCAATTGAGGCGCTCTTCACCGCCGTACCTCTGATTTTGGTACTTGGATTCTTCGCATTCACCGCTCGTGACACTGCCGCCATCGAGGCAAAGATTGAAAACCCGGACGTTCACATTCACGTCATTGCAAAGCAGTGGAGCTGGGACTTCAACTACGTGGATGAGAACGTCTACGAATCAGGTATCCAGGCTCAGTTCACAGGCAGCGAAGAGAATGTGATGGAAACCCTGCCAACCCTCTACCTACCAGTTGGGAAGAGTGTTCAGATTGATCTTTCATCGCGTGATGTCATTCACAGCTTTTGGGTAGTCGAGTTCCTCTACAAGAAGGACATGTTCCCCGGCCAGCAAAACGAGATGTATTTCACTCCGCTGCAAGAGGGAACCTACGTGGGCAAGTGTGCTGAGCTCTGCGGCGAGTACCACTCCATGATGCTTTTCAACGTAAAGGTCGTTTCTCAGGCTGAATACGACAGGCAAATGGCGGCACTTGCGGCCAAGGGCAACGTCGGACAGCTCTCGACGGACTACGACAGAAATCAGAACCTTCCCGGCGGCAATCCAGAGATTAGGGGCTAATGATGGCGACATTTACTGAATCAAGAACTTCTAACCCTTCTTCGTTCACGCCGAAGCGCTCCAAGGGTCAGGTTCTCGTTGACTGGCTGACCACTACCGACCACAAGAAAATCGGTTACCTCTACCTCATTACAAGCTTTATTTACTTCCTAATTGCAGGTGTGATGGCTCTGGTCATCAGGGCTCAGCTAGCGCTGCCGGGTCTCGACATCGTTGCGACCAAGGAGCAGTACAACCAGCTATTCACCATGCACGGCACAATCATGCTGTTGATGTTCGCGACTCCTCTGTTCGCAGGGTTTGCCAACGTACTCATGCCGGTTCAGATCGGTGCGCCGGACGTGGCTTTCCCGAGACTGAACGCAATTGCCTACTGGTTCTTTAGCTTCGGCTCGTTCATCGCAGTTACCGGCTTCTTCACGCCTCAAGGCGCTGCCTCGTTTGGCTGGTTTGCCTATGCACCGCTCTCGAACACGACGTTCTCACCGGGCATTGGTGGTGACTTGTGGGTATTCGGGCTCGCCCTAAGCGGCTTTGGAACAATCCTTGGTGGCGTGAACTTCATAACCACCATCATCACAATGCGTGCTCCCGGTATGACGATGTGGCGCATGCCCATTTTCACCTGGAACACGATGGTGACCTCCATCCTGATCATCATGTGCTTCCCACCGCTTGCAGCGGCGCTATTTGCTCTGGGAGCAGACAGAAGGTTTGGTGCGCACATCTTTGACCCTGAAAACGGGGGAGCGATGTTGTGGCAGCACCTCTTCTGGTTCTTCGGTCACCCCGAGGTTTACATCATTGCTCTGCCATTCTTTGGAATTGTCTCCGAGATCTTCCCGGTCTTCTCCCGTAAGCCAATCTTTGGTTACAAGACTCTGGTCTACGCAACCATCGCCATTGCGGCTCTTTCCATGACCGTGTGGGCTCACCACATGTACGTCACTGGCCAGGTTCTGCTGCCATTCTTCGCCTTCACAACCATGCTTATTGCGGTCCCAACGGGAGTGAAGATATTCAACTGGATAGGAACGATGTGGCGAGGGTCGGTGACCTTCGAAACCCCTATGCTCTGGAGCCTAGGCTTCCTGGTTAGCTTTGTTTTTGGTGGTCTGACCGGCGTAATCTTGGCCTCACCAGCTCTCGACTTCCACCTCTCTGACTCCTACTTCGTCGTTGCACACTTCCACTACGTTGTCTTTGGAACAGTGGTGTTTGCGATGTTTGCAGGCTTCTACTTCTGGTGGCCAAAGTTCACCGGAAAGATGCTGAACGAGAGGCTGGGAAAGATCCACTTCTGGATTCTTTTCATCGGCTTCCACACCACCTTCTTGGTGCAGCACTGGCTCGGAGTGCTAGGCATGCCCCGTCGCTACGCCACCTACCTACCTGAGGATGGCTTCACGGAGATGAACCTGCTTTCCAGCGCCGGCGCTGCCATTCTGGCCCTGTCCATGGTTCCGTTCCTGTGGAACGTTTGGATCACCTACCGAAATGGTGTGAAGGTGGAGCTAAAGGACCCATGGGGCTATGGAAGGTCTCTGGAGTGGGCAACCGAGTCGCCTATCCCAAGGCACAACTTCCACTCGATTCCTAGGATTCGCTCCGAGTCGCCTGCGTTTGACATGAACTACCCAGAGTATGCGGCTCCTGAGGCGAAAGAGGCATACGTGAAGGAAGGTCGCATCTAATGCGCTCCAACATAATCATCCTGTTGGTGATGGCGGCCTACTTCACCGTTGCAGACATTGCCTACGCGATTTGGACCAATCTGGACACTGGCGCCGTTGAGCCAATTGGGACGGCAGCAATTGGCCTATTGGTTGTGCTCTCAATCTTCATCGCCTTCTACCTCTACAGCGGCATGCGTAGAACCGCCACGCTTCCAGAGGACAACCTAGATGGTGAAATCGAGGAGGGTGCAGGAGAGGTTGGCTTCTTCTCGCCCTGGAGTTGGTGGCCACTGTTCCTTGGCGCCTCCAGCGGTTTAGCCTTTGCGGCGCTTGCAGTTGGCTGGTGGCTGTTCTTTATTGCGGTTCCATTTGCCGTTGTTGCAGTAGTCGGTTTTGTTTTCGAATACGACCGCTTCGCACACGCTCACTAGGAAATCCCAGCAACCTTTCAACCTTTGGTGTTATCCTTTGCTGCTGCCCGAAAGGGTTTGAAGATAAACAACTAAACATGGGGATGATCGGTTTCGACACTGTAATGATGAGTGAAAGAAGCGGGTCGAGGATGCACAGTTATCTCGTAAACGCTCTGTGCAAAACTATAGGTGCCAATACAAAGCGCGCCGACTTCGCCCTAGCTGCTTAAGCTAGCCCCGAAGTCCGTTTGCCTAGGTTTGATTTCGACCTAGATCCAAGCGTCATTTAGAAATCTTGCTAATTGGGTGCGTCAAAGGCCTAATTGGGACTTTTTGCTTTGACTGGGCTGGTCGGCGTAGTCGCCTCCGACAAATTCCGCAGCCAAGTAGAACGCCTCTGGAGGCTACACCCGTAGAAGAGTCATGAACGCTGCAGTGGACCCGGGTTCGATTCCCGGCATCTCCACAACGCATAGAGCCAGCCATTTATTGGCTGGCTTTTTGCTTTCCGTTATCCTGAGCAATATGGTGACTATTCGACGACTTTCTGAGGCTGAGACAGAGAAGTTCCTAGGCTTCATGGACGGCCCGGCGTTCACGTCTCAACCACAATGGCAGGGTTGCTACTGCCAGGAATACCTCAATACCAAGGCGGAGAACGAGTCGGCATCGCCTGAATCAAATCGTCATCGTGCGTGCGAACGGATCACAACTGGTGTCATGCAGGGTTATCTAGCGTTCGAGCAGCGCGACGGTGAAGAGGTTGTAGTGGGCTGGATGGCCGCAAATAGCCACAATAACTTCAGGCTGCTTCCTCCAACTACAGAAGACATCGCGACAATCATCTGCTTCTCCGTGGAAGCGGAGAGTCAAGGAAAAGGAGTAGCAAAGAGGCTGTTGGAGTTTGCGATTGCCGATTTGCCTGAGCAGGGTTACAGCAAGGTTCAGGCTGCCCCGCTTGCAAATGGTGAGTTTGCAAAGTGGGGCTATCGTGGCCCCTTGTCGCTCTATAAAAAGTTTGGTTTTACAGAGGGGCCAATGCTGGACGAGCAGCACGTGCTGGTAACAAGGGAGTTATAGAAAAACCCCGCAAGACCAAATCCTGCGGGGTTTTAGCTAAGTTACCTAGAGCTTTTTCTTGAGCTGCTTGGGCTTGCGCTTTGGCTGCTCCTCAATCGCGGGGGAGTGGTCAGCATGCGCGAGCTCGTACTCAGCCTTGGAAACTGGAGCAATGCGGTCTTCGAAGTAGATCTTGGAGACGGCAGAGCGTAGTTTGGTTCCGAGGGTGATCTTGCCCTTCTTGTTAGGTCTAGGCATGATCGGCTCGTAGTCCTTGAAGTCAACCAGCTTCCACAGCTCATACTTGTCAACTGGCTCGTGAACCTCGATGTATTCGCCGTGGGGGAGACGTACTACCCTGCCAGTCTCACGGCCGTGGAGGGCAATCTCACGGTCCTTGCGCTGCAGGGCTAGGCAGGCTCGCTTTGTGACCCAGTAAGCAATTACCGGACCGATGATTAGGAGCACCTGCATTGCAGTGAGCACATGGTTGAGCGACATCTGGAAGAAGATGGCAATTAGGTCCGTCGACGCACCTGCCCAGAGGACCGCGTAGAAGGTAACTCCGGCAGCTCCAATAGCGGTCCTGGTTGGGGCGTTGCGTGGACGGTCAAGAACGTGGTGGTCACGCTTGTCACCAGTCACCCAGGCCTCGATGAATGGGTAGACAGCTACCAGTACCAGGAACACCAGGGAGATGACGATCGGAAGCATTACTCCCATTGGAATGACGTAGCCGAATACGGTCCAGTCCAAGCCACCAGGAGCAAGTCGCAGAGCACCATCGAGCCAGCCGATGTACCAGTCGGGCTGGGTTCCGGCAGACACAGGCGATGGATCATAAGGTCCGTAGTTCCAAATTGGGTTGATGGTGAACAACGCCGAAATTGCGGCAATGACACCGAAGACCAGGAAGAAGAATCCACCAGCCTTAGCCACGTACACCGGCATCAGAGGGTAGCCAACGACGTTGTCGTCACGGCGACCAGGTCCGGGGTAATGCGTGTGCATGTGGACAACCAGCAGCAACATGTGGGCTGCAATCAGCACGATGATTAGTGCCGGCAAAATCATGATGTGGAGCGAGTAAAGCCTCGGAATTACCTCGGTGCCTGGGAACTCGCCACCAAAGAAGCCGGAGGATACGGCTGGCCCAATCAGCGGGATTCCCTTGATCATTCCGTCGATGATTCTCAGTCCGTTGCCTGAGAGCAGGTCATCTGGCAGTGAGTAACCGGTGAATCCAGCACCCATGCCCATTAGGAAGAGCAAAAATCCAATGACCCAGTTGAGCTCTCGAGGCTTACGGAAGGCTCCCGTAAAGAACACGCGGAGCATGTGAAGTCCCGATGCGGCAACAAAGATTAGTGCACCCCAGTGGTGAATCTGACGCATGATCAGTCCGCCTCGGATGTCAAAGCTAATGTCGAGCGATGAGGCGTAGGCAACTGTCATCTCAGCACCCTTCAACGGCGCATAGCTACCGTTGTAGTAGGTGTGGGCCATGGAAGGCTCGTAGAAGAAGGTCAGGAAGGTTCCTGACAGCACCACGACCACAAAAGACCATAGGGCCACCTCACCGAGCATGAAGCTCCAGTGGTCGGGGAATACCTTGCGACCAAATTGCTTGATCACCGTGCCCAGGGAAAGGCGGTCGTCTAGGTAGTCGGCTGTCTTGCCTACCGGTGTCGTTGGTTCCGTTATTGAACTCATTTGCTTACTTCCTCATGTCCCAGAAAGATGGGCCAACTGGCTCCAGGAAGTCGCTTTGTGCGACCAGGTAACCCTCGTCATCCACAGCGATAGGTAGCTGGGGGAGAGGGCGAGCTGCAGGCCCAAAGACCACCTTGCAGTGGTCAGCCAGGTCGAAAGTCGACTGGTGGCATGGGCATAGCAGGTGGTGTGTGTGCTGCTCATAAAGAGCCACAGGGCAGCCCACGTGGGTGCAGATTTTGGAGTATGCGACGATGCCGTCATAACTCCAGTTGGCCTTCTCTGGGTCTTCTTTCAGGTCGCCAGGATTGACGCGCACCAAAAGAACCGCAGCCTTAGCCTTTTCCTCCAGTTTGTGCTCTTCCAAGTCCTTCAGCCCCTCAGGGATGACATGGAAGACAGATCCGATTGTTACCTCGGAAGCCTTGATCGGGATGCCGGTTGGGTCCTTGGTGAGCCTGGTGCCCGCGCGCCACATCGTGTGCTTGAGGGTGTCACCAACCTGGGGACCTAGGTCTCCAAAAATCACCACAGCAGGAATCGGGAAGAAGGCTAGAGCACCGTAGAGAGTGCGCCTGATGAGCTTCCTACGGGTGAATCCCGCCTCGCCGTCTGCGAGTTTGACAATCTCGATTGCCTTCGCCCGAGCCTCGTCTGAGCTGCGGGCTGGGTGGCGAGACTCGCTAATCTCGTTATCTGGCATCAGGGTCTTAGCCCAGTGAACGGCCCCAAAGCCAATGCCCAGCATGGATAGAGCCATGCCGAGACCCATCCAGAATGCGTTATTTCTGGTCGCGGAGAGATCACCATCAACGATTGGGAAGGCGACAAAGCCCCAAACCGCAATGATTGCTCCCACGATTGAAACCAAGAACATGACTGAGATCTGGCGCTCAGCGGTCTTGGCGTGCTTTTCACTCTTGTCGGTTAGGCGAACGCGATGTGGCTCGATGCCAGGATCGGCAATTGGGCGCTCGATATTGGTGGCGCTGCCCGAGTCAAACTTCTTGATCTCACCCATTAGTTAGCCTTCGCTCCCAACCAAACCGTAATTGCGATGATGAAACCTAACCCAAAGATCCAGGTAAACAATCCCTCAGCTACCGGACCGATCGATCCAAGCTCAAAGCCGCCTACTGAACCGTTCTCTTCAACGTACTTGAGGTAAGTGATGATGTCTTTCTTGTCCTCAGGTGTCAGGTTTGCGTCATTGAAAACGGGCATGTTCTGAGGTCCGGTAACCATCGCCTCGTAGATGTGCTTTTCAGAAACGCCATCCAGGCCGGGAGCAAACTTGCCCTCGGTCAGTGCACCGCCCGCTCCTACTGCGTTGTGGCACATCGCACAGTTAATGCGGAAGAGCTCTCCACCGTGGGTTGGGTCTCCGTCGGTCCTCAGGTACTCCTCGGGAGGAATTGCAGGCCCAGGGGCCAAGGAAGCCACATAGGCTGCCATTGCCGCAATCTGCTCCTCAGTGAACTGAACGGGCTTCTTGTAAAGCTGTGGGCCGGAGGCTTGTCCCGGCATGCGGCCGGTGCCGACCTGGAAATCAACAGAGGCTGCCCCAACGCCAATCAGGCTGGGACCACCAATTGCTCCCTCTCCGTTGGTGCCGTGGCAAGAGGCGCAGTTGGCTAGGAAAAGCTTGCGACCTTCCTCAACCTGCTCAGGTGAGCCAAACTCCGCCTCAAAGGTCTGAGTGGCTGCTGCGTAACCTCCGCCGGACAGGATTAGTCCGAGGAAGATAACAACGCCAAGAGCCCAAGGGCGACGACGCATCGGCTTCTGAGGGTTCAAATTGCTCTCCATCTTGATTACTTGAGTACGTAGACGACTAGGAATAGACCGATCCAGACCACATCCACGAAGTGCCAGTAGTACGACGTCACGATTGCACTTGTCGCTTCGCGGTGGCCGAAGTTCTTTGCTGCGTAGGCACGTCCGATAACCAGCAGGAAGGCGATCAGACCGCCTGTTACGTGCATGGCGTGGAAACCAGTTGTGATGTAGAAGGCAGAGCCGTAGGAGTTGCTGCTCAGAGTGACTCCCTCAGCAACCAGCTGCGCGTATTCCCAGACCTGGCCCGCTACGAAGATGGCGCCCATAAAGTAAGTCAGGAAGAACCACTCGATCATGCCCCACTTAGCGGGGGAGAGGCCCGTTCTCCGGGCCTGCATGCGCTCCGCCGCAAACACTCCGAACTGAGCGGTAAAGGAGCTCGCCACCAGAATCAGGGTGTTCACCAGAGCAAAGGGCACATTCAGAATCTGAGTGTCATTTGCCCACAAATCTGGAGCGCCAGCCCTGAGCGAGAAGTACATTGCGAAGAGCCCGGCGAAGAACATAACCTCGCTGCCAAGCCAAACAATTGTCCCGACGCTCGTCGCGTTCGGCCTTTGAATGGTCATAGGAGCAGCAGGAGAGGTTGTTGACATGCCTCAATTGTAACCGCTACCTAGCTCCGGAAGGGCCGTGCGAGGCCAATCTTGTCCAAAAATTCGACTACTTTGGCAGATTTTTTGGGCGTTACACTTTTCGCATGACTCAGAGCACTTGGCCAGAAGTTCTTGCCACCCTGCTGGCGGGGGAGAACCTCAGCCGCGAAGGTTCCAGCTGGGCCATGCGCCAGATTATGGCCGGTGAGGCAACTGAGGGCCAGATTGGCGCCTTCATGATGGCACTCAGGTCAAAAGGCGAGACCGTTGAGGAGCTGTCTGGACTAGTTGACGTGATGCTCGAGAATGCGCTCTTGCTTGAGACCGGCAGCGATGCTGTTGACATCGTAGGAACCGGGGGAGACCTGGTCGGCACCGTGAACATTAGCTCCATGGCCTCAATCGTCGCGGCAGCTAGCGGGATTCCGGTTCTCAAGCATGGATCTAGGTCGGCATCTGGCAAAACGGGCTCTTCGGAGATGCTGGAAGTCCTTGGAATTCGGCTGGACCTTTCGCCAACGCAGGTCAAAGAGGTCTTTGAGGCAGCCGGCATCACCTTTTTCTTTGCGCCCGTATTCCACCCGGCAATGCGGTTTGTGGCGCCGGTTAGGAAACAGCTTGGAGTCCCCACCACTTTCAACTTCTTGGGGCCTTTGGCTAACCCCGCCCAGCCGGTGGCAACCGCACTTGGAGTCTCCGATGAGAAAATCGCGCCGTTGATGGCTGAAGAGCTTGCTCAAAGGAGAAGGTCCGCGTTGGTTTTCAGGTCAAACGATGGCCTAGACGAACTGAGCACAACCTCCACTGCGCAGATCTGGCAAGTTTCTGACGGTGAGGTCTCGACTCATGAACTAGATCCTCAGGATTTGGGACTCGATAGAGCTGAAATTAGTCAGCTTCTTGGTGGTGACGCGAAACAGAATGCCATGGTCGCAAGCAAGCTCTTCGCGGGAGAAACCTTTGGCAATTCTCAGCAGATTGCCGATGTGGTGGCACTAAACGCGGCTGCAGGAATCGTTGCCTACGAACTGTCGAAGGACTCGGAACTTGCAAACTCTGATTTGACTGAGAGGTTTCAAAAGGCACTCGTTCGAGCGCAAGCAGCTCTTGAGTCCGGAGATGCAAAAGCGAAGCTCGAGAGCTGGACCTCAGCATCTCAGCAGGCCGGCTAAGAAGGCCTACAACCCACTATTGATACGGGGAGGGGGGTCAATAAACAAGACTTGACATAATGTTTATTATCGGCTTTATACACAATCTCGCGAGTAGCGGCCAGACGCCCACCACGCAAGCCCCGCGTGTAAATCGATAACGCCTAAACCTTGCCGCTCTTGTCGGCTAGTCCAAAGATTCTCATGCCAATCTGATTCATGTAGCCGATACCCAAGGCAAAAATCAAAGTTCCCTCACGAACCTGACCGCCGAGCAGAAAGCCGATGGTTACGACCGTGATCTCAACAATTGACCGGGCTTGCCAAAATGGCAGCTTGAATCTTTGGGCAATACCCACGTTCAGGCCGTCTCTCGGGCCCTTCCCCATGCCGCATGAGATGTAAAGGCCAGTTGCGAACGATATGACCACCATTCCGCCGAAGAACAGCAGGAGTTTGAGCCAGTAAGAGTCTGGCGTGGGAAGGAAATTGAGGGTTAGGTCTGCAACCAGGCCAACCATGATGGCGTTCATAATCGATCCAAGTCCGGGCTTCACTTTGAGTGGTATCCAGGAGAGCAGCACCATAAGGCTTACTACGACTGTCGCATAGCCAAATGTCAGGGACGTTTGACGCGATATTCCCTGAGCGAGCACATCCCAAGGTGCAAGGCCCAGCTGCGCATCAACAGTCATCCCGACACCTACGCCGTAGATGAAAAGCCCTACAACCAGCTTTAGAAAGCGGCTGGGAAACTTAGACTGAAGCACTGCTAAATGTTAGGGGTTCAAGTGTCTGAAACTGGCAGCTTTCCCTATTTTGATCCGCCAAAACCAAGGCTGTTCGCCCATAGAGGCCTGGCGCAGCATGCAGGTCTAGACGAAAACACCATTCCCGCCTTTCAGGCGGCCCTTGAGCACGGGGCCACTCACTTGGAGTCAGACACCCAGGCCACCGCGGATGGTGTGGCGGTTTTGTTCCACGATGAGGATCTCAATCGGGTAGCGGGCATCGATGCCAAGATTCGAGAGCTATCTCTCAGCGAAATCAAGAGCTTGAGACTCCAAAACGGTGGTGAAATCCCCAGCCTGGCAGAAGCTCTAGAGGCACTACCGAGTGCCAGGTTCAATCTTGATATCAAGACAAAACCCGCGATAACTCCAACCATTAGCGCTATTGAGGCCCACGAGGCCCACGATCGCGTGCTTGTCTCAAGCTTTTCGAACCCAATTCGCAAGAGTGCCCTTAGGGATCTTTCCAAGCCGATCGCCACATCAGGCTCGCTTTCGACTGTCGTTTCAGCCTGGCTAAGTCACAATTTCCTGTTTGGACTGGGCTTTGCAGCTATCGTCCGTGACGTCCACGCATTTCAAGTCCCAGTGAGCAGGGGGCCCATAAAGTTTGCGACCAAAAGCTTCATTAGCCGGGCACAACTGCATCAAACTGAGATGCACTTCTGGACCATCAATGACCCCGCTGAGATGAGAAGACTCCTGGCGCTTGGGGCCGACGGCATTGTCTCTGATCGAGTGGATCTTTACGAAGCTGGCAACTAGCTGAGAATAGGTACGTTTCAGGACTTATCTAAGCCTGAGGCGGGTTCTCCCCCACAAAGGAGAACTTATGGCTGAGACTATGCGCGGTATGAGACTGGGAAGCCAGTCGATGGAGTCCGATCGTGGTGTCGAGCTGTCAGAGCGGCAAAGCATTCATTTCCGTTGCCCTGAGAGTCATGAGTTTGAAATGGTGTTCTCCCTCACCGCTGAACTCCCCGACACATGGGAGTGTAAAAAGTGCGATGCCATAGCCACTCGGTTGGAAGAGGGCAAGGAAGTGGACTTGACTGCAGGTGAGCTCAGCGCACAGCGCAGCCACTACGACATGGTGCTCGAGAGGCGCACGAAGAAGGAGCTTGAGGCTCTGTTGCAGGAGGTCCTGGTGGACATGAGAAAGCGTCGCAGCGAGGGACGCCTTACCGCCTAAATAGCCTTTCAATCCCCCACCGGGTGCAGAGCAAAAACGCCTCAATAACAATGCCCAGCGTCATCTTGCTCTTGCCGCTCTCGCGCTCAACAAAGTGAATTGGAACTTCCACGATCTTCGCACCAGACTGCGCTGAACGAAGGGTCATTTCGACCTGAAACCCGTAGCCGTGCGCCCGCATCGTCTCCAGCGGCAGTTTCGCAAGCTGTCTCGATGAGTAAACCCGGTACCCGGCAGTTAGATCTTTGAGTTTGCTCCCAAGCATCATGGCGGCGTAGGCATTGCCAATTCGAGAAACAAGCATCCTCGATGCAGGCCAATTCTTGACCTCTCCCCCGGTCGTCCAACGCGATCCAATTACCAAGTCGTAATTCTCGGCTTCGGCAAGCAAGGCGGTCAGGTCAGAAGGGCGATGGGAGCCGTCAGAGTCCATCTGGACGACATGGGTAAAGCCCCTGTCCATTGCCCACCGAAATCCGTCGACGTAGGCAAGGCCCAGCCCTTTCTTGGCAGGTCGATGAATCACCGAAACCCTCTTGTCTTTGCTCGCAATTCGATCTGCAAGCTTGCCAGTACCATCTGGGGAGTTGTCATCAATGATCGCCAGATCAATCTCTGGCACCGCCTTGAAAAGCTGTTCTACCGAGTGCTCCAGAACATCTATTTCGTTGTAGGTCGGCATGAGTACTACCGCTTTCAACGCCTACTCCTAGAAAGCATAAGAGTCGAAAAGGTCAGAATTAACGCCGCAATAAGCCAGTCAAAGATCGCACCAATCGTCATTGCAGGTGTGTTGCCCGTGTATAGCGGTACACGCTCCACCATCGCAGCTGGTTCGTACCACTCCACCTGTGAGAGCACGTCTCCGTTTGGGAGGTAGATGACAGAGAGGCCAACAGTGGATATGTTGACCACCGCCCTGCCGGTTTCGATTGCCCTTAGCTGAGCGATTGCGGCCTGTTGGTAGGTCTCATCCGAGTAGCCAAAGTCGGCGTTATTGGTTTGGGAGAGAATCACCTGGGCCCCAGAGGTAGTTAGCTCCCGAAGAATCGAATCCTCGGCAATCTCGAAACAGATCAGTGTTCCGGCAACAAAGTCGTCTATTTCGTAGATGCCATCTCGAACACCAAAGCTGTAGCCCTTGGGAATCATGTCCACTAGGTCTGGCGCGAACATTCGCCAGAATTCGCGGTCTGGGGCGTATTCCGCGAATGGCACCGGTTGTTTCTTGTCGTAGTAGTCAACAGGACCCACTCCCGGCAGCCAGAGAAGGGTGGAGTTGAAGGACTCATCCCCGCGAACTGTGAGGGTTCCGAAGACAAAGGGTGCGTCAACGGACTCTGCGACCTGCTCAATCTGCCCTCTTGCAGAATTAGACCTGAGGGGGTCTATGTCCGAGGCGTTCTCGGGCCAGACCAGAAGATCGATTTCCTCTGCGAGCTCAGATTGGAACACGAGCTGGGTGGCGTCAATGTGATTTTGCAGGATGGTGCCCTTCTCGACGTTGGAGAACAGCCCCGCATTTGCATTGCCCTGCACCGCGGCTATTACCTTCTCCCCCGCAGGTTCGGTCGTCAGCCCCAGCGGAGTGATGACGGGTATCAACATGGTGGCAAGTGCGGTTGCCACAAACCCCCTCCTCGGTAGCTTGCGATCTCCGAAATGGCGAATCAGAAGTGCCAGCAAAGCCCCAAGTAGGGCAATGATGAAGCTGAGGAGGCTGAGGCCTCCCCACCACACCCAGTTTGAGAAGATGCTGTCAGCCTGGGTCATGGCGAGCTTTGACCAGGGAAAACCACCGTATGGGAAGTTATTGGCAACGAACTCCCTGAGCGTCCAAACTCCGGCTGCAACGAAAGCGAACAGCAAGACCTTGCTCCCCTTCGGCTTGAAGCGCAAATAGAGCCAGGAGGTTAGCGCAGTCCCAAGGCCAAAGTAGAGGGCCTCAAGAGTGCTTAGCGCTAGCAGCGGCACCGGCCCTAGATAAAGGGATATCCACTCAATGTGAGAGATGTAAAACGCCTGACCCGCAACGAAGCCGACCAGAAAGGACTTCCAAAAACCAATCCCAAGTGTGGCTAGCAGCACTAGAGCAGGAATTAGGGGCGCCAAAACCCAAATGTTCTCGGTTGGGAACGTGTAGAGCGCAACTAGGCCACCAAGGACACCAAGCGGCACTCGCCACAGCAGTTCTCGCATGCTCCCAGCCTAATTTCTATAGGTAGTAGCTGTAGGCAACTATCCCACGCTTCACCAGGTCAATAGCGCGATAGCTGGTCTCAGCCAGCAGCGGGTCAGCGGACTGCGAGAGCTGGTCCAGAAGATCAATAATTTGCTTGCTCCAGCGGATGAAGTCTCCTGCCAAAAGCCCAGCCAGCTTCAAAGCATCGTCCAACCTGCTTCCGGTTGCCCAGCGATAGACGGCCCAGGTGATGCCAAGGTCTAAAGGCTGCTCCTTCTTCAGTCGATGCCTTTCTTGGAGCTCAAGAAGGTCCTCCTGAATGCGTTCGGTCTGCTCTAACGCATCTCGGAAATTGCCCTTAGGAAGCTTTGGCTCAAACTCTCCCTCATCCGAGCGCCCCTCATAGACCAGTGACGCTGCCATGGCTGCCATCGCGGCGGGGTCCAGCTCTCGCCAAGCGCCTCGGTTTATACATTCGGCAATTAGTAAATCGCGCTCGCCGTAGATCTTCGAGAGCCTGGCTCCAGAGGTTGTTACCTCATACTCTCCGGAGGCTTCGCTGAGATAGTCGAGATCTGTGAGGAGGTCACAGATGCGGTCAAAGACCTTTGCCACCTGGCCGGTCTTTTGATCCATCTCCCTCAGTGATGCGTCAACCTCTCGCTTGAGCTTGAAGTAGCGCTCGCCCCACCTCGCGTGAACCTCGCGGTCAGAGCACTGGTGACAGGGGTGGACTCGTAGCTCTTTCCTGAGCCTGCCTAGCTGCGACTCGATGGTGCGCATCTGCTTGGTTTGACGGATGTCGTTTCCAACCCGGTTGCGGATTCTTGAGCTCTCACGCTCTAGGTCAGAAATCTCCCTGCGAATTCGTGCGTATTCCTTGAAGTCGCCAAGGTGACAGCTCAGTGCCTCCTCGTAGCCCCTCAAAGACTCTTTCTTGTCTTTTATGACCTGCGCCACTCCAACCACTGATCGATCAGCCTGAAACTGAGCAAATGACCTTTCAAGAACCTCTCGCGCGCGATTCTTTCCGAACGCGGCGATTAGGTTGACCGCCATGTTGTAGGTGGGCCTAAACGAGCTATTTAGCGGGTAGGTGCGCTTTGAGGCGAGGCCAGCGACGATGTTTGGGTCTAGTTGTGCTCCCCAAACAACTACCGAGTGACCCTCTGTATCAATGCCCCTCCTGCCAGCGCGACCTGTCAGCTGGGTGTACTCCCCCGCGGTGATGTTCACGCGCGACTCGCCGTTGTACTTGTCAAGGCGCTCCAAAACCACTGTTCTGGCAGGCATGTTTATACCCAGCGCGAGGGTCTCAGTTGCGAAGACGACCCTTACCAACTTGCGAAGAAATAGCTCCTCCACAACCTCCTTGAAGGCTGGCAACATGCCCGCATGATGAGAGGCGAAGCCTCGTTCGAGAGACTCCAACCATTCGAAGTAGCCGAGCGTGTCAAGGTCCTCGTCCGATATTGAAGAGCACCTTGCCTCCACCAGCGCCCTAATCTCAAGCTGCTCTTCCTTTGTGGTGAGTCTGATGCCGGATCTTCTGCAATTAATCACGGCCTGATCACAGCCCGCCCTAGAGAAGATAAAAAAGATTGCTGGCAATAGCTGCAAATCGTCCAGTTTGTCTACAATTTCAGGCTTATCGAGTCTCGGGAAATTGCGCTGGTTAGGGCCTCCGTGCCCACTGCGACCTTTGCCGTATTTGCCTCGGCTCCGGATGGGGGTTCTAGAGCGAGCTTGGTGCTTCTGGGTCAGCTCAGGATTCACTCTTAGCTGGCCGCTGCCACTCTCGAATAGCTCTAGCAACTCATCCCCAAAGAGAACGTGCTGATGAAGTGGCACAGGACGATGCTCAGAGACGATGATTTCGGTGTTACCCCTAACCTCCGCGAGCCAGGCGCCAAACTCCTCAGCGTTTGAGACAGTTGCCGACAGTGATACCACGCGCACATATTTTGGGAGGTGGAGCATGACTTCCTCCCAGACCGCTCCCCTGAACCTGTCAGCCAGGTAGTGAACCTCATCCATTACTACAAAGCCGAGGTCCTTTAGCGTCGTGGAGGTCGCATAGATCATGTTTCGCAGAACCTCAGTGGTCATGACCACGATCTGCGCCTCAGAATTGTTGTTGTTGTCGCCTGTTAGCAGCCCGACCCGTTCTTTGCCATAGCGCTTCACCAGCTCCGCAAACTTTTGGTTGCTGAGAGCCTTAATGGGAGTCGTGTAGAAAACCTTTTGCCCGGAGGAAAGGGCGAGGTGAATGGCGAACTCTCCCACGACCGTCTTTCCCGCACCCGTGGGCGCTGCAACCAAGACGCCATGTCCTCCCTCAAGTGATCTGCAGGCCCGCTCCTGAAAGTCATCTAAGGGAAATGCAAGCTCGGCACTAAAGAGCTCGAACTCCGGGAACTTGGCTTTACTCTTTGCCTTTTTGTAGCGCTCGGCAGGACTCGGCTCAGTCGAGCTCGAGGTCATCGGTGCCCACCAACTTTGCTAGTTTGCGTTCCCTGCGTTTGTCGTTGGCCATCGCAATACCGATTGCCGAGAAGTAGAGCGCGCTCAAAGGTGCCATCAGGAGGAACATCGTCATGGGCTCAGCGGTAGGGGTTGCCAGGGCAGAGACGACAGCGATGATGAATACTGCAAGTCTCCAAGACTTCAGGATGCCTCGACCAGTTGCGAGGCCGGCAAAGTTTAGAAGGACAAGTACTACCGGCATTACAAAGGCAATGCCAAAGATGAGAAGGATCCGGATGGCGAAGAGGATGTATTCGCTGGCATTGATAACGTTCGAGCTTCCCTCAGGCGTAAAGCCAATCAAGACCACTACGAATCCGGGCAGTGAGGTCCAGGCAAGCGCAGTGCCCGCGAGAAATAGTGGCACAGCAGCAACCGTGAAACCTGTCGCATAGCGCTTTTCCTTCTGCTTGAGCCCCGGAGCAATGAAGGCCCAAAAGTTCCAAAGCCAGACGGGGGAAGTAAGGATGACGCCTAAGAAAATTGAAATCTGAATTCTGAGATCGAATGCCGAGACCACTGTCCCGAAGTTGACGATCGCCTCAATGCCTCGGCGCTCAGTAACCTCAATTAGAGGCTCCTGGAGAATCTTGAAAACGGGGTCAAACAGGAACCAGCCGACAACTGAGCCAGCCAGAATAAAACCCGCCGACCATGAAAGACGCGTTCTAAGCTCCCTGAGATGGGAGCCAAGACTCATTCGGCGCTCTTTGTCTTTGCGCCGAGCCATTAGTCTTGCTTCTTCTCGCT
>JAYORB010000001.1:51509-76303 GCA_038123155.1 Aquiluna sp. | reverse complement strand
GCGATGCGACCCGTTGCTGTCTTTGTGCTCTCGGCCATTGTGCTTTCTCTTTCTTAGTCCTCGGATACCGTGGATAGTGCGTCCGCACCACCCACAATCTCCGAAATCTGCTGGGTAATTTCTGCCTGACGGGCCTGGTTGGCCAGCCTGGTGTAGTTCAAAATCAACTTGTCTGCGTTGTCTGTGGCGCTCTTCATGGCCTTCTGCCTCGCGGCGTGCTCGGCGGCTGCCGACTGCAGCATGGTGTTGTAAACGATGTTCTCAATGTAAACAGGAAGCAGAGCGTCCAGCACTGCCTCTGGTTCTGGCTCGAACTCGTAGAGTGGGAAGACCTCACTGCTCTCGTCATCCTCTGCTTCGACGACCTCCAAAGGCAATAGCCTGGTGGAGTAAGGCTCCTGGACCATCATGGAGACAAACTTGTTTCCGACCAGATAGATCTCGTCCACACCACCCTCAGCGCTTGGCTGCTTGAACTTCTCAAGTACCGCGGCTGCAACCTCGCGTGCCGTTTCAAACTGAGGCTGGTCGGTTGAGCCCTGCCACTCCTGAACGAACTCGCGCTGACGGAACTTGAAGTAACCGACCGCCTTGCGACCCACTAGGTAGTAGACAACCTCTTGTCCCTGATCCATCAGAGTCTTCGTGAGCTGCTCGGACTCCTTCAGCACGCTCGAAGAGAACGCACCTGCCAACCCGCGGTCCGAGGTGAAGATCACCACGGCAGAACGAATTGGATTTTCTGCCTGGGTAGTTAGTGGGTGCTCAATGTCGGCGTGAGAAGAGACTGCAGATACAGCCCTGGTTACAGCGCGCGCGAATGGGTTAGAAGCTGCAACTCGCTGCTGTGCCTTCTGAATTCGGGACGCCGAAATCAGCTCCATAGCGCGAGTGATCTTCTTGGTCGTCTTGGCAGACTTAATTCGCTGCCTATAGACCCGAAGTTGCGCACCCATTTGCTGTTAGTCCTTTTCTCTACTTCTTTTTGGCCTTGACGATCTTCTGCTGATCGACATCTTCCTCTGCTAGAGCCTCGACGTTGGTCTCGTCAGGCTTTAGAAGGCCCTCACCAGAAGAGGTCTTGAAAGTCTTCTTGAACTTGTCGATCTCTCTCTCGAGTTCCTTGATGGTGTCATCCTCGAGGTTGTTGGTCTCGCGGATGGTGTTTAGGACCTTGGACTTGCGTCCTAGGTGGTCAAGGAACTCGCGCTCAAACTTCAGAATGTCAGCAACCGGGACATCATCGAGCTTGCCGGTAGTACCTGCCCAGATTGACACTGTCTGCTCCTCAACTGGGTAAGGCGAGTACTGAGGCTGCTTTAGAAGCTCGGTGAGCCTTGCGCCTCGCTCTAGCTGCTTCCTGGAGGCAGCATCAAGGTCAGATGCAAACATTGCGAACGCCTCGAGCGAGCGGTACTGGGCAAGCTCGAGCTTCAGTGTTCCCGAAACCTTCTTGATGCCCTTCACCTGAGCCGCACCACCAACACGAGACACCGAGATACCAACGTCAATAGCTGGTCGCTGGTTCGCGTTGAAGAGGTCTGACTGCAAGAAGATCTGGCCGTCGGTAATCGAAATCACGTTGGTGGGAATGAAGGCGGAAACGTCGTTTGCCTTGGTCTCGATGATTGGTAGGCCAGTCATCGAACCGGCGCCCAGGCCGTCAGAGAGCTTTGCACAACGCTCTAGGAGCCTCGAGTGCAGGTAGAAAACGTCACCTGGGTAAGCCTCACGACCTGGAGGACGACGAAGAAGAAGCGAAACCGCACGATAGGCCTCAGCCTGCTTCGAAAGGTCGTCAAAAATGATCAGGACGTGCTTACCGCCGTACATCCAGTGCTGTCCAATTGAGCTACCGGTGTAGGGGGCGAGGTACTTGAAGCCTGCTGGGTCAGAGGCTGGGGAGGCAACAATGGTCGTGTACTCCATGGCGCCAGCCTCTTCTAGGGCTGCCTTCACACCTGCGATGGTGGAACCCTTTTGACCAATAGCCACGTAGATGCAGCGGACCTGCTTGTTTACATCCCCGCTCTTCCAGTTTTCGCGCTGGTTGATGATGGTGTCGACGGCGATCGCGGTCTTTCCAGTCTGGCGGTCACCGATGATGAGCTGACGCTGTCCCCTACCAACTGGAATCATGGCGTCGATAGCCTTGATGCCGGTCTGTAGCGGCTCGTGAACGCTCTTTCGGTCCATTACGCCAGGAGCCTGAAGCTCAAGAATTCGAGAACCCTCAGCCTTGATGTCACCCAGACCATCGATTGGACGACCCAGTGGGTCAACAACGCGACCCATGAATCCGTCACCGACTGGAACCGAGAGCACCTCACCTGTGCGGTAGACCTCCATGCCCTCTTCGATGCTGTCGAACTCGCCGAGGATAACCACACCGATCTCGCGCTCGTCCAGGTTCAGGGCGAGGCCGATGGTGCCGTCTGCAAATCGCAGTAGCTCATTGGCCATTGCACTTGGTAGTCCCTCGACGTGGCAAATACCGTCGGCTGCGTCGGTTACGTAACCAACCTCTGCCTTGTCTGACTTACCCGGCTCGTAGGACGAAACGAAGTCCTTCAGGGCATCCCGAATCTCATTCGGGCTGATCTTGAGCTCTGACATTGCTTCCTCTTATTCCTTTACTTATTTCAGCTCAGCTGAGCTGCAATCTTGCGTTTACCAACTTTGTTAGAACAGTGCCGTCAATGACCTCACCATTCACGGTGACGTGAACGCCACCAATAACCTCTTCGTTTACCTCAACATTGAGCTGCAACTCTCGGCCAAAGGCCTTTGCCAGGGCCTTGCCTAGGCGCTCAACCTGCTCCTTCGAAAGCTCTTTAGCCACGGTGACGTGTGCTACAGACTCTCCTGCAAACTCTGCAAGCCAGAGTCCATACTGCTCAATGACCTCGGCAAACCTCTTGTAGCTTCTGGAGTAAACCGCCTGCTTTGCAAGCACGAGGGCTGCCTCCGAAACTTTCTTTGCCAGCAGCTTTGCCACCAATTCAGCTTTGCCACCCTGTGGCGCTCTGGTTGAAGAGAGTGCGAGCTCCAACTCTGGATCATGTGAGCTGAGCTGACCAATCTCAAAGAGCTCGGTCTGCAGGCCATCTAGATCCTTGCTCTGGGAAGCAACAGCCCTTACCCCAGCCTGCTCAAGAGCCGCCGCGATGTCGCGCGAGGCACTCCAGCGCATAGCAGCTGCCGCCTTGGCAAGGCTCTTGGCCTTATCCATCGCCCCCGCAAAAACTGCGTCGACTACCTTCTCCTTACTTGCCGCCTCGGCGGAAGGATCCGAAAGCATGGAGCGCAGCTGGGCGCTCTGCTGAATGGCATTGGAGATGGTGAAAAGCTCGCCAGCGAGCTTTAGATCGATGCCGCTTAGTGAATCCAGTTTCTCCTGGAGCGCTAAACGTGATTGCCGGGTTGATGAGGCCATTTACTTACTCGCCTTCTTACCCTCGAGTTCGCTGATGAAGTCGTCGACGACCTTGTTTGCCACTTTGTCGTCCTTGAGCTTCTCGCCAACGATTCGTGACGCAAGGTCAATTGCCAAGGCGCCGATTTCACCCTGAAGTGCCCTTGCTGCAGAGTCGCGCTCGGCAAGCAGGGAGTTCTTGGTGGTCTCGGTAAGCCGCTCAACATCCTGAGCGGCCTGCTCCTTCAGCTCGGCAAGAATCTGTGCACCTTCGCTCCTAGCCTCCTCGCGGATGCTCGAAGCCTCGCTGCGAAGCTTTTCCTGCTCGGCCAGAACAAGCGCCGTGCGGTGCTCGGCGGCCTTTTGGGCCTCCTCAGCCTCAGCTAGGCGGCCTTCAATTGCCTTTGCTCGCTCATCGAGCATGTTCTTGAACCCTGGCAGGACTTTGAACCAGAAGAAGGTGAGCAGAATCACGAAGATTACGGAAGACCAGATGATGTCGTAGTCGGCCGGGATCAGCGGATTTGGTTGTTCACCACCCTCGGGTGCAGTCGCTGCAAGAATCTTGGTAATCATGCTTAGGCGAAGATGAATGGGGTTGCTAGACCAATCAGTGCCAGAGCCTCAGTAAAGGCGATACCTAGCCACATTGTCACCTGGAGGCGACCAGCTAGCTCAGGCTGACGTGCGATTGACTCGATGGTCTTGGAGACCACCAAACCCACACCAATTCCTGGACCGATAGCAGCGAGGCCGTAACCTACGACTGCGATGTTGCCGGATAGTTCGGCGATGTTTACTGCGTCCACTTGATTTCCTTCCGTGGTTGTTTAGTGTTCGTCTGCCAATGCCAACTGGATGTAGACAGTGGTCAGAAGTGTGAATACGTATGCCTGCAAGACAGACACCAAAATTTCAAAGAGCGTAAAGGCGAATCCAAACAGCAGGGTTCCCGCCCCGAAGAACTGGAAGATACCCTCGGCCTGGAAAAAGAAGAAATGCGTGGCCGAAAAACACAGCACCAAGAGCAGGTGGCCGGCAACCATGTTCATCAGAAGACGAAGCGCCAAAGTGACAGGACGCAGAATGAAGGTCGACAAGAACTCAATCGGAGTGACAAGGGTATAGAAGTAGACCGGAACGCCCGAGGGGAACAGGGCATTCTTGAAAAAGCCCATGCCGTGCCGCTTGATGCCAGCGTAAATGAACGTTACGTACGCAGCCGCAGCCAAGACCAGTGGAATACCGATTACCGAGGTTCCGGCAATGTTCGCGAATGGAATGATTCCGGTTATGTTCATGCCAAGCACCATGAAGAAGATGGTCGTAAGAAGTGGCAGGAACCTATCGCCGTCCTTCTCACCTAGCTGATCGTGGGCAATGGACTTTCGAACAAAATTCAGCGCCATCTCACCAAGCAGCTGGAAGCGACCAGGCACTACCTGGCCCGCTTTCACCGACTGGTTGAACTTCCTAGCCCAGAGCCAGAAAAGTACGAGCAGCAAAACCATGACGATGAGTCGAATCATCATGATTCGGTTTATTGCAAAGGGAGTTCCCTCAAAAAGGAATACCTCGGGGTAGAACTCGTAAATCGTTGGCGGGCTAAATTGGCCGTCCTCGGCCGCCAACTTCAGAGCAGTGAACAGGATAGTTCTCCCCTGTTAGGGCGACCTAGGCCGCACTTTGCATGGTTTGGATTTCTCCAAGAGTTTACAAGACCAACAAAGGCCAAACTTACCCAATTCCGAAATTGGCAGACTAATTTTCGACGGCGGGCAGCTTTGAGCTCAGCACGAGGTAAGAATCAATCGAAAGGCCACCCAAAACCGATGTCACAATCGCGAAAAAGAACATGGGACCCGACATAAACTCTGCTCCCTGCAACGCCCCAAGCAGAACCGCGAAAAGCAAGATCTTGAGTAGCCAGCCTCCGAGAACGAGACCGTAAAAACCATTGAGCGGCAGCCTGCTGCCGATTCGAATGCTAAGAATTGTCAAAACACCGAAGCTGACCGACACCGCAGCAGCAATAAGCGCCGAATAGACCCCGGGCAGACCAAAGATCAGCAGCCCGACAAGTGATCCGAGAGCGGCGATGACAATGGCCAGCAAAAGCGAGAGCTTTAGAGCGAGCCCAAACAGATCAGCGCTGTTTCGCTGCATTTCGCCTCCTACGTTTCGCCACCCTCGCAAATACTGGCCAGTAGGTGTGCACCAGGGCCAGAATCTGCCAGAAGCCAAAGATTATCAATACCTGTGCCAGCTCAAGCCAGAAAAACAGCAGCAAACTTGTCGAGACAAAAGCGGTCCAGTGATAAAAGACGAGAACGGCACCCTGGTGAGAATGGCCAATGTCTTGGAGCTGGTGGTGGATGTGCTCCTTGTCCGGAGCAAACGGTGACTTACCCCTTCTCAGTCGCCTCACGACAGCAAGTAGAAGATCCAGCAGTGGGAGCACGAGAATAAAAACCGGCAGAGCAAGAGGTATCAGAGCTGGAAGCAGGTCGTTACTGGTGACTGTCGCAGGGTCAATTGACCCAGTCACCTGGATGGCACTCGTCGCCATCAGTAGCCCGAGTAGCATCGCACCTGAGTCACCCATAAAAATCTTTGCGGGACGCCAGTTGTGGGGAAGAAAACCAAAAACCAAGCCCAAGACAATCGCGGATAGCAGGCCCGCGGTTGAGAAGTAGTTGGTTGGTGAGGTCTGCTGAGCAAGCAGGTAGGTATAGATGAAGAACGCAAAGGTCCCGATGGCCACCACCCCAGCCGCTAAGCCATCGAGCCCATCTATGAAATTGACCGCGTTCATCACCAGCACCACGACGAACACGGTGATAGCCAGAGAGACTCCAAAGCTACCTACAGTGATACCCCCAATGGGGAGAGAAACAATCTGCACGCCTGAGGAGGCGAGAATCCAAGCAGCCGCCATCTGGCCGCCCATTTTCGCTGTCCAGTCAAGCTCGATGAGATCATCAAGCAACCCGATGACGACAATGAGCCCACCCGCACCGATGATTGCCCAAATCGGACCAGGTTCCGTGAAAATCGATTCAAACCAACCAAAGCTCCCCGCCGCATAGAACCCAGCGAAGAGCCCAATAAGCATGCCAAGTCCGCCAATGCGCGGGGTCGGGGATTTATGAACATCGCGATCGCGTATCGCTGGTGTGATGTTGTAGCGCTTAGCAAGTGATCTGACTCCCCAGGTCGCACCAAAGGTCACGATTGCCGTGATCAGAGCGACCAGGAAGTAGGCCCGCACTAGTCGACCTCTAGCTCCACGTTGCCGATGACCGATCGAATTCTGTCGAGAGAGATTGCTCCCTTTCGGAGGACCCGAATCGGTTCTCCGTCACGAACCTGAGTCAGATCCAAAATCGTGGAAGCCTCGGCCTTGGGCGATGCTCCACCGTCAAGATAGACAGCCACTTTGTCGCCAAAGTGCTCCACTGCCTGCTGCACATTGACAGCCGCATCCTTTCCGGTCAGGTTCGCACTTGAGACCGCAAGCGGACCAACGTCTTCCAAGAGCGCGAGGGTAATCTTGTGATCTGGGACCCTGAGGGCTACAGTTCCTCGAGTTTCACCCAGATCCCACTCGAGCGAGCGTTGAGCCTTGAGGACCATGGTGAGTGCTCCGGGCCAAAAGGCAGCTGCCAACTGATTTGCAACCAGCGGTAAATCGGCAGCGAGCGCCGACATTGTTTCAACCTTGGGTATCAAGACCGGTGGCGGCATCGTCCTGTCCCGACCCTTGGCATTTAGGAGTGCCTCGACGCCCTTGGCGCTGAACGCATTAGCGGCAATGCCGTAGACAGTGTCAGTTGGGAGGACAACCAACTCGTTGCGGTCGAGCGAGACCTTGGCAAGCCGAAAGCCTGTCAAAAGGTCGGTGTCCACCGAGCAGTCATAAACCCTCTGCAAGCTTTCCCTACTTTCTCAAGGCGCTGACAGCGCGCAGTCTTCCGGTGTTATCAGGATGCACGCTCACCGAGCGCCAGCCCTCTGACAATAGTAATTCACGAACATCATCTGACTGCCCGTCGGCGTGCTCGATCACAAGTAACCCGCCTGACCTGAGAGGAACTTGAGCAACCACTGCCAGCTCGCGAATTGCATTGAGGCCATCCTCGCCCGAGTAGAGAGCTAGTTCAGGATCGTGGTCCCTAACCTCTGGGTCTATGGGCACTGCGTTCGCGGGGATGTATGGCGGATTGCTGATTACTAGGTCCAGGCTCTCCTGCTTGGGCAGCTCGACTGCAAAGTCACCGACAATTAGTTCAACCGAAGGCGCCAAAGTCTCAATGTTGCGCCTTGCGAACTCTGCGGCAGCCTCCGAGGCCTCTATTGCCGCAACGGTTGCCGGCGTTTCTCTAGCTAAGGATATTGCTATCGCTCCAGAACCAGTCCCAGCATCAACCGCACGACCCGCGGTTGGTAGCGACCTCAGAAAGTCAATTCCTATTTGGGTGACCATCTCTGTCTCAAACCTTGGCACAAATACCCCAGGGCCGACCTGTAGTTCGATTGACCTAAATGGGGCTTTACCGGTTATGTGCTGAAGGGGTTCTCTTTGCTCACGTCTTCTAACTAGAACCTCGAGCTGGGAGAGGTCCCGACTCTCTCCGGTGAGAACCATTGCGGTCAACTCGCCACGTGAAACCCCAAGAAAATCGGCAAGCAGAACCTCACTCTCTGGATCAAATGAAACTATGCCAACGGCCTGAAGCCGTTGCGAAATGGTGGCGAGTGCCTCAGTTAGAAGATTCGGTATTGCCAAGGGCCGCGAGCCTTGCCTCTTCGTCCATCTTGATTGCCGACTCAACTATTGGATCTAGCGCCCCGTCCATTACCTGATCAAGGTTGTAGGCCTTGTAACCGGTACGGTGGTCGGCAATCCGATTCTCTGGGAAGTTATAGGTGCGGATTCGCTCTGAACGGTCCACGGTTCGGACCTGACTCTTTCGAGCCGCAGATTGCTCGGCGTCGATGGCCTCTTGCTGAAAAGCCAACAGCCTCGCGCGAAGAACGCGCATTGCGGCCTCTCGGTTTTGTAGCTGGCTCTTTTCGTTCTGCATCGAGACCACGATGCCTGTCTCGAGGTGCGTGATTCTCACCGCCGAGTCAGTCGTGTTCACAGACTGCCCGCCAGGACCAGATGACCTAAAGACATCGACCCTGATCTCGTTGGGAGAGATTTCAACTTCCTCGGGCTCGTCAACCTCAGGAAACACGAGAACTCCAGCGGCAGAAGTATGGATTCGGCCCTGTGTCTCGGTCACGGGCACACGCTGCACTCGGTGAACACCACCCTCATACTTCAGGTGTGCCCAGACACCCTGAGCCGGATCGGTTGAAGAGGACTTCACCGCAACCTGGCAATCTTTGATGCCACCAAGGTCAGACTCGGTTTTATCGAGCACCTCAGCTTTCCAGCCTTTAGCGGATGCGTAGTGCAAATACATCCTCAGAAGGTCCCCGGCAAACAGCGCTGATTCGGCTCCGCCCTCGCCGGCCTTGATCTCGAGAATCACATCTCGCCCGTCATCGGGATCCCTTGGAATCAGCAGTCGCCTGAGCCGCTCTTTCGCGGTTGCAAGCTGCTCCTCAAGTTTTGGTAGCTCTGCGGCAAAACTCTCGTCCTCGGCTGCCAGCTCAGTCGCGGCCTCCAAATCCTGCTCAATTCTGGTGGCCTCTGAATCGGCATCGAGAATTGTGCTGAGCTCGGCGTAGCGCCGATTTAGTTTCTTAGACAGCGCAGGGTTGGAGTGAACCGCCGAGTCGCTGAGCTGCTCCTGCAAACTCGCGTGCTCGGCTCTGAGGCCAGCAAGCGAATCCTGCAAAGCTATTCCGAATCGGTCTCGGTAGGAACTGGCATTGACTTCTCAAGCTTGAGAAGGAACTCAACGTTGCTCGCGGTGTCCTTCAATCTCGAGAGCACAAGCTCAAGGGCTTGCTGCTGCTCTAGACCTGCCAGGGCCCTGCGGAGCTTCCAGATGATCTTGGTCTCCTGCTGGCTCATCAGCATCTCCTCGCGGCGTGTGCCGGAGGCGTTGATGTCTACCGCAGGGAAAATCCTCTTGTCAGCCAGCTGGCGCGACAGCCTGAGCTCCATGTTTCCGGTGCCCTTGAACTCCTCGAAGATGACCTCGTCCATCTTGCTTCCGGTCTCCACGAGAGCAGTAGCGAGAATGGTTAGCGAGCCGCCGTCCTCAATGTTTCTAGCCGCACCAAAGAAACGCTTTGGAGGGTAGAGGGCTGAGGAATCAACGCCACCGGAGAGGATTCGGCCCGAAGCTGGGGCGCTCAGGTTGTAAGCACGGCCAAGTCTGGTAATCGAGTCAAGCAACACAACAACGTCATGACCCATCTCCACCAGTCGCTTAGCTCGCTCAATGGCTAGTTCAGCAACGGTGGTGTGGTCATCTGCTGGACGGTCAAAGGTGGAGGCAATTACCTCTCCCTTGACGGTGCGCTGCATGTCGGTAACTTCCTCGGGACGCTCGTCGACCAATACGACCATCAGGTGAACCTCTGGGTTGTTGGCAGAGATTGCGTTAGCGATCGCCTGAAGCACCAGGGTCTTTCCGGCCTTTGGTGGGGAGACGATAAGACCACGCTGACCCTTACCAATCGGGGCGACTAGGTCAATGATTCTCGTCGAGAGCTTCTTGTTGTCAGTCTCCAGTCGAAGCCTGGTGTCTGGATAGAGCGGAGTCAGCTTGCCAAATTCGACTCTGGCAGCGGCCTCTTCTGGAGTCTGGCCATTGATGGACTCAACTCGAACAAGCGCGTTGAACTTCTGGCGCTGGTTTTCACCCTCGCGAGGCTGCCTGATTGAACCAACCACGGCGTCACCCTTGCGAAGACCATATTTTTTGACCTGACCCTGGGAAACGTAGACATCGTTTGGACCTGGGAGGTAACCACTGGTGCGCAGGAATGAGTAGTTGTCGAGGACATCGAGGATTCCGGCCACAGGAAGTAGGACGTCATCCTCAGTAATCTCTGGCTCGACATCTTCCTGGTTGCGCCTGCGATCACGATCGCGGTAGCGACCCCTACGGTTGCGTCCGCCACCCCTACGGTCATCATCGCGGTCGCGCTGGTTCTCGCGGTCAGAGTTGCGGGTCTCGCGGTCTTCACGACGATCCGAAGTCTTTTCCTTGCTCTCTGAGGAGCTCTCTGACTTCTCCGAGCTAGCCGCGCTGTCGCCATCAGCCTTTTCTGCTGCTGGCTTCGAGCTCTTGCGAGCTCGAGAGGCCGGAGCCTTCTTCTCCCCGCTGTCGGTCTTCGACTCGGCGGCAGGGGTGCTCTCGGCTGGCTTTGAATCCTCGGGCTTTGCCTCGGTCTTCTCCTCAGTCTTTGCTGAGGCTGCCGATGAGCTCACACGCCTGGTGCGCTTTACCGGCTTTTCTTCTTGGATTTCATCCATTGTGTATTTTTCTCATTTCTTTGCGGCGCGAAACCGCGATTCAGAATTGAATGAAGATGCAGAGGGGCTTATTTAGCTGCCTGATCCTGGCTGCTAGATAAGACTAGCACCTTTGACATCAACTGCAAGTGGCATGGCGTCCCAACCTGGGAAATTCTTCTCAACGTGGGAGATAGCTGAAAGCCGTTTCTGTGGATCGTCCTCCAGCACCAGCACCGATGGACCGGCACCCGAAACAACTGCAGGGTGGCCCTTTGAGCGAAGAGCAGCAATGAGCTCCGAAGTCTGCGGCATTGCGCTGGCTCTGTAGTTCTGGTGGAGCCTGTCCTCTGTGGCTGCCATAAGAAGCTCAGGACTCTGGGTTAGTGCTGCAACGAGAAGCGCCGACCGGGAAACATTGAAGACTGCGTCAGTGTGCGGAACGGACTGCGGCTGCAAGGACCGAGCCAGCGAAGTCGACATCTGATTCGAAGGAACCAAAACCAAAGGTGACAAACCCCGGTGGGTGGTGAGCTTTTTGTGGTGTGGGCCGCCCTCATCCATCCACGCCACCGTCAGGCCACCGAATAGCGCCGGTGCCACGTTGTCGGGGTGTCCCTCCAACTCGGTTGCAAACTCGAGCAGCTCCTGCTCCGAGAACTGCTTCTCACTCTCCAGTAGGCCTGCCGCAATCATCACTCCCCCGGCTACCGCAGCACCCGAAGAACCCATACCCCTGCCGTGGGGGATGTTGTTGTGACAGACAAGCTTCAGTGCGGGCACCTTCTTGCCCAGCGAGTCAAACACCACTTTGATCGCCCTAAATACGAGGTTGTTTTCATCGCGGGGCGCATCCTTTTGGCCCTCTCCAATGATCTCAATCTCAAGCTTGGAGCCAACTGTCTCTGCCGAATACTCGTCGTAGAGCGAGAGTGCCATGCCTAGAGTGTCGAAGCCAGGTCCGAGGTTGGCGCTAGTCGCAGGAATCTTTGCTGTTACCTTCATTTGCGCTCCAAACCTAGAATCTCAGCGACCGAGGAGGCCGAGGTCGGGACTTTCTTTGGCTTTATCCTCCTGCCGTTCTCGTCCTTCAATGCCCAGTCAGGATCCTTGAGGCCGTGGCCAGTCACAGTTACCACGATGCGGTTTACCTTCGGCAGCTCACCCAGTTGCTTGAGCTTGTAAAGACCGGCTGCGCCAGTAGCGCTGGATGGCTCGACAAACACACCTGTCTCTTGCGACAGGAACCTGTGCATCCACAGAATCTCTTTGTCGCTGACAGAACCGAATCCGCCGCCGCTGTCTCGCTTGGCCTCCTGCGCTAGATCCCATGATGCCGGGTTTCCAATGCGGATTGCCGTGGCAATCGTCTCGGGCTTAGCCACCGGTGAACCCTGAATGAAAGGAGCAGAACCTGCAGCCTGGATGCCATACAGCATTGGCTGCTTCTTGATTCGCTGGTCGGCAACCTCCTCGCGATAACCGAGGTGGTATGCAGAGATGTTGCCGGCATTTCCCAGCGGCATTGCGTGAAGATCTGGGGCCTCGCCCAAAACGTCAACTACTTCAAAGGCAGCCGTCTTTTGGCCCTGAAGCCGGTTGGGGTTAACCGAGTTCACGAGGAACACCGGATAGTTCTCACTCAACTCTCGCGCGAGTCTGAGACAGTCATCAAAGTTGCCTCGAACCTGAAGAATTTGAGCTTTATGGGCAACAGCCTGAGACAGCTTGCCCCAGGAAATCTTTCCAGCTGGCACCAAAACAACAGACTGCATTCCTGCCTTGACCGCATAGGCGGCAGCGGCAGCGCTGGTGTTACCGGTTGAGGCTGCGATTACCGCCTTTGCACCATCTCCGAGTGCTTTGGAGACGGCCGTCGTCATGCCTCGATCTTTGAAGCTCCCCGTTGGGTTCATGCCCTCAAACTTGAGGTGGACGCTCCCCACATCCAGCAGCCTTGCAAGTGCAGGTGCCTCAATCAATGGCGTCCCGCCCTCTCCAAGAGTGACTACCGGGTCGTCCTTGGTAAAGGGAAGCCTGTCCATGTATTCGCGGATAACGCCCCGCCACTGATGAGCCATTAGACGCCCTCCACCCTGATTACGGAACTCACGCGCTTCACAGCTGCATTCTTTGCCAGCTCCGAGGCGAGCCTCTCCAGAGCAGCCTCAGAGGCCGAATGCGTCATGATGGTAAGAAGTGCAAGTTCTGAGTCTGCAGCACCGCTTTGAGCGACCGTCTCAACACTCACATCATTGTCGGCAAACTGCTTCGCAACCGAGGCGAGCACGCCTGGTTGGTCTTTGACCTCCAAGGTGATTTGGAACCGGGTAAAGATTGCCTGCACCGGCATCACCTCGAGGTCGGCGTGGGTTGAGTCTCCGAGTCCTGGGCCTCCGGCGAGGTGTCGCTTTGCGGCCGAAACCAGATCACCTAGAACGGCGGACGCCGTCTCTGGGCCTCCTGCTCCAGCCCCATAGAACATCAGCCTTCCCGCACTCTCAGCCTCAACAAACACCGCGTTGTAAGCGCCCCTAACGGCCGCGAGCGGATGGTCCAGAGGAATCAAGGTTGGGTGGACCCTGGCCACCAAACCTTCACCGGTGTCCCCTGCGCGCTCGCAGATGGCGAGGAGCTTCACGGTGTAGCCGGCCTGCCTTGCCGTCTCAATTTGCAAAGCAGTGATGGATGTAATGCCCTCGCGGTGAACCTTGTCCACAGGCACCTCACTGTGGAATGCCAATCCGGCGAGAATCGCGGCTTTGCTGGCCGCGTCATAGCCCTCTACGTCTGCTGTTGGATCTGCCTCTGCGTAACCAAGCGCCTGAGCCTCAGCCAGGGCGTCCTCGAAGCTCGCCCCCGTTGTCTCCATTTGATCGAGGATGTAGTTGGTCGTGCCGTTGACGATTCCCATAACGCGATTGATCTTGTCGCCCGCGAGCGATGCCCTCAATGGACGGATGATTGGAATTGCGCCACCCACAGCTGCCTCGTAGTAGAGCTGTGCACCAAACTGCTGGGCAAGAGCAGTTAGTTCAGACCCGTGAGCCGCGATGAGTGCCTTGTTGGCTGTTATGACATCCGCTCCAGCGTTAAGCGCCATCGCTATCCAGCTCTTTGCAGGCTCGATTCCTCCCGCAAGCTCAATGACAATGTCAGAGCCAAGAATGACTGACTCCGCATCTTCAGTGAGTAATTCCTTTGGAAGCTCAACATCTCGCTTTGCGCTCTTGTTTCGAACGGCAATACCTACCAGCTCAAGTTCCGCACCCACACGCTTGGCTAGCTCCTCACGATTCTCAATCAGGAGCCGGGCAACCTGAGATCCCACTGAGCCAGCACCCAGTAGACCAACACGGATAGGCCTGTATGCAGCCTGCATTACTCTCCACCTCCGGGTTGGTAGCCCATATCTCTTTCGAGCAGATCCTGCTCGGACTCTGCCCTCACCAGCGCCTTGGCCTTACCGCCACTGACGGCAACGAGAGCCGGCCTGGGAACAAAGTTGTAGTTAGAAGATAGCGAAAAGCAGTAGGCACCTGTTGCCGGAACCGCCAATAGATCGTTTACAGCCAAGTCGCCGGGCAACATCTCGTGCCTGACGACAATGTCCCCAGACTCGCAATGCTTTCCAACCACGCGTGATAACACACCCTTCTCCGAGGAAGTTCTGGAAGCCAGCGCAGCGGAGTACTCGGCCTCATAGAGGGAGGGACGGATGTTATCGCTCATTCCTCCATCAACGCTTACGTAGCGACGAGATGCTTCAGCTCCGGCCTCAGATATGTGAACCTCTTTGGTTGTGCCAACTGAGTAGAGAGTTACCCCTGCTGGGCCTGCAATGATTCGACCAGGCTCGAACGCAAGCCTTGGAACCTTGATACCTAGCTCCCCACACTTTTTGGCTACAGCCGTGACGATTTGCTCAGCGAGATCTCCAATTGGCATTGGGGAGTCTGCCGAGGTGTAGCTAATACCGAATCCGCCGCCGAGATTTAGCTCAGGAACATCGCCGTCCGCTAAAAGCTTTGCGTGAACCTCGAGAAGCTTCTCCGCGGCCGCAACAAAGCCATCCACCGCAAATATCTGAGACCCAATGTGTGAGTGGAGGCCCAGGAAGCGCAGGTGCGAGTGACTTCGAATTTTCTCCACCATCGACGGCACGTCCTCAAGAGCAATGCCAAATTTCTGATCCTCCCTGGCAGTCGCTAGATACTCATGGGTGCTGGCATGAACCCCAGAATTCACCCGCAGTCTCACAGGTTGAACCTTGTCCTGCGCTCCAGCTATCGACGCGATCCGCTCTATCTCAATCTCGGAGTCGATGACTATCGCGGAAACATCGGCACTTACCGCCCTGCCAATCTCCACGAGCGACTTATTGTTTCCATGCACGCCAAGGCGCTCGCCGGGTGTGGCAGCTGCAAGAGCAACCGCAAGCTCACCGCCGGTGGAAACATCAATTGCATAGCCGGCCTCGACAACCCACCTTGCGATGTCGGTGGTCAAAAGAGCTTTTGAGGCGTAGTAGAGCTTTACTGATGTTCCGGCTTTTGCAGCAGCCGCTTCAAAAGAGCTCTTTACCGCTTTAAGGCGGGCTTCAAAGTCATCCTGGTCGACAACGTATAGCGGGGAGCCGTACTGCCTGACGAGCTCGGGTGAACTAATGCCTCCAAGTTCCAGCTCACCACGCTCGTTCCGGCTTGCCGAGGCGGGCCAAACTGCAGGGTCAAGAAAGTTAGTGTCCTTGTCCTCACTGAGCCAGCTAGGAGATAGAGGATTCTGCATCGCCATTACATCCTCTCCGGTGCACTCACGCCAAGCAAAGCAAGGCCGTTTGCCAAGACCACTCCCGCAGCATCATTGAGCCAGAGCCTTGTCCGGTGGACGGTCTCGACCTCCCTTGCAGGTAACGGCAAAATCCTGCAGCTGTCGTAGAAGCGGTGGTAGCTGCCGGCAACCTCTTCGAGGTAGCGGGCGACCCGGTGCGGCTCTCTAAACTCCGCGGCCTGCGAGACTACCCGTGGAAACTCGGCGAGCTTTGCCAAGAGCTCTGACTCGCTAGGTTCGCTCAGTAGCGCCGGGTCAAACTCGCTCCGATCAACATCCAAGGTCGGTGCATTACGGTCAACCTGCTTGGTTCTCGCGTGAGCGTACTGAACATAAAAGACCGGATTGTCGTTGGTGTGCCTCGCAAGCAGCTCAACATCAATGTCAAGAGGCGAATTAATCGACGAGCGAGTCAGTGCATACCGGGCGGCATCAACACCGACTGCATCAACAAGATCTTCCATTGTCACGACGTTGCCGGCGCGCTTGGACATGCGAACAGGCTCCCCATCCCTCACAAGAGACACCAGCTGGCCAATGAGAATCTCCATGTTCTTGCCGGGAACATCTCCGAATGCTGCACACAGGGCCATCATCCTGGGCACGTAGCCGTGGTGATCTGCCCCCAGCATGTAGATGGCGGTGTCACATCCGCGGCTTCGCTTATCTAGGTAGTAGGCGATGTCACCTGCGATGTAAGCAGAGTCACCGTCAGACTTGACCACCACGCGATCCCGATCGTCTCCAAAGGTGCTCGAACGTAGCCACACTGCACCCTCTTCTTCGAAGATGTGACCAAGCTCACGGAGCCTCGAAATGGACTTTTCTACAGCACCAGACTCGTACAGCGAGTTCTCATGGAAGAAAACGTCGAAATGAACTCCGAAATCCTCTAAGGACTGTTTGATCTGTTCAAACATCATGCTCACACCGGCAGCCCTGAAGGCCTCCTGCTGCTCTTCTCCTGAAAGCTCGAGAACCTCAGGCTGGCTGGCCAGTATTTGCTGGGCGATCTCTGTTATGTATTCGCCTGCGTAGCCATCCTCGGGTGCAGGCTCTCCAAGTGCGGCTGCAACCAATGACCTAGCGAAGCGATCTATCTGTGCGCCGTGGTCATTGAAGTAGTACTCGCGTGTGACCTCGGCACCCTGAGACTGGAGGATTCTTGCAAGTGAATCTCCAACGGCTGCCCACCTTGTTCCCCCAAGATGAATTGGGCCGGTTGGATTTGCCGAGACAAACTCTAGGTTGAGCTTCTGCCCCGCAAGCTCTGCCGAGAGGCCATACTGTTCGCCCATTTCAACAATGGACTTTGCTAGAGCACCTGCGGCGGCATCCGAAACAAAGAAATTTATAAATCCAGGGCCTGCAACCGAGACAGACTCGACCCCATCGGTTTTCGCTAGGGCGTCCGCAAGCTGCTGTGCCAGGACTCTTGGATTTGTGCCCAATTTGCCTGCTAGCTGCATCGCTACATTGGTGGCCCAGTCTCCGTGCTCACGGTTTTTTGGCCGCTCTACAACCACCTCTGCAGGCACCGCTGCGGGTTCAAACGTGCCAGATTCAGCCAATGTCGTTAGGGCATTGACTATTGCTTCGTTGAGCTGTTCTGGCGTCAAAGGATTTCCTGGTTAGGGGCGAAAAATGCCGACTCTGGCACTTGGGGGTAGGCCTAAATCATACCCTCCGGCCTTGCGAGACTAAAGGGGTGCGACCCAGGCTGTCGAGTTACCCGGAAGCTTGCCTCCAGAGACAGGACTCGATGAAATGAGCACCTCACCGCCGGGAAGCTCGACCTCTGTGTCTCCAAAATTCGTAATGCAAGTAACCCCATCACGAACAAATGCCGTGGTGTTGACCGGTGTCTCAAGCCAACTGAGAGTCTCCGAGCTAAGCGTTGACTTCCTCAGCTGAATTGCCTTGCGGTAGAGGTTCAGAGTCGAATCTCCCTGCTCCTCGGCCTCGACATTGGTCTGAGAAAACCACTTCGGTTGCGGGAGGTGGGCGCCTGCACTTCCGAAGCCGAAGGAGCTTCCCGAGCTCTTCCAAGGCAACGGCACACGGCAACCATCTCGCGACTTTAGTTTCCCCTCACCTCGAAACCACTGTGGGTCCTGCATGTCCGCGGCAGGAATATCAAGAACCTCGTGAAGACCAAGCTCCTCACCCTGATAGATGTAGGTCGACCCTGGGAGAGCGAGGATCAGAAGCGTTGCAGCCTTCGCCCTTGAAAGCCCCAGGTCAAAGTCAAGGTTTGGATTCAACCTGTTCTCTATGTACCAACGGTGCTCATCACCGAATCCGTCAGCTGACTCTCCGTATCCCGGAATTGCGAGCCTTGTCGCATGCCTAATCACATCGTGGTTAGACATAACCCAGGTCGAGGAGGAACCCGTTTGGCTGCTCATTTGCAGATTGTCCACGATGATCTCGCGGAAGCTTTGCGCGTCCCATTTTGAAGCTAGAAGATCAAAGTTGAACGCCTGACCCAGTCCGTTTTTAGAGGCATACGGAGGACGACGATTTGGGTGTACCCAGGCTTCGGCGACGGCGACTCTTGGCGGGTCATACTCATTGAAAACCCTTCGCCAATCCGCATAAACCTCGTGGACCTCATCGCGATCGAATATGGGATCGGTGCCGTCGTCTTTCATCACCGAGAGCGCGTAAGAATCCCGGTCTGGAAGAGGCTCAAGATCTTTCTTCAAAGCATGCGCGACATCGATTCGGAACCCGTCGACGCCGCGGTCAGACCAAAAGCGCAGGGTGTCCAGGAAGTATTGGTTCACCTCCTTGTTGTCCCAATTGAAATCAGGCTGCTCCTTTGTGAACAGGTGCATGTACCACTGGCCGTCTGGTACCTGGGTCCAGCCCTCGGGACCAAAGTGGCTCGCGAGCTTTGAGGGAGGCTCCGCCCCGCCTTCGCCCTTGCCATCTCTGAAGATGTAGCGATCACGAGCCTTGGAACCTGGCTCGCTGTTGAGGGCCTCGATGAACCACGCGTGACGGTTAGACGAGTGATTAGGAACGATGTCTACGAAGACCCTGATGTTCCGCTCGTGAAGCTTGGACACTAACTCATCAAATTCTTCAAGCGTTCCAATTCGCTCGTCTATTGCCTGGTAGTCGTCAACGTCATAACCTCCGTCTGCAAGCTGGGAGGGGAAAAACGGCGACATCCAAACCGCGTCAATGCCGAGGCTTGCCAAGTAGTCAACTCGAGAAAGGATTCCCTTGATATCTCCGATGCCATCGCCATTGCCATCGGCAAAGCTTCGAGGGTAGATCTGATAGACGACTGCGTCCCGCCACCAATCAGCAGGACCTGGCAATTGGTTTTTTCTCACAAGGCTCCAAGGCTAAAAAATTCAAGCCCAAGGCTACATCAGTAACCTTCCACACAGCGGCCTGCAAAGTGCCTCGCTGATAGGCTTTCGCTGCCGCCCCCATAGCTCAGGGGATAGAGCACCGCTCTCCGGAGGCGGGTGCGCAGGTTCGAATCCTGCTGGGGGCGCTAGGACGATTTTTCTAGGTAGTCCGCCATCTGCTGCATCGCAAGAAATCGATGCGACATTGAATTCTTCACCTCAGGATCGAGCTCTGCGGCGGTCTGCGCGAATCCCTCTGGAATGAACACAGGGTCGTATCCAAACCCCCCTTCACCAGCTGCCACCTCAGCGATGGTTCCGCTCCAGATACCCGTAAAGCTAACTTCACCGTCATCTGTCACAAGTGCGATCGTGCAAACAAAGGCCGCAGCTCTGTGCTCTAGAGGAATGTCCGCTAGTTGCGCCAGAAGCAGGTCGCGGTTGGTTGCATCGTCTCGCGTTCCGGCCCAAATGGCTGAAAAGATACCTGGTGCCCCGCCCATGACCTCAACCGCCAAACCTGAGTCATCAGCAAATGCAGGTTTACCGGTCGATTGGTGTGCAGCTCGGGCCTTGATTAGAGCATTCTCGAGAAAGCTTGTTCCAGATTCAACTGGAGACTCGCCATCAAAAGTAAGGACGCTAATGCCCGGCAGTCTGCCACGCAATATCTGCTCGGCCTCGGACGCCTTGTGGGCATTACCAGTGGCGAAGACGAGTTCCATGAGCCTCTTACTTGAGATCCAGGTCGTCACCCAGCGCTTGTCGCTGCGCCTCGGAGAGTTCCGCCGTCGAACCGAGGGCCAGCTCTAGGAGACTGTTGAGTTCGTCTCGGTCGAAGGGCTCGGCCTCTGCCGTGCCCTGAACCTCAACAAAAAGACCCCGGCCGGTAACAACCACGTTCATGTCAGTATCTGCCGCGACATCCTCAACGTAAGCCAGATCCGTCATTGGCACTCCGTCGACTATCCCAACTGAGACTGCCGAGACTGTATCGAGAAGTGGCTTTGAGCTTGCCGAAATGTGGCCCTTCGATTTGGCCCATGCGATAGCGTCCGCAAGGGCCACAAATGCTCCGGTTATCGAGGCCGTCCTCGTCCCACCGTCAGCTTGAATTACGTCGCAATCAATGACGATGGTGTTTTCGCCGAGCTCTTTGTAGTCGACCACCGCCCTGAGAGCCCTGCCAATGAGCCTAGAAATCTCATGGGTGCGGCCACCAATCTTTCCTCTGACGCTTTCGCGGTCGGACCTGGTGTTCGTAGCCCTCGGTAGCATTGCGTACTCGGCGGTCACCCAACCTTCGCCGGAATCTTTCTTGAACCTTGGCACTCCAGGGGTGAAGGAGGCGTTGCAGAGAACCTTGGTGTTGCCAAATGAGACCAGCACTGAACCCTCGGCATGCATAGTGTGATTGCGCTGAATCACAACCTCTCGCATCTGGTTTAGCTCTCTGCCATCTGCTCTAGCCATCTGTAACCTTTCGCTTGAGGTGTCTCACCGAGGCTACCTCTGGTCCGAGGAATCTACCCGCGAGTGTCTGAAACTCTTCCGCATCCCCGGTAGCAAAGAAGTTGTGAACCGGCTTATTACCCTCCGGAGCACCCAGATTCTCCTCGGTCAAGACCCGGAAGACATCTTTAGCGGTCTCCTCAGCGGATGACACCAGGTTTACTCCGTCACCCATGACATAGGCGAGAGCCGCTTGCAAAAGCGGATAGTGAGTGCAGCCCAAAACCAAGGTGTCAACTTTTGCATCCTTTAGGGGCTGCAAGTAGTCCGCAGCCACATCTAAAAGCTCCGGGCCTGAGGTCACGCCTCTCTCAACAAAGTCAACGAAAGCGGGGCATGCTGCGCTGAAAATCTCGAAGTCAACCGCCGCCGCAAAAGCGTCTTCGTAGGCCTTGGACGAAATTGTTGCCGATGTTCCAATAACACCCACCCTTTTGGAGCTACTGGTTCCAACCGCTGACCTCACTGCAGGCTGGATCACCTCAACCACTGGCACTCCAAGACCATCTGTGTAGCGCTCTCTCGCATCTCGCAAAACCGCAGCTGATGCAGAGTTGCAGGCAATGACCAAGAGCTTTACGCCAGAGGCGACAAGCTCATCCATGACCTCGAGGGCCAGCTTTCTTACCTCAGAGAGACTCTTGGGCCCATACGGGGAATTTAGAGTGTCACCCACATAGGAAATTGACTCGTTTGGAAGCTGATCAATGATCGCCCTGGCGACGGTTAGTCCACCGACACCCGAGTCGAATACCCCAATTGGCCTTGCATCCACGCCCTAAGTCTAGGGTGCGGATTCTCCAGTCAGTAGGCTGTTGCCGTGTCCTACGCCCTAATGACAGACCGCTACGAGCTGACAATGCTGCAGGCTGCTTTGCGCTCCGGAAAGGCCGAAAGGGAGTGCGTATTCGAGGTATTCACCAGGCAACTGCCTGCGGGAAGAAGATACGGCGTACTCGCAGGCGTGGGGCGGGTGCTTGAGGCAATCCGGGAATTCACTTTTGACGATTCAGAACTTGGGTTTCTGGCAGCTCAAGGCGTAGTTGACGAAAAAACCCTCGACTGGCTCGCAAATTATCGGTTTAGCGGTTCGATTTCTGGCTATCGAGAGGGCGAGATCTATTTCGCCAACTCGCCCGTGATGACTGTCCGTGGCAGTTTCGCAGAGGCAGTACTCCTTGAGACGGTGATTCTCTCAATACTCAACTACGACTCAGCTGTTGCAGCGGCCGCTTCTCGCATGCACACAGCCGCAGGCGGCCGATCGCTGGCTGAAATGGGAGCACGCAGAGCACACGAGTCTGCAGCCGTTGCCGCAGCGAGAGCCGCATTCATAGCGGGGTTCGATGCCACCAGCAATCTTGAAGCCGGTCGGAGCTGGGGAATTCCAACTATGGGAACCAGCGCCCATAGCTTCACCCTGTTACATGACTCTGAGAAAGAGGCCTTTGAGGCGCAAATTGCCTCAATGGGGCCCGACACAACACTTCTTGTCGATACCTACGACATACCTAGAGCCGTAATGATGGCCGTTGAGCTGACTGGTGGAAAGGTTGCAGCAGTGAGAATCGACTCGGGTGATCTCAGCTCCACAGCAGTCGAGGTTCGCAAGCAACTTGATCAGCTTGGAGCACATAACACCAAGATTGTTGTTACCAGCGACCTCGACGAATACACAATCGCTGCCTTGTCTGCCTCACCGGTTGATCGATTCGGTGTGGGCACCTCGTTGGTCACTGGTTCCGGCTATCCGACCGCTGGCTTCGTTTACAAGCTGGTCGCTCATTCTGACGGTAAGAGCTGGACTGAGGTTGCCAAGACGTCTAAGTCAAAGACCAACCGCGGTGGCGAGAAAAATGCATCGAGGCTCATCGAAGATGGGGTCGCTACCGCCGAGCTAATTGGAAGTGGTCAGGGGCGTCCTCTACAAGTTGAGCTCATGAAGCAAGGTGAGGCAAGTGAAAGGCACCTCGGTCACCAAGGGGTCATCGCCGCCAAAAAGCACCACCTGGAAGCAAAGGCGGAGTTGCCGAAGTCCGCGCTGAGGCTTTCAAAGGGCGACCCAGCCATCCCGACTGTCTTTAGCTAGGGCTTCAGCTTTTCGTAGATAGCTTTGCAGGTCGGGCAAACGGGGAACTTCTCGGGTGCCCTAGAGGGAACCCACACCTTTCCACACAGCGCCATAACCGCATTGCCCATGACTGCCGAAGACACAATCTTGTCTTTTTTCACGTAGTGCGAATAGCGCTCGTGGTCACCATCCTCAAGAATTTCCTCTTTTTCGAGGAGCTCGGTGTCGCGATCTGACATGTTGCCTAGTTTAGATCTGCGGCATCGCCGAGTGTCACTGTGAAGCTGCGGTTAGTCCCGTCTCTGAGGACTACAACTTCGACCTCAGCCCCAGCTGGCTGCGCACGCACAAGTGCTGTTAGGTCAGCCGAACTCGTGACTCTCTCGCCAGCAAACTTGATAACAACGTCACCGGAGCGGATTCCGGCGGCATTAGCAGCACCGTCCTCAGTGACCTGTTCAACATAGGCTCCCACGGAGAAGCTTGAGTCTGCGGCAAAGCTGTTACGAACCATTGCTCCAAGTAGGCCGTGAGTTGCAACTCCGGTCTCCATGATTTCGGTGGCAATGCGAGCCGCGGTGTTTGAAGGAATTGCAAACCCCACACCAATTGAACCGGAAACACCGTTACCCGCCGTCGCAATTGCGACGTTGACACCAATTAGTCGACCATTCTCATCAACCAGGGCACCACCTGAGTTTCCGGGGTTGATGGCAGCGTCAGTCTGGACGACCTGAATCGAGATTGACTCTCCGACTCCAGTCCAGAAACTGAGCCCGGGCTCGTCCGAGACCTCAGAGCTCGCAACCTGAATGGTTCGATTCAGGGCAGAAACAATACCCTCGGTAACAGTTGAGGTGAGCCCAAGGGGCGCTCCGATGGCCACCACGTTCTGACCTACGTTGAGATCCTTCGAGTCGGCGAAAACAATTGGCTTCAATCCCTCGGCCTCTACCTTGATTACCGCGAGGTCATAAACAGAGTCATAGCCAATCAGGTCGGCTGGAACGACTGTGCCATCAAAGAGCCTCACAGCCACTGAGGCGTCATCTGTCTGTCCGCCGAGAGTCACTACGTGGGCATTGGTGAGAATGTAGCCATCCTCAGTCAGGATCACGCCCGAGCCGGAGCCTGAATTAGAAGAGGAATCCACTGAGAGCGTTACAACCGACGGACCGGCCTGAGAGGCTGCTCCAGTCACCCAGTTGACCTGCTCGACGCTGTTTACAACAACTGGCGCTGGCTGTGTTGAGGCGACGTAGCTGATACTCATTGAGCTTGCGCCGATAATGCCTCCTACCAGGGCACTTGACATTGCCAAGGCGGCGATGCCCAAAACGCCCACCCTGCGCTTTGGCGGCTGGGGGGCAACTGGTGCCGCATAGGGAGTACTGAAGGTGAACTGGCTATCGCCTCGTTGGAACTGACTCATTTCAACCCTTTCGCTCCCGTCGATTATCTTCAACAACTCTGGGGATTCTATGAGTCCCAGCTGAAGAGTTTCTGTTATCCGCTAACCAATAGCGTTCTCCTAGGAATCTCAACCACCAAAACCCTTAGCTGGTTACTCGAAAGCCAAATTTCCGCATCAGACTCCTGCCACGATCCCCCATCGAACCTGTAGCTCGCTCTGACCTTGACATCAGCGGTTGCAAGAATTTCTCCGGCCTCATCAAAGACCCTCTCCACACGGAAACCTGAGTAGCCATTACCGTCGGAGAAACTCCACCTGGCGCTCACGGGTTCAAAGCGAATCCAAGCCTGCCTTCCAAGAAGCACTCCCCTGAACTCACCTGGCGCAAGCTGGACCGAGAAGCCAGCTGCGACGCCAACCTCAACCTCACTCCCAGGCGTCCAAGAGGCTAACGGCCTATTAGATGTCGCACCAAAAGAGTCAGATACCTCATCGGTGATCGTGACAACTCTGGCCTGAGCCTCTCTCACCTCATCGCCAATGCACAGCCTCGACCCAACAGGAATCCAGGCGGTGATGATGGTCAGAGTTGGAGTATCAATCGTCCCATTTGCATACCAACTGCACAGCCTCATTGGCTTTGGTTTTGGGGAGGTTATGGGGGCTGCTGCTACCTCCTCGCGACCTGTGATCCTCTCGGTTGCGCACACCTGAAAAGAGCCTTCAGTAGTGCTCTCGCTGCACTCGCAAACACCTAGAGC
>JAYORB010000001.1:49459-51409 GCA_038123155.1 Aquiluna sp. | reverse complement strand
GGGGGTTTACTTGGTTGCGGGGGCAGGATTTGAACCTACGACCTCCGGGTTATGAGCCCGGCGAGCTACCGAACTGCTCCACCCCGCGGCGAAGTAGTCAGACTAGCAGATTGGTCGCTAGTTCTCCAATGCTGCCAGGGCATCCTCGATGGCTCGCTGCAGCCTCTCGTCAGCCTCTCCGAATGCGGTCCAATCTCCAGCACGCAAGGCAGCTGCCTTGTCATCCAGGGCAACCTTGGCGGCATTCAACGCGCGGTCCAACGCAGCATTTCCTGAGTCAGCACTGGAGCCAGTATCCGTGTCGGTTCCCGAATCGGTGACTGAACCGGCCCCACCATCGGCCACATCAGCTCCCGAGTCGCCGCCGAATAGTGCATCGAGCGCAAGCTCAAGCGTGTCCTCAAAGGCAATTTGATCACCAAAGGCCACCAGAATCTTTTGGAGCAGCGGGTAACTCGTCTCACCTGTTGACTCGATGTAAACAGGCTGGACGTAAAGCAGTCCGCCACCAACCGGCAGGGTCAAGAGGTTTCCATTCAGAACTCGAGTTGATCCCTGACGCAGGATGTTTAGCAGCGAGGATACGTCGCTATCTGCGTTGAAGTTGTTCTGAACCTGACCTGGTCCAGGAACGATGGTTTCCCTCGGCAGGTTGAGCAGCGTTAGCTTTCCGTAGTCCTCGCTGACGACTCCCTGCTGTCCACCGGCCTCGGCATTAGCGATGAGGTAACCGGTTAGGACGTTTCTAGTTGTCTCTCCTGTGGACTGCGGGATGAAGGTCGAGTAGAGCGAGAATGCGCTCTCGTCCGAACCTGGTGTCTGGAGGGTCAGGTAATAAGGAGGCTGCAGACTTCCTAGCCCGGTTCCCTCAACTGGGTCGTTTGGCGTCATCCAAGCATCCTGTTGCGAGTAAAAAGCTCCGGCTTCGGTCACGTGGTAGCGACCCAGCACCGAACGCTGCATCTTGAACAGGTCAGCTGGGTAGCGGACGTGGCTCAGCAGGTCTTCGCTCATGGCACTCAGCGGCTGAACCGTGTCTGGATAGATACCCATCCATGCATTCAGGATTGGGTCATTCTCATCCCACTGGTAGAGATCGACCGAGCCGTCGTATGCATCAACAGTCGCCTTGACCGAGTTCCTGATGTAGTTCACCTCGGAAACATCGCGGTTGAAGGTCTCGCTAGCGGTATCCAAGATTGCAAGGTTGAAAGGCTCGAGGTTCGAGTATGGGTAATCGGTGGAAGTTGTGTAGCCATCGACAATCCACTTGATCCTGCCGTCCACTACTGCCGGGTACACCTCGGTGTCGACGGTCAGGTAGGGAGCTACCTCCTTGATCCTGTCTGCAGGATCTCGGTTGTAGAGAATTTGGGACTCGGCATTGATTGCCTCAGAGAGCAGGATCTGCTCGCTCTGGAAGCGAAGCGCGTAGGCAAGCCTCGTGAAGAGGTCACCGATTGCCGGTCCACCATCTGCGCTGAAAGTCGTGTAGGTCTCGCGCTGGCCATCCTCACCCGCGGGGAAGTCAAACTCTAAAGGCTCAGCTCCCTCTGGAGCACCGACGATCGAGTACTCGGGAGAGTTCAGCCCGAAGTAAACCCGAGGCTCGAAGTCTCCTAGGAGTCCAACGGTTGGAATACCGCTCTGCAAAAAGAGCGGCTTGCCATCGCTATCACGCTTGTTTCCATAGGCTGCGACAAAACCGAAACCGTGGGTAAAGACGATTGTTGAGTTATACCAAGACTGCGAATCTCCTAGGCCGGCCTGGTTTAGCTCTCTAACGGCAACCACAGTGTCCTGTGTCTCGCCATCAATCTCATACCTGCCAACGTGAAGGCGGTTGGGGAAGCTGTAGTACTGGCGGTACTGCTCCAGCTGACGGAATGCGTCGCTAACAAGGGCTGGGTCAATGATTCGAATCGAAGCGGTGGTCTTGGCATCGTTGCG
>JAYORB010000001.1:45357-49359 GCA_038123155.1 Aquiluna sp. | reverse complement strand
GCCACCGAGATAAACGCAAGGATTTGCAAGCCGGGGATGACCGCATTTGCATCCGAGTAGCTGACTCCAGTAAAAAGCTCGCCGTCGCTCACAACGGTCGCATACTGGTCAAACCACAGGCTAACTCCCTGCATCACGAGGTAGACGGCCACGAGAATTGAAAGCTGAACGCGAGCAGGTTTTGAGACCGAGATCTCCCTGCCGCTAAACCTGATGCCGCCATAGACAACATGCACAGCAAGGTTGATGAGGGCTGCAAGGAAGACCGCACCGGAGAGGAAGCCAACAACAAACGTTAGGAATGGCAAATCAAAGACGAAGAAACCTACGTCAAAACCGAAGTGGCCGTCTTCAACGCCAAACTCTGAACCGTTCAAAAACAGCAGTGCGCTCTGCCACTCGGCTGCGGCCACCAATCCACCACCCAGTCCAATCAGCGCTGGGACACCGAACATGACAACTTTGCGCAGGGACTCCAGGAGCTGTTGATAGACCTGGAAGGGTGATTCCTCTGGCATCTTGAGATAAATGGGCCTCGCTCGCCAAGCGAGCATCAGACCAACCGCAATAATCGCGGTCATGATTACAAAACCAATGACGAAGGCCACTACCTGAGCGATGATTTGAGTGAAGAACACGACCTCAAAGTCGAGCTGTCTAAACCACAGCCAGTCGGTGTAGATGCCGGCTGCGCTAACCAGCGCAAAGACAATCGCGGCCAAAATACCGAACGCGATTGATACCGGCGAAACCCTACGTCCCTGTTGAGGGGTGCTCTGTGTCAATGTATCTCTCCTAGTTAGTTGCAGCTAATGCTTGGTAGCTGGTTTCCATCCCGCAGCGCTTCGATCGTACCGAGCGCCTCGTTCAAGTCTCTCACTGTTACAACAGCCAATCCCTCGGGAATCTGCCCAATCGCCTCTTCGCAGTTACCCACAGGCACCAAAAACAGGTCCGCTCCTGAGTTCTTCGCGGCGATCATCTTGAGTCCAACCCCTCCAATTGGGCCGACCTCTCCAGTGGCAGTGATTGTTCCTGTCCCCGATACGTGCAGGCCTCCAGCCATTGAACCTTCACTGAGCGCATCCAAGATGCCCAGGGAAAACATGAGACCTCCAGATGGACCGCCGACATCTCCGAGTTGAAGCTGAATGTCCACTGGAAAGTCGTAGGTGTAGCCAACCATGGCTCCAATTACCCAGTCGGTCTCTCGCTTCTCTGGAGTGATTTCAAGCGCTCTAGGCTGCCCGTCTCTCACCACCTCAATCACAATTGGTGAGCCCTCAGATAATTGAATCTGGCTCTTCAGCTCGTCAAATGTTGAGACGTCCATGCCACCGGCACTGACAACAAAATCTCCTGCCACCAAGATGCCCGATGAAGGGGCTTCAGCAATAACCGAGGCGACATACAGAGTCCTTGGGATCTCATAGCCCATCTCAGACAGTGCTGCTGCGATGGCGTCCTGCTGAGACACCTCCATCTGAGCTGTACTCTCAGCCCGAATCTCCGCTGTGGTTAGGTTTGGGGGGTAAACCTCATCGAGCGGCAGAACTATCTGCTCAGGGTCCGCCCATGCCCACAACACCTGCACCCAACTCGGAGTTGACTCCCTATTTCCTAGGAGCGAGACCGTGGTGACATCAAATCTCGACTCAGACTCGTAGACCTCAAGATCCGATGAGCTGATTACCTTCTGTCCAGATATTTCGCCCATCACATTGAAAACCTGGCCTGGACGCTCAATGACGTAGCCCGTGGGCAGGACCACCATAGAACCCAGAGTGATAACTGCAAGCGACAGCAGTATCCAACGACCAGAGCCCTTGGGCGGGCGCGGGCTGGAGGTGAAAAAGGACATTGCTTCAATGCTAGGTAGTCAACCTTCAAATAACCTGCTGGCCGCTCACGCCCTTGGCGAACACCCCCAAGTAATAGCTGATTACCAGCGGATTCTGAGCTCGAAGCGATAGCGTGAAAAGCAGTTGGAGGTGCCCAGTGAGCGAAGAGGACTCGGACAAGGACAACTCGAGCCGCGAAGAGCTCGAGGAATTGGTCAAGCGGATGCTCTCAAGCGGCCAAATCGACCCAGAAGCAATCTCCAAGATTGCAGGTCTCGGAGCCAACCCAGCAATGATGGGTCAGATGTTCTCTCAGCTGAGGAACCTGATGTCGGATTCGGACGGCCCAATTAACTGGAAGATGGCGGAGAACCAGGCCCTCGAGATTGCCAAGAAGGAAGAGGCTTCCGACCTCACAAACCTAGAGACCGAGATTTCTAATGCTTTCGAGATAGCAAGACTCTGGCTTTCCGAGGTAACTCAATTCTCAAACTCAGAGCAGCCGAAGCTTCTCAGGCGCAGCGTCTGGGTGCAGGATGCGATGCCGCTGTTTGCAGAACTAAGCGAACCTGTGGCAAGCAGCATGGCAAAGGCGCTCAGCGAGAACATTGTCGAGGCAATGCCGGAGGAGCTATCGAATCTCCTGGGCCCTGCGAGCAAATTCATAGGAAATGCTGGTGCCGCAATTTTCGCTATGCAACTGGGGCAGGCAATGGGCAAACTCTCAACCCAAACCCTTTCCGCCAGTGAGATTGGAATTCCAATCTCCACGAGGCCCGGCTTGGTAACGCAAAACGTTGGTGAATTCATCAAGGACATCGAGACGCCCAAGTCAGAGATTGTGATCTATCTGGCAATCAGGGAGCTAGCTATCTCCTACCTCTACGCCTCCAACCGCTGGCTCAAAGATCAGATAACTACTCAGGTCAGAGAATTTGCATCTGGGCTGCGGGTAGAGATCTCGGGTCTTCAGGAGATGGTCGAGCAGATTGATCCTCAGGATCCCGACTCCATGAACAGGGTCATGGAGGCAACCGCAATGATGAGCCAGCGAACCGATGAGCAGGAGACTGCTCTCGTAAGGATAGAGACAATGCTCGCCCTTATCGACGGCTGGGCGGATGCAGTTGCCGAGGAAGCTGGCAAGCGGCTCCCCACAATTTCAAGTGTTATTGAACTGGCATCAAGAAAGCGAGCCACGGAGGGAGCGGCAGAGAAAACGTTCGCAATTTTGCTCGGCCTAGAACTTCAACCGAGGCTCAGACGTGAAGCGAAGGCCATGTGGCAGGAAGTTTCCAAGCTCGGCGACAAGCGAGACCAGCTCTGGAGCCACCCCGACCAACTTCCTTCGGTGGAGGAGATCTCCAACCCAGCACTTCTAGTGGCGAGACTGGAACACTCTGGCGACGACTTCGATGAGGGTCTCCGCAAACTGCTTGACGGCTAGGGCTGTGGACAACCAACGAAGAGTACCTGGCATCTTTGCAACACTTCGCGGGTGGCAACCCAAATAAACCCCAAGCTTGCGAGGCTCTGGCTCGCGGACAACATCAGGCAATACGGGTACAGGAACCCGCTCAAACTTCAGGGCCTCACCGAGGCCGAGCTGAGACTTCTTGACTACCTTGAGGCCGGTATAACCTGCAGCCAGGTAGCCGCTCTGCCACAAATTGCAAAGATCGATGAAGGACCTGCCAGGGAGCTAATTAGTCGTCTAGGCCCTGTGCTGACCACAAGCGGCAAGCTTCCACCAGATCTCACCAAGGCGCAGATTGATAACAAGTTTGCCGAGCTCTCAAGGTTGTTTTCCGTCGATGCAACCTTCGACGAGGCACTTCATCGAAGACGCAGCGCTCGGATATTCATCGAAGAGCTCGGTCGCACCGGACTCGTGCTTTCAAAAGCTCTGGCCGCCTCTGAGATTGGCACGCTGCTAACCCTTGATCAGGTGAGAGTAGACCCGAGGGATTGCCTTCCGCTGGGGCATCCAATATCCAGCATCGGCCAACCTCGGGCTTTGAGTGCAAAGTCTCAGCTTGAGACAACAAGATTGGAACTTCACTCCCGTCGCACCTCGGCACTCGAAAAGGTCTCGGTAGCGATTTTGATATCCGACGACATCGTGAATCCGCGTTCCTACCAACCTTGGATGGCTCGGGAC
>JAYORB010000001.1:0-45257 GCA_038123155.1 Aquiluna sp. | reverse complement strand
GATATCCGACGACATCGTGAATCCGCGTTCCTACCAACCTTGGATGGCTCGGGACATTCCGCACCTCGCGATGTGCTTCGACGAGGAGGGCGTAGAAATTTCACCTTTGGTGTTCCCCGGCGAAACACCTTGCCTTGGATGCAGGGAAAAAGCACGGTTCGAGGCTGATTCGAGTTGGAAGACAATTGCCCCGCAGCTGCTAGCAATTGACAGATCAAATCAGGACATCGCCATGGCTCTTTTCGCAACTGGCGTGGTAACAAACCAAATCCTCAACTTCGTCGATCAAAGCCAAAGGCTCGAGAGCCGCACCCTAAGACTTGATCGGGATGGATCCTTGCTTGCCTTCCAGGCAAGCTCTAGTCACTGTGGCTGTCGAGCAAGTGCTTCGTGAAAGGACTTGGGGACTTTGAAGTTGAGGAGAGCTCCAGGTATGTCTCGGCTCTGGTCAGCCCTACATAGAAAAGACGCTTCTCCTCCTCTAGTTGCTCCGGGCTCTTAGCGTGAGATATCGGGTACAAACCATCGTTTACCCCAATCAGAAACACCCTCTCCCACTCAAGACCTTTGGTCGCATGAATTGTTGCGAGTGACACTGCCTCGCGCTGAGGCTCGTGACCGGAGCGCTCTCTCTCATCTAACTCTCGAATGTATTCATCTAGCGAAGGGCTGCCGAGCTCATCAAGAACCTCTATGAACCAGTTGAGTTCGGCCCAGTCTCTCCCCTCGCCCCGAGACTCCCAACCAAGCGAGGAAAGAATATTTGAGACCTCAATAAAAAGTGGCTGGGTCAGCTCTGTTAGAGCCAGAGCCCTGACAGCACTGAGAGCTTGCATGACCTTGGGCTGACTAAAGAATCTTCCCTGGCCCCTCACTTGAGTCTCGATTCCTAGGCCTTTGAGCTCCGACTCCACGACCTCCAGCTGGGCATTGATTCTTGCCAACACTGCGATTCGGGAAAGCTTTGAGCTCTTTGCCGCCTTTGCCACACTCTCCGCAACAGCATGAGCTTCCTCCCGAGAGTTCGGGTAGCTACGAAGGCCTACCAGGCCAGAGACCTTCTTTGCGGCAATAATCGGACTGTCGGGGAAGAGTCCATTTGCCGCATCGACTATGTCTGGACCAGAACGGTAGTTGGTGGTCAGCTCGAAGCTCGAGCAGCCGGGATATCGAGAATCGAATCCGAGGAGAAATTCTGTTGTAGATCCAGCAAAGCTATAGATGTTTTGCCTGGGGTCCCCGACAACACATATCTCTTGCCGCTCCCCGAGCCAGGTCTCCAAGAGACCCTGTTGCAACGGAGAAATGTCTTGATACTCGTCCACGGTGAAGTGCCGGTATTGCTGCTCAAATTGAGAAAGTGCGCGCGGTTCATTTCTGAGCATCCCGGTGCATAAAAGCAGAGCATCTTCCCAGTCAATGAGCCTCCGCTCCTGCTTGAGGGACTGGAAGGCTTTATGCCACTCCGCAAAGCTCTCTTCACTTGCAAAGCCTGGGAGTCTGCCGGACTTTAGGTAGTCATCGAGCTCGGTTAGCGAGTATCGAAGATACTCAAATTCAGATGCCAGCTCAGAGATCTGAGCCTCGGAGAGCTTTGCCTCGTTCCCCACTGCCTCCTTCAGAATTGCACGCTTGTTCGTGAGGAGCTTTGGCGCTGACGAGCCAGTTAGCTGCGGCCAGAAGAATTGGAGTTGAGAGAGCGCGGCGGCGTGAAAGGTTCTTACCTGAACCGAACCCGCACCAAGGCTTCTTAGCCGCTGTCTTAGCTCAGCAGCAGCGCGGTTCGTATAGGTAAGAGCGAGGACCTTTTGAGGGTTGAAGTAGCCCGTGGAGATGCCGTGGGCAATCCGGTGAGAGACAGTCCTTGTCTTACCGCTGCCGGGTCCAGCAATGATGCGAACTGGGCCTTTGAGGGTTGTTGCAGCCTCAAGTTGCTGGGCATCCAAGGAACTGAGGATGTCACTACCACTCTGAGCGCTCAATCTGAATCCTAAGTGTGTGCGTGGCGATGCAGCCGCGCAGTAATTCGGTTGTCTAACCTTTGTGACGTGGGACGACCTGCCTTGATTTTAGCTGCGCTTGCGGCCGACGCCGCTCCTGGAAAAAACTTCCGGAACTTTAGACGCATCCCTGACAACCCAGATCTTGAAATTCTCGAGCTTTGGGATGAGCAGGACAACCCCTACACCCTCTCTGTCCCCGCAACCACTGCAGGCATTGCTGAGCAGGCTGAGCAGCTGATGGGTCTAAAAGCCATTGCGAAGGTTCGCGAAGAACTGGGCTTTGAAGTCCCAACAATCGTCGGCACTACCACAGACAGTGACGGGAACAGTGCCGTAGTGATGACTATGGTGTCGGGACAGACTCCAGATCTTTCGAGGTATGCCCCCGGTGCCTTCTCCCAAACATTTGCCGCCGCTGTAGCGACAATTCACAAACTCGACCCGGCTGTGGTTCGCGACTACGGCTTAGTCGAACACGACGCAACGGCAGTTTTGCAATCCAAAGTTCAGGAGCTAGATAAGGCAGCGGCAACTGGGCGCATTCCCGCCGAGCTGCTGTCCCGATGGGAGGAAGCCCTCGAAGATGTTGGGCTATTCCGCTTCCACACCACCGTCACCCACGGCTCGATAAGCCAGGACAGCGTCTTCGTTTCGAACCAGAGCGTGGTTGCCATTTCTGATTTTTCAAGGCTCTCAATCTCTGACCCTGCAGAGGATTTGAAATACCTTGCCGGGGGCGCTTTGCCATCGACATTTGAAGATGCGCTCCTCCACTACAGAGCGAACCGTGAGAATGCAGACGAAAATATCGAGCAGCGAGCCCAGCTCTACTCAGAGCTCGAGCTGGCAACCTGGCTAACTCACTGCGTCGAGGTCGGAGAAGCAAGTTCAATCGCGGATGCCGAGGCAATGCTGACTGATCTTGCGGAGCAACTCGAGGCGGGGTCCCTGCGTTCGCTAAGGGCCGCCAGCTTCATTGGCCTCGGAGCGGCAGCTGCAACGGCTTCAGTTGCGTCGGCCAGTGAGCCAGAGGATCATCTAGAGGACGAAGCTTCAGAGCCGCAGCAGGCCGAGCCAACTGAAAGCTTTGATGGCGGGCAATCTAGCCTGGACGAACTTTTCTAAATTCACTCAATCGCCCGGCGAGCTCAGCCTCTGAGGGAAGATCAGGCATTAGCTCCTCTCCGGTTGATGCATAGAAGAAGCTCGCCTGGCAGCGCTCAATTGGAATCTCTTTATAGCGGGATAGGGCAATCCGATAGAGGGCGAGCTGAATAGCCCGTTCCGCAATCTCGCTTTGGGTGGTGGGCGGTTTACCTGACTTCCAGTCAACAATGTGCCAGATGGAGTCAACGAGGAAAACAGCATCCAGCTTGCATACGACGACCGTCCCTCCGATCGAGAACTCAATAGGAGCCTCAACCAACTCTGGTTTTAGCGTTGCAAATCGACTGCCTTCGAAGCTTGCACCCAGTTTTTGTTCGGGCTCTTCCCAACTGGCGAAGTCGAGCTCGCTGCCAGCGAGGAAGGCCTCTTCGAGGCTGGCATGAAACCTTGTCCCTAGGGCTGCGGCTTCCGAGTACTCACTGGGTAATGGACGTATCAGGCTGGCTGCAAATTTCTGAGGGTCGGCGAGGAGGGAGACCACTGCTGAGGCTGAAAGTCTCGAGGGTAGTTGGGCCAGGATTTCGCCAGTGCGCTCGCGCTCTTCCATGAGAAGAGCCAACTCGGCAACATCTTCGATGCCTGCAGGAGCGGAGCTTGAGACCTCTGCCGCCGCACTCTCCCAGTCATCACGCCTGTTGCCTAGTGGGTCGAATGGCCAGCTGAGAGTGCGCTCTGGAAACTCTGGCCGCTCTCCAGGCTGATCGAATTCTGCATCCAAGTTTCCCGAATCCGTGAGCTCGATGAGAAAGCGTGAGAGCTCCTTGGGATTGGTCGCCGTTCGAGAAAAGTAGGAGCCGGTGATAAGTAGCTTGGATGCGGCCCGAGTAATCCCGACGTAGGCAAGTCTTCTCTCTTCGATCAGCTGCCGCTCACGATTTTGTTCCTTATAGGAATCATTTAGCTTGTTGAATTCCTGTTGCGTGCTTGCTGCCATGTAATCCAGGGATGGAAGGCTGGCCCTGTCCTGTCTGAGCGAGGTCGGTAGCTCGCCCGCTTCCAGCTGCCCTCCAGTTCCCCTGGCACCTGTCGGGAAGGTGCCCTCCACGAACTGCGGAAGCACAACAACGTCCCACTCAAGCCCCTTTGCCGAGTGAATTGTCATTAGCTGAACCACTCCCCTTTTGCTCCCAGAGCGCGGAATCTCAAAACGCTCTTGTTCCCTTGCGAGCTCAAGCCACGACACGAATCCAGAAAGTGAGAGGGTCTCCGCCATTGCCTCGTACTCGACAATTCGCCCAAGAAAGGCCTGAAGATTCAGTAGTGGGTTCTCCGCATCGGAATGCGCATACAGCTCGATGTCGAGCTCGAACTCCCTTATCGCAAGCTGCGCAACCTCCGATGGGGAGAGCGAGAGTTGCCTTCTGAGGTTTCGCAGCAAACCCGAAAGTGCTGTTAGGCGCGCCTCTCCTTCCTCGCTCAGCCCAAGCTTGGCCTTGTTGGATGGCTTGTCGATTTCATCAATCAGCTCAACAATCGTCAAAGGTCTTGCATCGTCAACCTCCTCTCGAAGTTTGCTCAGCCTCCTGGCTGACTCTGATAGGGCTACCAGGTCTGCTGGTGCGACACGGAACTTAGGGCCGGAGGCAATCCTCATCAGCTCTGCACCCGCTTCCGGATCCACCAAGACCTTCAGAATCGAAATTAGGTCAGCCACTTCTGGCTCTTCGACGAGGCCAGAGAGCCCGGTGACCTCGTGGTTAACACCAATCTCACTAAGACACTGGGAGTAGAGCTTCATACTCGCCCTCGTCCTAAACAAGATGGCGCAACTGGTTTCAGAATCCAGCTCCTCAGACAGGTATCGAGCAACTGTTTCGGCCTCGGTGACCTCATCCTGAAACACGCTGGCCGAGACGCTCGAGTTATTTCCGAGTCCGCTCGTGAGCGAAATTGGCGTCAGGCCAGAGTCTGGAATCTTGGCGGCAATCTGGTTAGCGGCATCGAGAATCTCTGCTCCGGAACGCCAGGAAACTGAGAGCGTGAAAGTGTCTCCGCCACCGAAGTCGCGCTGGAAGTTGGCTAGGTTTTCGCTGGATGCTCCCCTCCAGCCGTAGATTGCCTGGTTAGGATCGCCAACTGCCATGACCGGAAGGTTTCTAAACAACCTCGCAAGCAGAGCGGTCTGTATGTTCGAGGTGTCCTGGTACTCATCGAGCATCACAAATCGGTAGTCAAGCTGAAACTCAACGCTCTCGAGGGCCTGCAGGGCAAGGGCGACCTGGTCGGAGAAGTCCACGAGATTGCGCTCTCGCTTCAAGTCTCGATAGCGCTCTGCCAGTTCAAAAATTAGTTTGTTGTTGTCCGCGGCATTTAGGAAGTCTTGGGTGTAGGCATAGCGGCCTGTCTGTTTCTCATTTTTCGGGATGCTGGCAAGGTGCGCAGCAAACCCGTCCCAGTACTCATGGACCTCAGAGGCACTTACGCTGTTGTCGGTCATGCTCCCAGCAGCTTTCAAGACGGCGCTGAGCAATGTGCCAGAAGTCAGCTCCCAACCCTCAAGCAGCGGAAAGTCATCGAGCGAGGCGTTGTCCAACAGCTCTTTGCAAAGAGCAGTGCTGGCGGCGTCGGTGATCAATTTCGCATCTGATTCGAATCCAATCTCCAGCGCGAGGGATCTAAAGATTTCATTACCGAAGGAGTTGTAGGTGACGATCTTTGCGGGTAGAAAGTCCTCCTCTAGACCAGTTGGCCACAGGCTTGACTCACGGAGCTTGATGAGTCCCTGCTGAACCCTTGCTGAGAGCTCTGCGGCTGCCTTCTTTGTGAAGGTAAGCCCCAAAATCTGCTCCGGGGTTGCATGCCCATTAGCGACTAGGTAGAGAATCCTCACCATCATCAGCTCTGTCTTTCCAGACCCTGCCCCGGCGATAACAAGTGATGGCTCCACTAGAGAAGCTTCCTCAACGATGGCCCGCTGCTCATCGGTGAGACTGTTTCCCGACAAAACAGCGTAAATCTGCGCTGCGCTGACCTTAGCCACCTGTAATCACCCGACCGATCAGTAGCTGACAGCTACCGTCCTTCCCGCAGTGCTCGTCAATTCTGGCGCTAAACTCGCCGCTCTCCAGCTGCAGGTGCATCTGCCCGGCGAGTTCGCATAGCTCCAGGCGTAGCTCGTCGGTAAGTGCGGGCTGGGAGAGGGTTTTTAGGTTCTTGGAACCGACCGATACGAGTCTTCCCCCGGCAGATGGCTCTTCAAACATAGATTCAATTGCTAACTGATAAATGCCGAGCTGCCTGTGGGAGGGCATCTGAGCTTCCTTGGGAAGCCGCTTGCCAGTTTTTAGATCGACAGCCTCCAAACCATCTGCTCCGCGTTCAATACGGTCGATCCTCCCGGTGACCTGCAAAGAGCCGAGCTTGATTCGAAAGCCTTTCTCTGCTGCTACGAGCTCAGCTGATGATGCCAAGTACTCAGCTATCAAACCCGCCATTTGAAAGGCCTGCCGGCGAGACTTGTTTTCCTGCCACTCGGACTCGAACTCCATGGTGTGCCAGCTGCTCTCCAGGTACTCGCTCGGAGAAGTCCCCAAGGATGCTGCCTCAAGGGCTGAGTGCAACAGAGTCCCGACCGAGGCTTGAAAACCACCCTGGTCGCCGCCAAAGTTAGAGATAAACCAGTGCAGTGGGCATTTCTCGAATTCCTCGAATTTAGAGGCGCTTACTCTCAGTTTCGAGACATCCAAACCGCCCTCGACGCTTTGAGAAATGAGGCCCTGCCAAGAATCTGGATGAGCACCCGGAACACCTGCCAGTGCCATCGCAGCGAGGGTTGGAGCGGCGCTTTTGTCCCCTCTTAAGAGCCTCCGACGAAGTCTCCCCACCACTCGCCTCAGATCGAAATCGATGTTTTTCTGGTTAGCCGTAAGCTCCAGCCTCGCCATCTGAAAGAACTGGCTTGGCTGCTCTGTCTCATCTGAAATTGCACTCAGTAGTAGAAGCTCTGTTCCGCTGCCGCAGGAGCGGTAAAACATCCGAAGTTCATCAGCCAGCTCGCTCCTCGCTGGACTCTCGGGATTATCCTGCCGACCAATAAGGAATGATTGCAGCGAGGTCGCACCAAGCAGTGAGTTTCTTGGTGTGAGATTGGGCCAGATTCCCTCCTGCAGTCTCGGTAGTGCCACCAGTTTGTAGCTTCGAGATATCTGGGCCGGAGTGGCAAGCACCACGGCAGGTTTTGTTCCTATTGGTGCGAGGGAATCCTCAGGAATACCCAGTTCAAGCTGAAGCTCGGCGAATTCCAGCGGCTCCCCCATCTCTCTCTCATCCCAACGCTGGGCGGCGGCAAAAAGCTCAAGCGCTGAATCGAGATTTCTATTGGCCGCCAAGGCTGCAGGGCCGAAGCCCCTAGCCAGCTCGGCCAGCCGAGGATCTGCCAGGCCAAAACCGATTGTCACCACCTCATGGGCCGAGGGGTTAGCAATTTTTCTCACTTGGCTGATTGCGGCGGCCAGATCTGCAAGCCGGCCAGGCAGCCTCTCAATCTCGATGTTTTCAGAGAATGCCTTTTCCAACTGCTGGGAACGAGTAAGGCCGTAAAAACCCTCAAGCATCGCCAGTTGCCTCAGCATTCTCCGCAGGGTCAGAGCATCTAGCCCAATAAGCGGTGACTCCAGAAGTTCCAGAATCTGCTTGCTCTGCGGCTTTGCAAGTGCGATCTCGATGAATGTTAGGAGGGCCCTAGCCATGCTCTGGTCCCGCAGCGGGCGCTGCACACCCTGGATTCTTGTCGGCACACCTCTTGAGCTCAGCTCTCTCGCAAGCTGCTCCAGCTGGGTCCTAGTGCGGCCGACCACGAGCATTTGGTCCCACTCAATGCCTCGAATCAGCCTCGAACGCCTCAGCTCGGCAGCTAGATAGTCGGTCTCTGCCAGGATGTTGTCAAAACGATTTGCCACCACTTTGTCAGCTTGCTCCGAAGCCTTTGGCCTGTGGCCAATTGGTCCGGTGGCTGGAATTCTGGACACCAGCGATGCGAGTAAGTTCCTCGCACAGCTTCCTGACTCTGACTCTTCCAGCTCCAACTGGCTAGCGTCGACCTTGGTTGCAAGCTCCAAAAATGCAGCGCTGGACGAGTTTCTAAATCCAAGCGTCGCCGCATCTGGATCGCCGAAAAGGAAGAGCTTTCTGTCGGCAGCTAATGCCTCAACGAGCCTCAGCTGTCCGGTAGAGAGATTCTGCGCATCGTCAACAAAAACGAAGCGGTGCGGCATCTTGGTCAAGTCTTCACTTGCGGCAGCAATGGCAAGCTGCGAGCTATCAACCAACCCCTGCAACCCCAGTTCCTCCCTGTAGCTTTCAAGGAGGTCGATTGCCGGCCCCAGCCTCAGCTTGGGGTATTTGGCATGGAGGTTCTTGAGGTGCTCGACGCTCAAGCCGTTCTCGATAATTACCGCCAACAGATCGCGGAGCTCCTGGATGAAGCCGGCTAGTTCAACGCTCTCTTTACTCAGCCCCCATTCAGCGGCCTTCCCGGTGACCAGGTGCTCACCTGCCAAGCGCTGCAGGAGCATCTGCTGGTGGGCTCCCGACAGAAGACGAATCGGACCTCGTCCACCAAGAATCTCAAATGCCACCGAAGAAATTGAGCGAGCCCTCGGAGCGGCGCTTGCCTGGGTCGAATCAAGAGCGATTTGGTCGCGGAGTATTGCAGCGGCAAGTCTGGACGGGGTGATTACCAAAATCTCCTCCGCTTTAGTCCCCGACTTTTCTAATCGGGCAACAAAATGCCGAAGCGCAGTGGTCTTTCCAGTTAGTGGCGCCCCAATGATTACAGCGGAACCAGAAGGTTCAAAGTCTTCAACTGCCTTTGGGGCCCGCAGCGGCATACTCTCCGCGAGCACAAAAGGAGAAGGGCTTTCCATGGGAACAACCTAATTGGCTCAGGTGACATTTTTGTTGTCGTAACCTAGAGGCCAGAGTTCTTAGGAGAAGCGTGGAAGTAAGAATCGGAATCAAGGAAAACGGTCGAGACCTGACCTTCGAATCAGACCAGGACGCAAAGTCGTTGTCTGCGCTTATTGAGGAGGCCCTTGGCAGTTCCGTGCTGAAGGTGACTGACAACAAGGGCAAACTGATCATGGTTCCGTCCGCAAGCATTGCCTACGTTGAAATCGGTGCCGAGGAAGGCAGAAGGGTTGGTTTCATCGCCTAATGGAGATACTTGTCGTAGTTGCCTATGCAGCCATCCTGGCTTTGGTTGCTCCATTTGTATTTCCTCCCAGTGAGCACTACGGGAAGCTCGTGCCCGCTGGAATTTCGCTTGTATCTGGCGCGGCTGCCTGGCTGATTCTGACTTGGCTTGGATTCCAATACGACCAGGCTTGGATCTGGTTTATCGTGATGCTTTCAATGCCTGTCGCGGCGTGGTTTGGAACTCGTGCTCTTGAAGCCTCCCGGAAGACAAAGGAAGAGGCGGAGCTGGCGGCAATAAGGAGTGCGGCTAGGCGGTAAGGCCGAGCGCATCCATCCGGAGCGTGTGCTGAGCAATCAGCTCTGATGTCAGCGGCTCTAAAACCTTGAACTTTTCCCGAGTGACGCTGGCCTGATCACCAGAGCTACTTAGCTTGAAGCTTTCGAAGCTGACCATATCCCTCACCTCAAGCAGCGCGTCTGCGACTATTGCCCTTCCGAAGAGGGCGAGCTCGTTTGCAAGTTGGGGGTTATCGGCGATTGAGCGGGAAAGGGCCTGCTCGCAGAAGTCCATGAGCGAGTTGTCCGAGAGCATTGCCTCCACCCGCACCCGCTTGGCAGGCTGCAACCCCTTTGCCACCCGCAGCTGACAATCCTCCAAGAGGCCGAAGACGATGTAGATGCGCATGAGGTCTTCGTGCCAGCCATAGCCCTCAGTTCTCTCAACAAGGGCATCCAGTCGATCTCGCATGTCCTGTTGAAGCTCCATGAATGAGCTTCCAAGCTTTAGAAGTTGATCCTCGAGCTCTTTGCCGCGATCGGAATAGGAAGAGGCGATCTCTCGCTGACGCTCTGCGAATCCCTCACTAGGAGAGTCTTTGGAGTCATCCGAGAGCAGATCTGCAATCAAGTAGTGCTGCTGGCTAAGTTGAGAAAAGAAGACTTCTGTAGCGGGAATCAGCTTGGCTGGGTTAAGCTGGGTCTGACTGCGGCCCGCTGAGGCATCGCGAGAGGGCAGGGTTAGGGTCTGAGAGACCTTCCTGATCCGTCGAATCCAATCCAGCATGCAGCAAGTTTATAGGCGTAGCCATTCTCAAGACTGAGATGCGGTCATTACATACTGGAGAAGTACTTGAACTTTAGAAACTTAGGCATAGATGAAGACATCTGTGACGCGTTAGATTCCAAATCCATCACACAGCCATTCCCGATTCAGCAACAAGCTATTCCGCTGGCGTTATCTGGCGTGGACATGATTGGTCAGGCGAAGACCGGAACGGGTAAGACCTTCGGCTTTGGACTACCCATGTTGCAACTACTAGGTCCAAACCCTCAGCACCTTGCTAGGGGCCTAGTGGTCGTTCCCACCAGAGAACTCGCCCTTCAGGTAGCAGAAGACTTGCGGCTCGCGTCGAAGAACCGAACCACAAGGATTGTCGAAATCTACGGCGGTAAGTCATACGAGAGTCAGATTGAGGAGTTGGGCAAGGGTGCCGATGTGGTCGTCGGAACGCCAGGTCGTCTTCTTGACCTCCACAAGCAGAAGCTAATCGACCTCTCGGCCATTACCTATCTAGTCTTGGATGAGGCCGACGAAATGCTCGACCTTGGATTCCTGCCAGACATCGAGAAGATGTTTGGTCTGTTGCCTCCTGAGCGCCAGACCCTCCTCTTTTCTGCAACCATGCCCGCACAGATTCTCTCCCTGGCTCGCCGTTACCAAAACAAGCCGATTCACATTCGTGCTAGCGACCCGGACCAGGGAAAGACCAAGGCCGACATCAAACAGGTCATTTACCGTGCACATGCACTGGATAAAGATGAGGTCCTTGGCAGGATTCTCCAGGCAGAGGGCCGAGGAAAGACAGTGATCTTTGTTCGAACTAAGCGACTCAGCGCAAAGCTCTCTGAGGAGCTGATCGACAGAGGCTTCAATGCAGCTCCCCTCCATGGCGACATGGCCCAGGTTGCTAGAGAGCGATCAATGGCCGCATTCCGCTCTGGAAAGAAGGATGTCTTGGTCGCTACAGAGGTAGCTGCTCGAGGCATTGATGTTGACGATGTCACCCACGTGATCAACTACTCGGTGCCGGAGGATGAGAAGGCCTATCTCCACCGCACCGGTCGCACGGGTAGGGCGGGAAAGCTGGGAGTTGCCGTCACCTTTGTTGACTGGGCAGATCTTGCTCGCTGGACCCACATCGACCGTGAGCTTGAACTGGGTATGCCAGAACCCGTTGAGACTTACTCTTCATCAGCTCACCTTTTTGAGGACCTCGGTATTCCCGCAGGAACCAAGGGAAGATTGCGACCCACGAGTGCAAAGCCAACTGAGAAACCCCAGCAGGAAAAGCGGGGTTCTAGGCCGCGGCATCAGGATAGGCAACAGGAAAAGCAGCAGCCGAAGAGAAACCGCGAGCGCCGCAGAAACTACAAGGGAGCCTCAAAGCCCTCCGCCTGATTTACGATTCGCTCCAGCATCTCAGGGTCCGTCGTGTTCTCCCCCAGCAGGTTTTCCTTGGCGCCAAGTCCGTGGTAATCGGAGGAGCCAGTCTGAATTAGGTTGTGCTTCTGCGCCAGGGTAGTCAGCCACCTGCGAGCGAAGTCTGGGACTGAGCGATGCCTGACCTCAACTCCGTCGAGCCCAGCTGCAATCAAGCGCTCGAAGTGCTCTGTCGGCAGATCTAGTTCCGAGGCACCCGCTGGGAAGTCAATCAAAGGGTGCGCCATCACTGAAACTCCACCGGCTCGCCTGATTAGGCCAATTGCCTCCGCAGTGTCTAGCGAGTGATCCGAGACATAGTAGGGACTCGTTCGGTGCAGGATCGAGGTAAAGGCATCCGATCTCGTCGGCACGATTCCAAGCTCGACCAAGGCATCCGCGATGGCGGGCCGCCCCACGGTTGCCCCTGGCTCAATTTGGGCCTCAATGTCGGCCCAGGAGATTTCATAGTCTTTCGAAAGCCTCTCGACCATCTCACGAGCCCGGTTCACCCGTGACTCGCGGGTCTTGGCTAGCTCCGAAATCAACTCTGGGTGTTCAGGATTTGGGAGGTAAGCGAGTATGTGGACAGAGATTCTTCTTCCCTCTGCAATCTCACTTCTGGTGGAGACCTCTATGCCTGGTAGTAACCCGATGCCAACTCTTCGGGCAGCCTGAATAGCCTCGTCCCAGCCCGATGTGGTGTCGTGATCGGTGATTGCCAAGACCGTGATGCCAGCTTGTTTGGCTTTTTCCACCAGTTCCGTGGGAGTGTCAATCCCATCGGATCTGGTTGAGTGCGTATGAAGGTCGATCACAGGAGCAGAATAGTCGCATGGGTAAATCTAAGAACGCCAGCAATCGATCTCGCACGCCTCAGAGCAAGAAGTTCATGGACTTCATTGGTTCGCAATGGGGTGAGCTCGAGGGTCAGGAAATCAAGAGATGGTCAGTAGCTGACTATGCCGCAAGGAGAAGGGCTGAGCTCGCAAAGCACTTCCCGGGGAAGATTCTCTTGATTGAGGCTGGAAAGCCGCGCATAAGGGCCAATGACACCGACTACCGCTATCGTCCAGATAGTGCCTTTACGCATCTCACCGGATGGGGTAGCGCGACGGTCCCCGGTGCGGTGCTGGTGATTGATGCCAGGACCAAGACCCACAAAGAAAAGCTTTTTTTGATGCCGACAGCGGGCAAGAACTCAGACGAGTTCTTTGCAAACCCCGCAATTGGAGAATTCTGGGTCGGACCCAGGCCGACGCTCGCTCAGGTAGAGACTCAGCTGGGAATCAAGACCGCAGACATCAAGAAGCTCGATAAGCACCTCGAAACACTTCCAAAGCCCATCACGCAAAAGAACAAGAAACTTGCGACAACCCTGTCCGAAATGCGCTTTGTAAAAGACGAGTGGGAGATTTCGCAGATGCGTAAGGCCGTCGAGATAACTATTGCCGGGTTCTCAGATGTTGCGGCATCGCTGCCGGTTGCCTCAAGAAAGTCTAGGGGCGAGCGGGTTGTTGAAACCGCATTCTTCTCCAGGGCTCGACAAGAGGGTTATGACATTGGCTACGAAACAATCGCTGCTTCAGGGCCCCATGCGTGTATTTTGCACTGGACCAAAAACGACGGTGAGGTCAAAAACGGCGATCTGATACTTGTGGATGCCGGGGTCGAGCTCGACAGCCTTTACACCGCAGATATCACTCGCACTATCCCGGTGTCCGGCAAATTCACCAAGGAGCAGCGTTGGGTCTACGACACCGTTTTAGAGGCAGCTGATGCCGCGTTTTCAGTTGTCAAACCAGGAATCAGGTTCCGAGAGGTTCACAACGCCGCAATCGCAGTCATTGCTCGTCGAGTCGCTGAACTGGGCCTGATACCCGTGACAGCGCAAGAGGCTCTGAAGGAAGAAAACCAGCACCATCGGCGCTACATGGTTCACGGAACCAGCCATCACCTAGGGATAGATGTTCACGACTGTGCCCAGGCGAGAAGGGAGCACTACCAGGACGGCATCTTGGAACCAGGAATGGTGTTCACGATCGAGCCTGGTCTCTATTTCCACGCAAACGACCTCACCGTACCCGAGAGCTACCGCGGAATCGGCGTGAGAATTGAAGACAACGTTCTAGTCACCGAGAGTGGCTGCGAAAACCTCAGTGCGGGACTACCACGGCGCCCCGAAGAGATTGAGCGTTGGTTTGCTGATAACCAGTTAGCCGTTGCCGGCTAGAGCCTTGTGGGCAAGACCAGCCTGCGCCTCGGGAACAATCACCTGATACCTGGTTGCAACAGGTGCCTGCTGGGAGACAAAAGCCCTGCGATTCTTTGAGACGCTGAAGCGGACAATGTTGAAAAGCATTCCAAAGCCTGCGCTGATTACCAATACCGCCGCAAACTCCTGAGGGTTATAAGAGATACCACCGTCCGGCATCACCGTTACCCCTGCACCAATCAGAAGCGCAAAAATGAGGCCGATCCAAAAGCCCGTGAGTGCTCCCGAGGCGGCAACCCGGCCATAGCCGAGGCGGCTTCGAACTCTCTCCACAAGCACTGGATCGTGGCCGACGATTGAGACATCCGTTGCTTTGAAATCTCCCTGCAATAGCTTGTCCACCATTGCAGATGCCTCTTGATAGTTGGTAAATTCGCCGAGAACGTGTCCCTTAGGGACTGTGGGCCCAACCTGTTTGCTTCTAGAGTTGTTCTTGGCTTCGGACATGTTCAAATTGTTTCACGAATTCGAAGCGGCTAGCGAGGTATCTCTATGAGCGCAACAAGGGTCTTTGTGGCTCGCCTCGTGGGCTGCGGGGTCTTTGACCCCCAGGGCGATCGAGTGGGTAAGGTGGTCGATGTCCTGATGGCCTATCGAAAGACGGTTGCCCCCAGGGCAACCGGCTTCATCATTGAGATTTCAGGCCGCAGGAGAGTCTTCCTCCCCATTACCCGAGTCACAGCCATTGCGCCGGGTCAGGTCATCACCAACGGTTTGATTGATCTCAGAAGGTTCTCCCAGCGTGGGCAAGAGGTCAGGGCAATCGCAGAGATCCTCGGTCGCAAAGTGACGCTTCTGGCCGACAAGAAGATCGCAACAATCGAAGACTTCGCAATCGAAAAGAACAAGCGCGGAGAGTGGATTCAGACTGAGCTCTTTGTAAGAAGACCCAAGTCCACGGCACTCCCCTTCGCAAAGGGACCAACTGAGTTCGTGCTCTGGCAAGACGTCTCGGAAAACCAAGAGGACCCCCAAGATCAGGATGCCCAGCAGCTGTTGAGCGCGGTTGCAGACCTTAGGCCAGCAGACCTTGCAACCGCGGTTTTGGACCTTCCCGAGGATCGGATGTTGGCTCTTGCCGAGGAGCTCGATGACGAGCGTCTTGCTGATCTGCTTGAAGAGCTCCCGGAAGACGAGCAGCTGGAAATCATCAACGACCTTGAAGATGAGCGAGCCGCTGAGGTGCTGGATCTAATGGGACCGGACGATGCTGCCGACCTTATGGCCAATTTGAGCTCAGAGCGGGCAGAGGCTCTGCTTGGTCTCATGGACGATGAGGAGGCTGAGGATATCCGTCAGCTGCTCAAATATGAACCCTATACAGCTGGTGGTCTGATGACTCCGGAGCCGATCATTTGCGCTGCTGACACGACCGTTGCCGAGGCCTTGGCTTTGATCCGCAGGAGAGAGGTGGAGCCGGTTCTCGCAGCACAGGTATTTGTGACCATGCCACCGTACGAGACTCCTGCCGGCAGATACCTAGGTGTGGTGCACTTCCAGAAACTGCTGCGTTACCCGCCGAGCGAGCGTCTAGGAACCCTTCTGGATAGCGAGCAAGAGCCAATCGATGCCCACACACCGATCGGACAGATTCACCGTGACCTTGCAACTTATGACCTTGTGGCACTGCCAGTAATTGATTCCGAGCGCCACCTCATTGGCGCGGTAACGGTGGACGACGTCCTCGATCATCTGCTTCCGGATGACTGGAGAAGTGAGGAGGAGAGCTAATGGCTAGAAACCAATCTCAGCTAGAGCGACCTCTAGGCAGGCGCAGTCTCTTCCGTATGCCGTATCTGAGCCAAGAGACGGTAGGTCGGATCTCGGAGCGGTTTGCCCGTGCAATGGGAACCGGAGCTTTCCTGATCGCGATGACGGTCTTCGTAGCGCTCTGGCTGACTTGGAATACCCTGGCTCCCACCGGAGCCCAGTTTGACCCCAGGGCGCTGAACTTCACGCTTTTGACACTGATTTTGTCTCTCCAGGCCTCGTATGCTGCTCCGCTGATTCTGTTGGCTCAGAACCGGCAGGACGATCGGGACCGGGTCAAATTTGAGCAGGATCGCCAGAGAGCCGAGCAGAACCTTGCAGATACCGAATACCTAGCTCGTGAGGTTGCAGCGCTTCGTCTGGCGATTGAAGAGGTGGCGACCAGAGACCATGTTCGCGACGAGGTCAGGCAGGCAATGGCAGAGCTCCTCGAGGAGCTAAATAAGCCAAAGCGCTCAAAGAAAACCAAATGAGCAAAAGAGCACTTGCGGCTCTGAGCAAGGTCATCGACCCTGAACTCAGAAGACCCATAACAGAGCTGGGTATGGTCGGAAAGCTCACAGAGACCAACTCAGCAATTACCGCAGAGATAAAGCTGACCATTGTTGGCTGCCCGGCCGCACAATCAATCGAGCGGGACGTGAACGAGGCCCTGGCAGCGGTGTTCGACCAGGTCGAAGTTCAAATGACCACAATGAGTGCATCCGAACGAGATGAGCTCAAGCAAAAACTTCGCGGAGACAAGCCAATTAGACACAACCCCTTTGCCCAGGAGGGTTCTCTAACAAAAGTCCTCTTTGTCGGTAGCGGTAAGGGTGGGGTCGGAAAGTCGACTATCACTGCGAACCTCGCGGTCGCTCTTGCAAAGCAGGGGCACAACGTCGGGCTGCTGGATGCGGATATTTTTGGCTACTCAATACCCGGCATCATGGGCATTGATTCGCGTCCCACAAAGGTAGATGAGCTGATGCTGCCGCCCATCGCCCATGACGTCAGGGTTATCTCAATTGGCTTCTTTGTCGAGGACAACAAACCCGTTGGTTGGCGCGGGCCGATGCTACATCGCGCCGTGGAGCAGTTCCTGACCGATGTGTATTGGTCTGACCTAGATTTCCTAGTGGTGGATCTTCCACCCGGAACCGGGGATGTGGCTATTAGCCTCGGGCAGCTCTTGCCGGGGGCCATGTCGATAGTCGTCACCACTCCACAGGCAGCGGCCGCGACCGTTGCAGAGCGCTCTGGTGCGATCGGACTCCAAACTGGACAGAGCATTCTTGGCGTAATCGAAAACATGAGTTTTCTTGAGGTAGACGGCAAAAGGCACAACATCTTCGGAGCTGGCGGTGGAGCGGCAGTGACCAAAAGACTCAGTGAGTTAGCTGGCGAAAAAGTAGATCTATTAGGGCAAATACCAATCAGCGAAAGCCTTCGAGAGGCAAGTGATAATGGCTCGCCAATAGTGGCATCCTCGCCTGGTGACCCTGCGGCGCTAGCTATCTCGGAAATTGCAACGAAGCTGGCTGCAATACCTCGGGGGCTAAGCGGGAAGAAGCTCGGGATTAATCCCGTTTAAATAGCCATGGCCAGTATCAAAGTTGTTGACCCGCTAACCGGTAATAAGCTCCACGAAATCGAAGCCCATTCGGCTAGCGATTTGGCGCTGCGTTTTCAAAGTGCCAGAGAGGCCCAGCCCGGCTGGGCAGCAGCCGGAAGCAAGGCCAGAGCTCGCGTCGCCAGCCAGCTTGTGGATTCTTTGATTGCAAAGCAAGAAGATCTGATGGACATGCTTCAGAAAGAGACTGGCAAGTCTCGCTCTCACGCGTTTGAGGAGATCACTGGAGCGCTGGCCGCAATCTCCTACTACGCAAAAGTGACTCCGAAGCTAATGAAGCGGCAGAAGGTTCGCGGTGGTGTGCCGCTGCTGATTTCCGCTTACACCGAGCCGGCGCCTGTTGGGGCTGTGGGAATTGTTACCCCCTGGAACTACCCCCTTGCGCTGACCATGATGGATGTGATCCCAGCACTAATGGCGGGCAATGCGGTGGTGCAGAAGGCCGACAACCAAACTGCGAAGACGGTCCTCATGGCTAGAGACATTGCTGTTTCGGCAGGTGTGCCGGAACTCATCTGGCAGGTAGTGCACGGCGAAGCCAGTGAAGTTGGAAATGCACTTATTGACCACTGCGACTACCTCGCTTTCACGGGTTCAACAGCGACGGGGAAGCTAGTCGCCCAAAGAGCTGCGAGCAGGCTTATCGGCTACTCGCTGGAGCTTGGCGGTAAGAACCCGATGATCGTGTTGCCTGGCGCCAACGTTGCCGAGGCCGCAGAGATGGCACTGGCAAGTGCGTTTGGCAACGCCGGTCAGCTATGCGTCTCAATTGAGCGCCTCTACGTGCCGAATCATGCGATGGCAGCGTTCGAGCTCGAGCTCAAAAACCGTGTCGAGTCCCTAAAGGTCGGTTCTTCCTCAGAGTTTGAATACGATCTCGGTGCCCTGAGCTCTGTGGCTCAGCTCGAAAGAGTGAGTGGTTTTGTCCAGCGCGCAATCGATGAGGGTGCCAGGCTCGTCACCGGCGGAAAAGTTCTGAGCGATATTGGTCCCAATTTTTACGCACCTACCGTGCTTGCTGACATTCCCCACGGTGCCGAAGTTCTTCACAAAGAGGTCTTCGGTCCGGTAATCGCCCTTGTTGGTTATGACAGCCTCGACGAGGCTGTCGAGCTGGCGAATGCCACCGAGTACGGACTAAATGCAGCGGTCGTGGGGGACAAGAAAGCCGCCATGGATGTTGCATCTAAGCTCATGGCGGGCTCAGTCAACATCAATGAGGGCTACAGGGCCTCGATGGCAACCATGGCAGCTCCAATGGGTGGCATGAAACAGTCCGGTATGAACAGGCGCTCAGGTCCTGATGGCCTACTACGTTTCACGGAGAATCGAACAATCGGAGTGGCCAACAAATTACCTATTGGGCTCCCAAATAGGGCCAGGGACTACAAGAAGATGGCGCCACTTATGACAAAGCTCGCCCGCTGGATGGGGAAGATTTAGGCCTAGGTCGACTCTAGGTCGAAAGGTGGGGTCTCCCCTAGCTCGAGAGGCTTCTGTGGTGGCTTAGCCCTGTTGAGGGTCTCTGCAGCATTCGGCTTCCGCTTTTCTTCGCGGAGAGCGTCACGCACAATCCTTCTAGGGTCGTACTGCCTTGGGTCAAGCTTCTTCCAGTCAACATCTTCGAAACCATCGCCCAGCTCGCTCTTCATTTGCTCCTGGGCATTGTCAATCATGCGCTTGCCCTTTTTGACCCATTCGCCCATCTGCTTGGCGTAGTAAGGGAGCCGCTCAGGCCCAATGATCAACACTGCGAGTAGCGCAAGGAGCAATAGCTTCTCTGCGCTAAGACCAAACATGCGTTGCAGTTTACCCCCAATGAATGCGAGGGAAATGCCATCTCGCTACCTAAGCTTGAGCGCAAGATGATTGACAAGATTGCAAGCTGGAAGTTCGCAGAAGACTTCGCCTCAGAGCCCGAACATATTCAAGACGCTCGAAAGACTGCCGAAGAACTTGGTGTTGAGTCAGTCACCCCAGCAACCGGCAATCAATTAGCCCTTTTAGCCGCAATTGCCCGCGCAAGGTCAATCGCTGAGGTTGGCACGGGAGCAGGAGTCTCGGCACTTTGGCTCCTCAGCGCCAGCGAAGACTCTGTAGTTACGACAATCGACGAAGAGCCCGAATATCAAAACGTTGCCAGGGAGAACTTCAAGAAGGCGCAGATCCCACCGGCACGGATTCGAGTCATCTCCGGCAGGGCCAATGCGGTCATGGGGAACATGGCGGAGTCCGCCTACGACTTAGTCTTCCTGGATCTAGACCCCAATGATCTTGGGTCACTTCTTGCTCAGTCGGTATTGCTTCTCAAGCCGGGTGGGGTCTTGGTTATCGCTCACGCACTCTGGCGAGACAGGGTTCCAAATCCAGCGCTGAGAGAAGATGAAACCGTTGCGCTCAGAAGCGCAATCAACGGATTCTCGGATGCCGAAGACTTCATTGCAAGTATCTCCATGGTTGGAGATGGGTTGTTTGTCGCGGTGAAGAAGTAGTTACTTCTTAATTACCCCTTCGAGTACTTTGTGCAGGGCCTTCGCCTCATCGTCGTTCACGGAAACAACCAAACGGCCACCACCCTCAAGTGGGACGCGCAAAACAATCAAACCGCGGGGCTCGCGCTCTGCCTCCATGGGTCCATCACCAGTGCGAGGCTTCATTGCTGCCATCAGAAAAACTCCTTGGAAATTGCGGAAAGGCCAATTATCCCAGATTTAGGGGCCCTCTGCCACCCCGCTAGCGAGCCAGCCAGCTCCTGAGTCCACTCTCCACATCAAAAAGGTGGCCAACTGGAACATTCTCGTTGTCGGCATGAGCAAGCGACGGATCACCCGGACCATAGTTGACCGCGGGTATCCCAAGCGCGGAGAATCTGGCAACGTCAGTCCAGCCATACTTTGGCCTTGCAACCGTATTCGTTGCGCTCAAGAACTCTTTGGCGAGCTCAGAATCCAGTCCGGGCTTAGCGCCCTCGGCAACATCAACAACCTCTAGATCAAACCCTGAGAAAACCTCGCGCAGGTGTGCCTCAGCATCGGCTGCGCTCTTTGAGGGTGCGAAGCGGTAATTTACCTCGACCTTGGCGCTATCCGGGATTACGTTTCCGGCCACTCCACCAGAGATCCTCACCGCATTTAGGCTCTCGCGGTATTCCAAACCCTCTACAGCCACGCTCTGAGGCTCATATGCATTTAGCCTGCCTAGGACTGCATCAAGAGCGTGAATTGCGTTTTCTCCCATCCAGGGCCTAGCGGAGTGGGCGGCCTTACCAGAGGTAGAAACAACTACGCGCATGGTGCCATTGCAGCCACCCTCGACTAGCCCACTAGATGGTTCGCACAGAATCGCAAAGCTGCCCTCAAACAGTTCGGGATGGTTCCTCGCAAGCCGCCCCAGACCATTTAGTTCGCTGGAGACCTCTTCGTTGTCGTAGAAAATCCAAGTGACGTCCTTGACCGGACTTGAAATCTCGGATGCGAGTTTGAGCATCACGGCCACTCCGCCCTTCATGTCTACAGAGCCCCTACCGACAATGGTCTGTTCACGCTCAAAATGGTGGAGCTCGGCTGGAAGGTTTCCGTTTGGCGGCACGGTATCAAGGTGACCGGCAATGATCACGCGCTCCAGGCCGCTGTTGGTCCTAGCGACAACGCAGTTGCCATCTCGAATGACCTCAAGGTGGTCCACACCATCTAGAGCATTGAAAACTGCATCGGCAAGTGCCTGTTCGGATCCTGAGACGCTCTCAATGTTGCAAACATCAAGAGTTAGCTCTACGAGGCTTTTGGTGAGATCCAGGGAGGCCATGGCAAAAAGGCTACCTGTATTCTGGTTCGAATGAGTGAAGGATACCTAGAGCAAAGGGCCTGGGGGCACGGCCTTGCAACCATGAGCACTTCGGGCCAGGTGCTTGATGTTTGGTTCCCAGAGGTTTCCCTAGGTGAGGCCCCAAAATCCGACCTCCAGTGGTTTCCGCCAAAAGACTTAGAGCTGGCGGCTCAACCTGACGAGCTAAGAGAAGTAGTTCGTGAGGTTGTGAGGGTCGAAGCTGAGCTGAGTCAACCGGTTGTATCGACCGAGGATGCCTATCTCAGATTGCATTTGATCTCGATGCTCAAGGCACAGCCCAACTCAGTCAACCTCGACGGCTTGATCCCAAACCTACCAATACTTGCCTTTACAAACTTTGGGCCAATGCTTCCCGAGGTAATGCATCGCAAGAGGCTGGAGCTGAAGGCACAAGGAGTAGAGGTCCACTCCCTAGATAAGTTCCCAAGGCTCGTTGACTACGTGCTTCCAGAGAAGGTACGCATTGCGGATGCGAACCGGGTGAGGCTCGGAGCTCACCTTGCACCTGGCACGACGGTTATGCACGAGGGATTCGTGAACTTCAACGCTGGCACTTTGGGCTCCTCGATGGTCGAGGGGCGCATTTCTCAAGGTGTTGTAGTTGGCGATGGCTCTGACATTGGTGGTGGCGCGTCGATCATGGGAACGCTCTCTGGTGGCGGCAAACACAAGGTCGCAATTGGAAAGCGAGCTCTCTTGGGTGCCAACTCAGGAATTGGAATCTCAATCGGGGATGACTCAGTGGTCGAGGCGGGTCTCTACGTGACCGCTGGCACGAAGGTTACGCTGATCGTTGATGGTAAGACTCAGGTAGTCAAGGCAGCCGAGCTAAGCGGCCTGCCCGGCATGCTCTTCAGACGAAACTCGCAGTCTGGTGCAGTCGAGGCAATTGCCCGCGAGGGTCTCGGGGTTGAGCTTAACTCCGAGCTTCACGCCTAACAGAGTCCCAGCCTTTAGGTTCCAGAGGTGCGTCGCCTAGGAATACACCCAAGCCCTGTTGAACCGACCCAATTACCTTGAAACCCTTTGGCACCTTTCCGCCCGGGAATGTAGCTAGAAAGCCGTGGTCCTCACCGCCGAAGAGAACCCAGTCCCGAGGACTTGCATCTCCCCCTCGCGACAGGAGCGACTGAGCCGCCTGCTCCAAGACTGCCTCGAAGCCCAAAAGCAGGTTCGGTTCGATAACTAGCTTTACTCCTGAAGCCTCGGAAAGCCTGCTCGCATCTAAGGCTAAAGAGTCAGACACATCCAGCATCGCCGAGGCAAACTCAAAGCCTCCCGTCACGGCTTCGACAGGCGGTGTCGGACGAAGCTGCACGGAAACGAGCTCGGGGTAGGAGGCGGCTAAAGTCCTGTCCTGATGGAGCAAAAGATCGAGTCCTGCGGCAGCCTTTCCAAGGGTGCCACAGATCGCCAGCTGGTCTCCTGGTTTCGCTCCAGAGCGCAGAATTGGCGCTCTCTGCTCGAGATCGCCATGGGCGGCAACAGAAATCATTGTTAGCGGGCCAAACCCAAGGTCACCCCCAACAATTTCGGCACCCGGGGCAAGCTCATCCAATCCTGTCTGAAGCCCCCTGGCAAAGTCCTCAAACCAAGCCATTGTGGTTTTCTCTGTGACCGTCATGGCTACTACCAACGCAACCGGCTTGGCCCCTATGGCATAGACGTCTGCAACGTTGCTTGCTACGGCTTTGAATCCGAGGTCAAAACCCGAGGAGAAATCATGCCGGAAGTCATGGCCCTCGATCATGGTGTCTGTAGTCACCGCAAACTCAGCACCGCTCAGCCGTATGACTGCCGAATCGTCTCCAGACCCAACAAGAGTGCTCTGCCCCCGCTTGAAGTGTTTCACAGCTAAAGCGAGCGCAGCTTTTTCACCAAGCTCTACTACTAACGGGTCCTTATTGGTCACCTGACAACGCTAGCCTTATTTTTATGAGAATTCTGGTCGCTGGGTTTGTCCTGCTTGCCCTAAGCGGCTGCGCCTCGACGGTGAATCTAGAGCCTGCAGAGGGTAGCAACGATCCTGCGTGTGCGGAGGTGATGGTGCGGCTTCCATCCCAGCTGGGTGGCCTTGAGGAGCGTTACACCAATGCCCAAGCAACTGCCGCGTGGGGAGATCCGGCGGCGGTGCTGCTGAGATGTGGACTGGAGCCAGTTGAGGTCTCACCGCTCCCGTGTGTCACCGCAGGAGGCATCGACTGGTTGGTCGACGACGCTCTAGCACCCAGCTACCGATTCATCAGCTACGCCCGCTACCCAGCGGTAGAGGTGATCGTGGACTCTGACAATGCCTCTGGCATTACCTCCCTAGAGGGGCTTTCAGCAGCGGTAGCTCAACTCCCAGCAACCAAGACCTGCACTGCCCCCTAGCGAGGCTCGTAACCGAGCTCGATGCCTCTAGCGATAAGAGTCTCTATCAGGTCCGCGTACTTCACCCCAGAAGCTGCAAACAGGGCGGGATACATAGAAATCGGGGTGAAGCCAGGCAGGGTATTGATTTCAGTTAGCACCAATCCCTTCTTGGTCAAGAAAAAATCGGTTCTTGCAAGGCCGCTGCAGCCTGCCGCTTTGAATGCTTTGATTGCTAGCTCATGCATCTGAACAAGCTCCTTTTTAGTCAGCTCAGTAGGAACTTTCAGCTCAGCGCCCGAGCCTAGATACTTGTTGTCATAGTCATAGAAGCCATCGCCAGCGACAACAATCTCTCCCGCGAGCGACACTTGCAGCTCGCCGCCCGGGTGCTCAAGAACCGAGCACTCGATCTCACGACCGATCACGTGCTCCTCAACCAGAGCGGTGTTGTCGTGACCAAGGGCCTCCTCGATGCCGGTTTCAAGCTCCAGGAGGTGATGAGCTTTGGTGACTCCAACGGAAGAGCCTGACCTCGAGGGCTTTACAAAACAGCTTGGATTTAGAAACTTTCCGGCAGATTTCAATATCTGCTCTCGCTTCAATTGCCATTCGGAGCGAGTTATCACCATGTCTTTGGCGACTGGAATCCCGGCGTCTCTAAATGTGCTCTTGGCAATTGCCTTGTTCATAGCGAGAGCAGACGCCAAGACTCCATTCCCCACATAAGGAATCTTGCATAGTTGGAGAAGTCCCTGAATTGAACCGTCTTCACCGTTGAGACCGTGCAGCACGGGAAAAGCGATGTCAATCCTCCCAAGGGACATGCCCGTGGCGGCCATGCGAAGCTCGCCACCCCCAACCGGCAAGAGCAGCTCAGGTGAATCCTCGGAAACCTTTGGCCAGCCGGAGAGTTCCCATTCAGGATTCACCGGCTCCAGCACAAATCTCCCGCTCGGGGTAATGCCAACCGGGATAATTTCGTATTTACTCTGATCAATGGCCTCGTGAACACCGAGCGCCGTGACGCAGGACACGCTGTGCTCGCTCGACTTACCGCCGTAGATAAGTGCCAGTTTGAGCATCAGAACTCCATCTCGACATCGTCGGCAAGATTCAGCTGCTTGCCAAATTCGCTGGGTTTCATTCTGCCCTGATAAACATCCTCGACTTGCGAGACAATCGGCATTTCTATGCCTAGGCGCCCTGCTATCTCCAGCACCGGCCGGAGCGAGCCAAGGCCCTCGGCGACCTGGTTCATGGACTCAAGAACCTCTGGGCCGCTCATGCCCTGCCCCAGCATCTCTCCTGCGCGGAAGTTTCGTGAAAGCGAGGATTCTGAGGTTGCTATGAGGTCCCCTAGGCCAGCAAGACCGAACATTGTGCGCCTCCTAGCGCCGTGCTCAAGTGCAAAGTTAGTTATCTCTCCAAGTCCGCGGGTCATTATGGAGGCTTTCGTGTTTTGTCCGTAGCCAAGCCCGTTCACAATTCCAATGGCAACCGCTATTAGATTCTTCAATACGCCACCAAGCTCCGTGCCCATGACATCTTGGTTTGTGAATACGGTGAAGTAGTCCGAGGAGCTAACCCTTGCCACCTCGCTTGCTCGCTCTGGGTCTTGGCAAGCGCACACAGCTGCGGCAGGTTCTTTCCTGGCAATCTCAAGCGCGAGGTTTGGTCCCGACAAAACTGCAACTTGGCTGCTGGGAATCTCCAGCACCTCTGAGATAACTTCACTCATTCGCAAGCCCGTCTCCGCCTCAAGTCCCTTCATAAGGCTTATCAGCGTCGCGCCCTTTGGAATCAATGGCTTCCAATTTTCCAGGTTCGATCGCAGCGACTGCGATGGGATTGCCAAATAGATTTGCTCGCTGCCTGTAAGAGCAGCCTCGAGGTCTGAGGTTGCCACAAGGTTTTCAGGCAACTTGATGCCGGGCAAATACGGTTTGTTTTCAGAAGTGGCAACAATCTCCGCTGCAAGCTCTGGCTTTCTTGCCCATAGGGTCACCTCGTGACCGCCATCCGCAATCACCTTTGCAACTGTGGTGCCCCAGCTCCCAGCACCTAAGACTACGTAGCGACTCATTTACGCTTCCTGAAGTTCCCGGTCTCGTCTTGTGAGTGCGCGGTTGGATCCCACCGCTTCTTGGGAGGCTCTTCTCCCCTTAGCTGCCCAACCAGGTCTGCGATGGCATTCATCACCTGCTCTGTGGCAGCGTTTAGATCTTTGGCAGCTGGTGCTGCTCCCAATGAGGAGAAGTCGAGTGGTTTTCCGATCTTGACGTGGACGGTGTGGAAAGGGTTTGGGCGGATCTTCTTGTCGTAGTTCCCCATCACCTTGTGCACGCCCCAATGGGCAGCGGGAACAATAGGCAGCCCGAGCTCCGCCGCCATTCGAACAGCACCATGCTTACCACGCATTGGCCAAAGCTCGGGGTCGCGTGTGAGGGTTCCCTCTGGGAACACCACGACCACCTGTCCAGCTCTCAGGAAGGCTTTTGCTGCTCGTAGCGCATCTTCGTTGGAGTTGCCCGTGCGATAGACGGGAATTTGCCCAACCTTTGGTAGCACCTGTTTTAGCACTGGAACTCTAAACAGAGACTCCTTGGCAAGGTAGTGCGGAACCCGCTTCATGTGGATGTACACCGAATAGGCGAAAGCAAGGGGATCTAGATAGCTCAGGTGGTTGCCAACGAGAACGTAACCGCCACTTGGGAGGTTCTCTTGACCCTCGGTCTTTATGTTGAAAAACAACCTAAGTAGCGGGGCCAGAAAGAAAGCGATTAGCCGAAAGGCAAATGTGTTTTCGGTTTTTGGAGCATTTGGGATAGGGGGCTTAGCCATGACTAGGCCTCGAAAGTGAAATCGGCCCCAAGGTCCTCAAGCTTTTGCAGAAAGCGCTCATAACCTCTTGAGATTAGCTGCACATTCGAGACATTTGACTCACCCTCGGCGGCAAGTGCAGCAACGACGTGCGAGAAGCCACCGCGCAGGTCTGGGACCCTGATGTCGGCCCCGAGTAGCTTGGTGGGCCCGGAGACTACTGCTGAGTGATTGAAGTTTCGCTGACCAAAGCGGCAAGGGTGGCCACCCAGACACTCCCTGTAAATCTGAATGTTTGCACCCATCTGCTTGAGGGCGTCGGTGAACCCGAAGCGCTGCTCATAGACGGTTTCGTGGACAATCGAGAGTCCTTGAGCCTGAGTAAGGGCAACAACCAGAGGTTGCTGCCAGTCGGTCATAAACCCTGGGTGAACATCAGTTTCAATGACAACGGGCTGTAGCTCAGTACCCGGATGGTAGAAACGTATGCCGTCATCGCCGATCTCAAGCTGACCACCAACCTTGCGGTAGACGTTTAGGAAGGTCATCATCTCGACCTGCTTTGCGCCACCGACATAGATGTCGCCGCCGGTTGCAAGCGCTGCGGCCGCCCAGCTGGCAGCCTCATTTCGGTCAAAGATTGCCCTGTGGGTAAAACCTTTTAGGGACTTCACTCCTTCGATTCGAATCACTCGGTCAGTGTCAACCGAGATAATTGCGCCCATTTTTTGCAGGATTGAGATCAGATCTATGATTTCGGGCTCGATTGCTGCCCCAGTGAGCTCTGTCTTGCCCTCGGAAATCGTTGCGGTTAGCAGAACCTGCTCAGTTGCACCTACAGATGGGTAGGGAAGCTCAATCTTGGTTCCCTTGAGCCCCTCGGGAGCACTGAGTCTGGTTCCGCCCGGGTGCTTCTCTATTACTGCTCCAAAACTTCTTAGAACATCAAAGTGAAAATCAACCGGTCTTGAGCCAATCTCGCACCCACCCAGACCCGGGATAAATGCCTCGCCAAGTCGATGTAGCAGAGGACCACAGAAAAGTATTGGGATTCTTGAAGATCCCGCATAGGCATCGATGTCGGTCATCCGAGCCTGCTCAACCCTGGAGGGGTCAAGAATCATGTCTCCGGTGCGCTCATCGTGATTGATGGCAACGCCGTGCAAGTTCAGTAGCCGCGAAACGACCTCAACATCGGAGATGAATGGCACATCCAGCAGGGTCGAAGGAGTATCTCCCAGGAGCGCGGCAACCATGGCCTTGGTGACTAGATTCTTTGAACCTTTTAGATCAACGCGACCGGTTAGCGGCTTTCCACCATTGATGGTGATCTGAGACAATCAGACTCCTTTGGCAGGGAGGGTCTTGGGTTTCCAAGACTCTCTTCTGGCCTCATAGTCGGCAATGGCCTGCTCGTTCTGGAGCGTGATGCCAATGTCATCAAGCCCCTCCATGAGACGCCACTTAGTGTATTCGTCTATCTCAAATGGCACTACCGTGTCCCCGTAGCTCAGCTGCTGGGCGGGAAGGTCCACCTTCACCTCGAGACCTGGGTTTGCGTCAATGGCCTCCCATATCTGATTTGTCGCTTCCTCAGAAATTACTCCTGCAACCAAGCCCTGCTTTCCAGCATTGCCATGGAAGATGTCTGCGAACTTGGAGCTGAAAACAGCCTTGAATCCAAAGTCCCTCAGAGCCCAAACTGCGTGCTCGCGAGACGAGCCAGTACCAAAATCGCTTCCCGCAATTAGGACCTCAGCTTTGTCGAAAGGTGCATTGTTTAGGACAAAATCGGGGTCCTGGCGCCAGTTTGCAAATAGCCCGTCTTCATACCCGGTCTTGGTGATGCGCTTTAGATAGACCGCGGGGATGATCTGGTCCGTGTCAACATTGCTGCGCTTGAGGGGAGCCGCAATACCCGTGAAGACTGAAATACGCTCCATTACCCCTCCAAGTCCGCCGGGCTTGAGAGGGTTCCGCGAATTGCGGTCGCAGCTGCCACAACCGGTGAGACCAGGTGAGTCCTAGCTCCCTTGCCTTGCCTTCCCTCGAAGTTTCGGTTCGAGGTGGATGCGGCACGCTCTCCGGGACCCAGTTGGTCTGGGTTCATGCCTAGGCACATCGAGCAGCCTGCAAACCGCCACTCGGCTCCAAAGTCCTTGAAAACCTTGTCCAAACCCTCTTCCTCGGCCTGGAGCCTGACCTTCTGAGAACCAGGCACCACCATCATGCGAATACCCTCGGCTTTCGTCTTGCCCTTGATGATTTCGGCCGCAGCTCGCAAATCTTCAATGCGAGCGTTGGTGCAGGAGCCTAGGAACACCGTGTTGACAGCGATGTCCTTCATCTTCGTACCGGGCTCAAGGTCCATGTATTCAAGTGCGCGCTCCGCAGCGGCCCGAAGTGAGGGGTCTTCATAGCTAGCGGGGTCTGGAACGCTGTCGAGTAGGGAGACTCCCTGGCCGGGGTTTGTTCCCCAAGTAACAAATGGGTCCAGCTTGTCAGCGTCGATGAAGACCTCGGCATCGAAGACCGCATCTTCATCTGTCTTCAGGGTCTTCCAGTACTCCATCGCGGCATCCCACTCTGCACCCTCTGGCGCGTGTGGGCGACCCTTTAGGTATTCAAAGGTGACCTCATCAGGAGCAACCATTCCGGCCCTTGCACCTGCCTCAATGGACATGTTGCAAATGGTCATCCTGCCCTCCATGGAGAGCGACCTGATTGCGCTGCCTCGATATTCGAGGACGTAACCCTGACCACCACCAGTGGTGATCTTTGCAATCACGGCCAGAATGATGTCCTTGGCGGAAACCCCTGGTCTCAGAGTTCCCTCAACATTGATGGCCATTGTTTTGAACGGCTTGAGCGGAAGAGTCTGAGTTGCAAGGACGTGCTCGACCTCACTTGTGCCGATTCCCATCGCTAGCGAGCCAAATGCTCCATGCGTTGAGGTGTGGGAGTCACCACAGACAATGGTGAGTCCCGGCATTGTCAATCCAAGCTGCGGGCCAACAACGTGAACGATTCCCTGGTTCTTATCTCCAAGAGAGTGAATCCTCACCCCATACTCCGCGGTGTTGTCCCTGAGTGCTTGAACCTGGGCTCTCGAGGTGGGCTCCGCAATTGGGAGGTGAATGTCGGCGGTTGGGGTGTTGTGGTCCTCGGTCGCAATTGTCAGGTCCTTACGCCTGATGTCACGACCGGCGAGCCGGAGGCCGTCAAAAGCCTGTGGAGAGGTGACCTCGTGAATCAGGTGAAGGTCGATGTAGAGAAGATCTGGCGCGCCGTTTTCGCCCTTGACCACAAGGTGGTCGCGCCACAGCTTTTCAGCCAGGGTTAGGGGTTTTTGAGACATGATCTCCTCGCAGGTGCGCCGGCATGCAAGTTTAGCCGAAGGAGTAGATTGGTGGGGTGCAACAGAAGCTTGGCCATGACCTGAACCAAATTCAGGCGAGGGCCGTAAAAGTCCTGGCACTGGGCCAGGCTCTCGGGGGCTTTGGCTTCGGAGCCACGCTCTCCGTGGGCGCGATTATGGCCACGGAGCTAAGCGGAACACCGGCATGGAGCGGAGCCGCTGCAACCCTTAGCACTCTCGGCGCCGCATTTCTCTCTATACCCCTTGCAAGGCTCGCAGCTCGAAAGGGACGCAGGCCAGCTCTGGCCCTAGGTGCGTTTCTTGCAATCCTCGGCGCCGCAGGGATGATGCTGGCCGCGGCCCTGCGCTCTTTTCCTGTTGAGCTGGTGGCACTCTTCTTCCTAGGTTCCGCAACGGCAGTGGGGCTTCAGGCGCGGTTTGCAGCCGCCGACATACCCACGAGCAGGCCCAAAGGCAAAGATCTCTCGATTGTGGTGTGGGCGACAACTCTTGGAGCGGTAGTTGGGCCCAATCTAATTGCCCCGGGTGAGGCGATGGGTCTCGCCATCGGGCTGCCACATCTAGCAGGGCCCTTCCTCCTGACAATCTTTGCGCAGACCACTTCGACCCTGGTGTTCTGGTTTGGGTTGCGCCCTGATCCTCTCCTAGTGGCCCAGCAGGTTGCTGGAATTGAGCAGGGTCTACCGCAGCGAAAAAGCAGTGAGGCCATCGGAATTATCAGACGAAATCCCCTCGCTGCCTTCACCGTCCTAACTATCGCACTGAGTCACATGGTTATGGTCTCCGTGATGAGCATGACCCCTGCCCACCTATCAGGAGAGGGCCATTCACTCGCAGAAGTCGGCTTCACCATTTCTTTGCACGTTGCCGGTATGTATGCGTTTGCGCCAGTATTTGGAATTCTCAGCGATCGCATTGGTGCCAAGCAGACCATTCTTCTGGGGCAGTTTGTGCTCCTGTGTTCACTGGCCATCTCTGGCTTTGGGCAGTTTAACTTCACGCTCGTTGTAATCGGACTCTTCTTGCTTGGCCTTGGCTGGTCGGCCGCGACCGTCGCGGCAAGCGCACTGCTGTCAGAGGTGTTGGAAGTAGATCAGAAGCCGGTGGTTCAAGGCTTCAGCGATTCTCTGATGAGCCTCAGCGGGGCTTTTGGTGGGGCAGTGTCGGGGACGATCCTCACCCTCTACACCTTTGGCGGCCTGAACGCGGCGGCGCTACTGCCCGTGGTGTTGATAGTGGTCGCAACCGCCTACTTAAGAAGATGGCGTACATAAAGAAATCTCACTCCCGAGATTTTGTCATCAAGAGTGAGATTTGTGACCCCAGCGGGATTTGAACCCGCGCTACTGCCGTGAGAGGGCAGCGTCCTAGGCCGCTAAACGATGGGGCCCTAGTTGCAACCTAGAAATCATGCCACAAACCAGCCCGATGGGCAATCTAACGGCTCAGAAGCGAGAGACCACCTGGTCTTATCTCAACTGAGAATGGGGCGGGCCCGATTATTTCTCCGTCACAGGTCATCGGGAAACCCGCATTCTCAATTCGGACCTTAGCTGCCTTGAAAATCTCTACCTCTGCATACCTAACGTGCTCGCCTTTGTAGACCTTGGGGAAGATCTCAAGGAGCTTTCTTCTAGATACCTCGTGCAGTATGAAGACCTCTACCTGGCCATCGGTGATCTCAGATCTTGGAGAGATTTGCATGCCACCACCGAAATTCTTTACGTTCGCAACCCCGCAAAGCATCGCCTTGAACTCTCTGGTTTCTCCATCCGCCACTACCCGATATTTGATTGGTTTGAACCTGGGAAGCTCCAAAAACAAAGCTGCAACATAGGAGTTGGGTCCCTTAGGCCAAACCAAACGATTGGCCCGTTCGGCACAAAGAGCATCGAACCCGGCAGAGATAGAGCCCAGCGACCAGAACTGCCTGTAGTCGGTCTCTACCCACATCACATCAACTGCCCGTGGGCACTCAATTGCACCAACGATGTTTGCCACTGCAGCCTCGGTGTCGGTAAGAGAAATTGCAAGCTCTCGAACCTGATCATTACCGCTGCCGGCAGGGACCAAGCCCAGCGGTAACGAATGTTCCATCGCCAGATTTACCCCAAGCTGCGAGGTTCCGTCGCCACCGATTGCGACTAGTCCGGAAAGTTCGCCCGCTTTTTGCCTAACTTTTTCGCGAACATCGTCCTGACTTACTCCGCTGAGGTTAATTGTTTGAATACCTGCTTGCTGAAAGGCAGCTAGCGCCTTCTCACCGACACTGTTCCCTCGCCCGCGGTTGGCGGCCGGATTGATAATGACTCCTAGTGGCTTCATTGCCACCTCCTGTTGCCTCAAACATAGACTGATTGCCGGAGGTTCGCCATGAGGATTACAAAGCTTGAGCACGCCTGCCTGGTTTTAGAGGTTGCAGGCAAACAGCTGGTAGTTGACCCGGGCATGTATTCCGAAACCCCACCCCAGGTTTCAAACCCCGTGGCTATCACTCTCTCTCATGTTCACGACGACCACAGCTATGGGCCACACGTCGAGGCTTTGCTGAAGCAGAATCCAGATCTCCAAATCTTTGGCACCGAAGAAGTTGCTGAGAAACTCAATGGCCTAAATGTCACAAGGGTTTACCACGGTGACAGGCACGTGGTTGATGGATTCACGCTGGATTTTTACGGCTACTTTCACCAAGAGATCCACCGCTCCATACCCTTGGTGCAGAACTTTGGGCTAATGGTGAATAGCGAGCTCTACTACCCGGGTGACAGCTACACAATCCCCGAGGTGGAGGTGCAAACTCTGGCCTGTCCATCAAGCGCACCCTGGCTCAAGATTGCGGACGTGATGGACTTCCTGGTCGAAATAAAGCCAAAGAGATGCTTCCCCACTCACAACGCGCTGCTTTCTGAGCATGGCCACAAGCTTCAAAACTCGAGAATCATGGAGCTAACAGAGCAATACGGCGGAGAATTTAGATTCCTAAAGGCCGGTGAGAGCTGGGAAATCTAAACCGCAACAATAACCGCGGCTAGGAGCATGGCAATCGTTGTTCCGCCCCAAAGCCTTTTTTCTTTCTCGCTTCTAGTTATGTTGTTCGCAATCGCGCTTAGCCCCGCGAACACGGCGAATCCCCAGTTGGCGACTGAGTTCCCAGCTTCATCAAGCAGCGGGGTGAAAACTCCTAGCTGAGCTAGGTAGTGGCCGGCGATCGCGAACATCACCAGGGCCGAGAAGGCACTTGCAATGCGAAATGGAGTGCTTAGGACACCTGGGTTGCGACCCCCGTACGCATACTCTCCAAGGGGCGCGCCAAAAACGATCGCTATTTGAAAGAGAGCTGTTGCGAAATAAGCAAAAACTAGAAAACCTGAAGCGAAAGAATCAAGCATTTCAGGCTTCCGAATCTACTTGCTGGGGTACCTGGACTCGAACCAAGAACAAAGGTACCAGAAACCTCCGTGTTGCCAATTACACCATACCCCAAGGGCGCAAGCCTCTATCTTAGTGGGCCTTTGAGAATGCCTCTAGTCGCGCCAGCGTAACCTGCTTGCCAAGAATCTCCATGCTTTCAAAAAGCGGTGGGGTGACCCTCCGGCCTGAGATAGCCGTGCGAACAGCACCAAACGCGACCCTCGGCTTTAGCTCAGCCCTCTCAATCAGCGCCTCGCTGAGTGCTGCCTGGATTGAATCGGTTTTGAAGTCCTCTAGCCCCAGCAAAGTATCATGGGCAAGCTTTGCAATACTTCCCGCATCCTCGCCAAGCTGCTTCAGAGCATCCTCTTCAAAGCTGATCTCGCTCGCGAACAAGAATCCAACCATTCCTGGTGCTTCACTCAAGACAGTGATTCGCTCTTGGATCAGCGGTGCAGCCATGTTGAGTATCTCTTGCTCCCGCTCACTCGGAGTTGAGCTCATAACACCCGCGGATTGCAGGTAGGGAATGAGGCGCTCACGGAAATCCTTCCCATCGAGCAGCCTGATGTGAGAGGCGTTAATCGCATCTGCCTTCTTCTGGTCAAACCTCGCCGGGTTCGGGTTGACATCTGAAATCTCGAAGTTCTCACACATCTCTTCAAGCGTGAAGATGTCCCTGTCCGCAGAGATTGACCAACCCAATAGCGCAAGGTAGTTCAGCAGACCCTCTCGGATGAATCCGCGATCGCGATGCAGGAACAGGTTGCTCTCGGGGTTGCGCTTGCTTAGCTTTTTGTTGCCCTCTCCCATGACAAAAGGTAGGTGACCAAACTGCGGAACGAAGTCTGTGATGCCAGCTTCGACAAGGGCGTTGTAAAGAACAATCTGCCTCGGGGTCGAGGACAGCAAATCCTCACCTCTAAGCACATGGGTGATGCCCATGAGGGCATCGTCAACCGGGTTTACCAGTGTGTAGAGCGGCTGGCCCCCAGGCCTGACAAGCACGAAATCCGGAAAGCTACCAGCGGGAAAAGTAATCTCACCGCGAACTAGATCTGTGAAGGTGATGTCTTCCGCGGGAACCTTCAAACGAAGTGCTGGCTTCCTGCCCTCCGCTATGTAACGTTCTCGATCCTCTTCAGACAGGTCGCGCTCAGAGTTGTCGTAGCCCAGCTGCACAGCTCTGCCGGCAGCCTTATTCCTCTCCTCAATCTCTTCTGCGGTGAGGAAGCTCTCATAGAGGTGTCCAGAGGCCTTGAGCTTCTCAATCACATCGAGGTAGATCTGCCCGCGTTCACTCTGGCGGTATGGTCCAGCGGGGCCACCAACATCCACTCCCTCGTCCCAGTCCAGTCCAAGCCAGCGCAGGGCATTGACCAGCTGCTCGTAGCTCTCCTCAGTATCGCGAGCGGCGTCAGTGTCCTCAATGCGAAAAACAAACGTTCCACCGGTCTTGCGTGCATAGGCCCAGTTGAACAGGGCAGTTCTTATAAGGCCAACGTGAGGGGTGCCAGTGGGGCTGGGGCAAAATCTAACTCGGATGTCTGAGCCTTGGGCCTGGGTGACGGGAGCGTTTAGAGAAGTCATAGTCACCCGAAATCCTATTTGACCAAGCTGACTAGAGTTCCAATTCCCTCGATTGTGCACTCGACCCTGTCGCCGGAGGCAATCTTCGAGATGCCGGCAGGAGAGCCTGTCAGGATGATATCTCCCGGCTCCAGCGTGAAGTTCTGGGAGATGTAGGACACCAAATACTCAGGCGAATAAACCATTTCGGAGGTGCTTGCATCCTGCTTGGTTTCGCCATTGATGGTGGAGCTAATGCGCTTATTGCTCGGGTCAAATTCGGTCTCTATCCAGGGGCCGACTGGGCAAAAGGTGTCGAACGCCTTGCTTCTTGCCCACTGCAGGTCGGAGAACTGTATGTCCCGCGCCGTCACATCATTGGCGATGGTGTAGCCAAGGATGTGATCAGACACCTGCTCCTGAGGAACATTCTTTGCGGTCTTTCCAATTACTACCGTCAGCTCAGCTTCTATCTCTACCTGGCCTGACTGCACTGGCAGCTCGATGGTCTCTTCGCTGGCAACAATCGCACTTGTTGGCTTGAAGAAGATAAGTGGTTCTTTCGGGGTCTGCTGATGGATCTCAGCGGCATGTGATGCGAAGTTCAAACCCACCAGAACAATCTTTTTTGGCTCCACAGGGGCCAGCAGGCTCACGTCTTCTAGCTCATAGGTGTTGCCGGTCTCACGGATAGCTTCAAACGGCTTACCCTCGAGCTCGTTGATTATCTCGCCATCGAGGACTCCGTACTTGGTGGATTCACCCTGGCTGAATCTGATGATTCGCATTAGCTACTTAGCTTGACCATCCAGCCATGGCGGTCAGGGACCATTCCATACTGAATGCCGGTCAATTCCTGTCTCAGAGATACAGTGAGAGCTCCTGGCTCGTTTCCACCAATCACGATTTCCTCCTCGCGTGATTTGAGGAGCCCCACGGGGGTAATCACTGCGGCGGTGCCGCAGGCAAAGACTTCTGTGATCTTGCCTGAGGAGACGGACTGACGCAGCTCATCGAGTGACATCTTCTGTTCCTTGACCTCGTGGCCACCGTCCTTCAAAAGCTGAATGACTGAGTCTCTCGTTATGCCGTGAAGAATGGTGCCATCCAGAGGTGGGGTTACAACGCTGCCATCTGAGTGCACGAAGAACAGGTTCATGCCGCCCAGCTCCTCGATGTAGGTCGAGGTTTCAGCATCCAAGAACATAACCTGTGAGCAGCCGTTGTCGTTTCCCTCTTGCTGGGCGAGTAGCGAGGCAGCGTAGTTTCCGCCGGTCTTAGCCTCTCCAGTGCCGTGCTTGCCAGCACGGGCCGAATCGAGGGCAATCCAAATCGAGACAGGCTTTATGCCTCCGGTGAAATAGGGACCAACGGGAGATGCAATGAGTCGATACTCGACCCGATGCGCAGCTCTGACCCCGAGAAAGTTCTCGGCGGCAATCTCAAAAGGCCTTAGGTAGAGAGTCTTCTCACCCTCAGGACTTGGAACCCAGTCGCCATCTAGTGCAATGAGCTCCTTCATCGACTGCACAAATAGTTCCACCGGCAGCTCAGGGAGCGCCATGCGCTTTGCAGACCGTTGCAACCTTGCAGCATTCATCTCGGGACGGAAGGTCCAAATTGACCCGTCCTGGTGACGATAGGCCTTGATGCCCTCAAAAATCTCTTGGCCGTAGTGAAGGACCGCCGACGAGGGATCCATCTCGATGGGGCCGTAGGGAATCACCTGAGGCGAGTGCCAACCCTGGTCCTTTTCCCAAGTGATCACTACCTGATGGTCGGTGAAATGGGTGCCAAAAGTGGGGTTGGCGAGAATGCGCTCACGCTCAGCTGCCGCAAGCGGATTCTCATTTACAGAAACCTGAAACTGCATTTTCTAAATCTTCTCCAGTATCGCCGTTGCGATCTCTGAGGTGCCGGAGGCTTTCTCGCTTCCAGCAAGGTAATCAGAGACTGCGTTCTCAATCTTCTGCGCAGCACTCGAATGTCCGAGGGTTTTTGCGAGAAGTGCCGCGGAGAGGATTGCCGCGGTTGGATCGGCCAGATTTTTTCCGGCGATGTCAGGAGCTGATCCATGAACGGGTTCGAACATGGAGGGAAAGGCCCCAGTGGGGTTTAGGTTAGCGGAAGCAGCCAGGCCTATGCCACCAGAAATGGCTGCCGCAAGATCGGTAATGATGTCGCCAAACAGATTGTCCGTGACGATCACATCAAAGCGCTCAGGCGAGTTGACCATGTGAATTGTTGCCGCATCGATGTGCATGTAGTCGTGGGTAACCTCTGGAAACTCCCTTGCAGTTTCCTCAACAAGCCTTAGCCAAAGCTTTCCCGCGTGCACCAGAACATTGGTTTTGTGAACCAGCGTGAGTTGCTTTCGCTCTCTGCTGTTCGCTAGCTCAAACGCGTAGCGGACCGCCCTGGAGACCCCATGGTGGGTATTCACTGAGACTTCATTTGCAAGCTCTTGGTCGCTGCCTACCCTCAGTGCACCTCCGTTACCAACGTATGGACCCTCTGTACCCTCCCGAACAACCACGAAGTCAATGTCCTTGGCACCCGACAGCACGCTGCTGACTCCTGCAAACAGTTTCGTGGGGCGAAGGTTGATGTGGTGGTCAAATGCGAAGCGCAGCTTCAACAGCAGCCCTCGCTCCAGCACACCAGAGGGAACCCTCGGGTCACCAATGGCACCAAGCAAGATCGCATCGTGCTTTTTCAGGTTTGAAAGATCTGAATCTGTGAGAATTTCACCTTTTGCTAGGTACCGGTTTGCACCAAGGTCATATTCGGTTGTCTGGACCCTAACCCCTTCCAGAGCCTTTTCTAGAGCCCTGAGAGCAACGCTGGTTACCTCCGGCCCAATGCCGTCACCTGGAATTACAGCTAGATTCAGCGCGCTCAAGATTGCCTCACAATTTTCTGAGACAACCCTATTCGCTTTTGTCAGCGCTTGCCCTAAATTGCACGTCGATAGCGGTCACCTCAGCGCCATCCTTGGAGACCCTCCGCTCCCGCTCTCGACAATCAAAGATCAGACCTCGCGATTCCGCCCAGCTGCTCAACTTATCGGGATCGACATTTAGCTCAGGCAATGGAGGTCCGCCGAAACCCTCGGTTACATTCCTCAAGGCGTGCCAAACCCCGAAGATCTCTCCCTCGCCAAGCTGGTCAAGTGCGTTATCGAGGGCTTGCTCAAGCTCTGCCCAAGGCAGTTGGAGGTAGCAGATAAGTAGCAGGTCCGGCTTGAGCTGAAACTTGGCGTGCTTGGCATCGGCATGAGTAGCGCGACATTGGTTCTCAAGCTCTAGTGCCTCGGCCCTTGCAACAAATTTCTCAAGGGCAACTTTTGAGAACTCGACGTTCTCGGCCTGCCAGCCTCTCGATGCAAACCAAAGCGCATTGCGGCCTTCTCCGCCGGCAAGGTCAACTACTTGCCCGGGAGGGAGGTCTCCCAGCTCACTTACAACAAAATGGTTTGGCTCTAGAGACCAGACACTTGCCTCCTGGGCATAGCGCCTATCCCAATCTGCTGAGCTAATCGGTTACCACTTCAAGGCCAAGCTGAGCGGACGCGTTAGCAACAGATCCACCATTGACCAGCTCTCCGGTGAAGCCAATGCTCTCCATGAAATCGATGGCCTGGCCAGCACGGTTACCGGAGCGGCAGTAGATGTAGTAATCGGCACTCTTGTCCAAAGTCTCGAGCTGAGCGGCAAAGTCACTGTCAGCAATACCCATGCGGACTGCTCCAGCGAGGTGGCCGGATGCCCACTCCTCTGGGGTGCGAACGTCAATTACTGCTGCGTAGTCCTGTGGGTTCATTTCTTCCGGTGCACATCCTGCTAGTCCGAATATGGCGACAACAGCAAGTATGCCAGCGGCAAGGGTCTTCATAAGCTTCAATGGGTGTCCTTTCAGATACCCCCTAGGGTATGTGCTAGAGTTTGTTTAGTCAAGTTCGAATGGAGCGTGTTATGGAGATTCCAGCACTAGAAATCGACGCTGTAAAGAAGCGCCTCGCAAGGGCCCAGGGCCAGCTGGGGGGCATCATCAAAATGCTGGACGAGGGTAGAGACTGCACTGATGTGCTGACTCAGCTTGCTGCCGCCAACTCCGCGGTGAACAAAGCCGCTTTTGCTCTTCTGGCATCTGGAATCTCGAACTGCGGCACCGGCGAAGAGGGCGAAAGGGATCGCGCGCGCCTCGAAAAAGCCTTTTTGGCACTGAGTTAGGAACATATGGGACTGTTCGATTTTTTGAAACCAAAGTTTCCTTCGATTACGCCGCAGGAGGCAGAGGCTCGCATCCAGGCTGGTGCGATGCTGCTTGATGTTAGGGAGAGCGTCGAGTATCGCAGTGGCCACGCACCGGGTGCGAAGTTGATTTCATTGGGAGTGCTCCCCCGCAGGCTCAAAGAGATTCCCAAAGAGCGAGAGATATTGGTTATTTGCAATTCGGGCGGGCGCTCCTCCCAGGCAGCAACACTGCTGACAAAAGAGGGCTACAACGTGACAAATGTTTCCGGCGGCATGGTCGCCTGGCAAAGAGCAGGACTTAGGACGGTACGAAAATGAAGGTAGTAATTGTCGGTGGCGTTGCGGGAGGCATGTCCACCGCCACGAGGCTCCGCAGGCTCCGCGAATATGCAGAGATCATTGTCTTTGAACAGGGACCTCACGTTTCATATGCGAATTGCGGCCTGCCGTATCACATTGGAGAGGTAATTCCTGCTGAGAAGGACCTACTGCTTCAGACCCCGGAGAGCCTTGGAGAGCGCTTCCGCCTGGATGTCCGGGTCAACTCAAGAGTCACAAACATTGACCGCGGCTCAAAGTCGGTGACCGTGAAAAACCTGGAAAATGGCGAGGAATACCTCGAGAGCTTTGACTCCCTCGTACTCTCCACCGGTGCTAAGCCCCGAATGGTTCCAATTCCAGGGCTCGAGCGAGCCAAGGTTCTCAGAGACGTCCAGGATGCAACTGAGATCAAGAAATTGGTGGATGAAAAGAAAATCAAGTCCGCGGCAATCATTGGTGCTGGATTCATTGGAGTCGAGCTAGCGGAGAACCTCCGGGATCGAGGGATTGAGACCACGATCGTGGAGTTCAGGGACAACATCCTCCCCCAGTTCGATCCAGAGATGATTGAGCCGCTGCAGGCAGTTCTTGTCGAAAACGGAATCAAGCTGGCTCTTGGTGCCGAGACCGAGGAGGTCCTTGCTGACTCTCTCCGGCTCAAGGACGGCAGGGTAATTCCTGCTGACCTGGTAGTTGCAGCAATTGGTGTTGTCGCCGACCACCAGCTCGCCGTTGATGCGGGACTGGAAATTGGCAAGGCCGGTGGCATTGCGGTAAACGAACGTATGCAGACCTCGGACCCGAACATTTTTGCGGTCGGTGATGCCGCTGAGAAGACCAGCCTCCTCACGGGAGAACCCCAAATGATTTGGCTTGCCAACCTTGCAAATCGCCACGGCAGGCTCGTCGCTGACGTCATCGCAGGTGAAGAAGTTAGCTCTAGGCCCTCGATTGGAACCGGAATCATCGGTGCCTACGGCATGGCCGCGGCACTTACCGGGCTTACCGAAGGGCTTGCGACTCGCATGGAGATTCCCCACCGAGTAATTCACCTCCACCCATCCAGCCACGCAGGCTATTACCCAGGTGCCGAGAGGCTTAGTGTCAAGGTGCTCTTTGACCCCGAAACGGGAAAACTCCTGGGGGCTCAGGGCATTGGGCGTGAGGGCGTCGACAAGAGAATTGACGTGATTGCCACGGCCATCTATGCGGGCCTAACCGTGGATGATCTGATGAACCTCGAGCTCGCATACGCGCCAGCCTTTGGAAGTGCAAAAGATGCCATCAATCAAACCGGCTACGTTGGCAACAACTCACTCTCAGGAAAGACGCCAAGCATTCAGTGGCACGAGCTAGAGAGTGCCATGCAAGAGGGAGCGCTGCTTGTAGATGTGAGAACCAGTGAGGAGAACTCTGCGGGAAGCATCCCGGGTTCGACCCTGATCCCAGTCGATACGCTGCGAGACAACATTTCAAAGCTGGAGGGGAAAGACCTCATTGTGACCTGTGCAGTTGGTCAGCGGGGCCACACGGCGACACAGCTGCTTCGCTCACACGGCCTGAAGGTTAGAAACCTAGACGGCGGCTACACCACCTGGCGCTCAGGCATGGATGCCAGAGAGCGAGCGAAAGTAATTAGTACTGCTCACTAATCGAGATAGCCCGCATCATCTCCGCCTGAATCTTGCTCTTTAGCCCTTCTAGGAGCTCTGGGGCAATTGGCGAGTCAACAGTTATCACGCTGAGAGCTTTACCGCCCTTTTGCTGCCTAGCAATGGTCATTGAAGCGATGTTGATGTTGGCGTCTGCAAAAGCTGCGCCGTAGATCGCGACGATGCCTGGTCGGTCCTGGTAGACCATGACGACCATGTTGTCAGCCATCGCAAGCTCAACGTCATACCCATTGATTGAGACAACCTTTTGGTGGTGCTTTGGGCCGATTACCGTGCCGCCAGCAGAGACCACAGTGCCGTCTGACAAAACTGCCTTTAGGGTCGTGACGTTTCGATACTCATCGCTCACCGTGTCCTGAGTTAGACGAACCTCGACGCCTCTCTGCTCGGCCATGATTGGCGCATTTACGTAGGAGACCTGCTCGGTAACCATTGTTTGAAAGAGCCCCTTGAGTGCAGCCAGCTTCAAAACCGTCACGTCGTGAGCTGCGATTTCGCCACGTGCCTCAAACTCAACCGAGACGATTGAAGTGTGGGCCAATCCAGCGACAATCTGACCGAGCTTTTCCGCAAGCGGGATGCCTGGTTTCACGGACGAGTCGATTACACCGCCCGCAACATTGACTGCATCCGGAACTAGGTCTCCCGCCAAGGCGAGCCGGACGCTCCTTGCGACTGAAACACCTGCCTTCTCCTGAGCCTCGTCGGTTGAAGCCCCGAGGTGCGGGGTGAGAATTACGTTATCCAGCTCCAGCAGCGGAGATCCGGTTGGGGGTTCCGAAACAAACACATCCAGCCCGGCTCCCGCAATCTTGCCCGAGCTCAAAGCCTTGTAAAGGGCATCCTCGTCAATGATTCCACCGCGCGAGCAATTCACGATTCTCAGGTTTGGCTTTGCGGTAGCGAACTGCGCATCGCTGATCATCCCGGTAGTCTCTGGGGTCTTTGGAATGTGAATCGTGACGTAGTCACTGCGCTTCATAAGCTCGTCCAGGTCAACCAGTTCGACCCCGATTTGCTCAGCTCGTGCCTGGGTTACGTAGGGGTCGTAGCCAATGAGAGTCGCACCAAACCCAGCTAGGCGCTGAGCAACCAGGGTTCCGATTCGGCCCAGTCCAACGATTCCAATGGTCTTTTCATAGAGCTCAACCCCGGTGAACTTGCTCCGGAGCCACTTGCCCTCCTTCAAGGATGCGTGTGCATCGGGGATGTGGCGAGACAGAGCCATGATGTGGCCGATAGCGAGTTCTGCAGCTGAAATCACGTTGGAGGTCGGAGCATTCACGACCATGACTCCAGCCTCGGTTGCAGCTTTGATATCAACGTTGTCTAGGCCGACGCCAGCCCTGGCAATTACCTTCAGCTTTGGTGCCTTGGAGACAGCCTCTGCATCCATCTTTGTCGCGGAGCGAATCAAGACAGCATTCGCATCTGCGAGCGCAGTAAAGAGGGCAGCACGATCGGTCCCGTCCACATTTCGGACATCGAAATCTGGACCGAGCGCCTCAACGGTTGCCGGGGACAGCTCCTCGGCAATCAGAACTATGGGTTTGGACAATAGCTGACCTAACGAAAATCAACGGTGATGGGATTTCCGCTAAGTCTAGCGTTTATTGCTATCTAGGGCAGGTGCAGAGTTGTGACTCTGGAACACCAGCCAGCGCCTCTTCGACGTGCTGGCCGCAACCTTGCCAGGTGACCTTGCCGCAGCTTGAGCAAATAGCTTGTGAGCACATAAACAATCCTTTTCTACAGACGTCAATCACACTAGTTTACTAATACCCCTAGGGGTATAGCAACTCGCCGAAAGAAAAAGACCCCGGTCTCCCGGGGTCCTAATCCTTCTACTACCTGGCTGCTGAGCCCTCGGTGTAGTCATCCTTGTTCTCAATCCAGCTGAAGAGCTTGCGCAGCTCGCGGCCTGTTGCCTCGATTGGGTGCTGCTCGCCCTTGGCACGCAAAGCCTTGAACTCTGGTGCTCCGGCATCTTGGTCTCCGATGAAGCGATCTGCGAACGCACCCGACTGGATGTCGCTGAGCACGGCCTTCATGTTCTCCTTGACGGATGGGTCAATTACCCTCGGACCCGATACGTAGTCACCGTATTCAGCGGTGTCAGAGACGCTCCAACGCTGCTTCGCGATGCCACCCTCGTACATCAGGTCAACGATCAGCTTGAGCTCGTGTAGAACCTCAAAGTAGGCAATCTCGGGCTGGTAGCCGGCCTCAACCAGGGTCTCAAAGCCGTACATCACCAGCTGTGAAGCGCCGCCACAGAGCACTGCCTGCTCACCGAATAGGTCGGTCTCGGTCTCCTCGGTGAATGTGGTCTTGATAGTCCCTGCTCTGGTACCACCAATGCCCTTGGAGTAGGAAAGACCTAGCTCAAATGCATCTCCGGTTGCGTCCTGTTCGATGGCAATTAGGTTTGGCACTCCCCTACCCGCTGCATACTCGCGGCGGACGATGTGGCCTGGGCCCTTCGGGGCAACCAACATCACGTTCACGTTTGCGGGAGGCTTGATAAATCCAAAGCGAATCGCAAAACCGTGACCAAAGACCAGAGTGTCTCCCTCGGAGAGGTTTGGCTCAATGTCCTGGGAGTAAAGGTCGCGCTGCTTTGGGTCCGGAACAAGCACCACAATTACGCTTGCCCACTTGACCGCCTCGGCTGGAGTCAGCACCTTCAGCCCCTGCTCCTCGGCCTTTGCCTTGGACTTTGAACCCTCCTGGAGACCCACAACGACGTCAACGCCGGAGTCTTTCAGGTTTAGAGCGTGGGCGTGGCCCTGGGATCCAAATCCCAAAACCGCAACCTTTTTTCCCTGAATGATGGATAGGTCGGCATCGCTGTCGTAGAAGATTTCTGCCACTGTTTTCTCTCTCTTTGTCTATCTAAAAGCTCTTACTTAAGAACCTTCTCGCTCATGGACTTTGATCCACGAGAAATTGCAATGGCCCCGGACTGGACCAACTCTTTGATGCCAAACGGCTCGAGCACCTTGATAAATGCTTTGCACTTAGCGCTGTCCCCGGTGACCTCGATTACCACGGAGTCACTGACGACATCTATTACCCTCGCCCTGAATAGGGTTACGGCCTCTAAAACCTGTGACCTGGTGGCTGCGTCAGTTTTCACCTTTACGAGCATGTGATCTCTGGCAACCGATGCATTGTCTTCCAGCTCAACAATCTTTAGAACATTCACGAGTTTGTTTAGCTGCTTGGTTACCTGCTCCAATGGCTGGCCATCCAGGTTTACAACCACAGTCATTCGGGAAACGCCCTCAACCTCGGTAGTGCCAACGGCAAGGGATTCGATGTTGAACCCGCGGCGAGCGAACAGCGCAGCTACTCGGGTGAGGATACCTGGCTTGTCTTCAACCAAAAGAGAAAGCACATGTTGGCTCATGACTACTCCTCACCATCCCAAATCGGCGCCGCATCGCGAGCATATTGCACCGCATCGTTTGACACACCTGCTGGCACCATAGGCCAAACCATCGCGTCACGTCCGACGATGAAGTCAATAACTACTGGCCGATCGTTGGTCTCCATCGCGAGCTTGATTGCTGCATCAACCTCTTCCACCTTCTCAACGCGAATCGACAGGCAGCCATAGGCATCAGAAAGCTTCACGAAGTCCGGCACCATTGCGGTGTCGGTACCGGTGTGGAGGTCAGTGTTTGAGTAGCGCTGGTTATAAAACAGTGTCTGCCACTGCCTCACCATCCCCAGAGAGGAATTGTTGATAATTGCGACCTTGATTGGGATGTTGTTGATTGTGCAGGTGGCAAGCTCCTGGTTGGTCATCTGGAAGCAGCCATCGCCATCAATGGCCCAAACCAACTTATCCGGCATCGCGACCTTGGCTCCCATTGCGGCTGGAACCGCATAGCCCATGGTCCCAGCACCACCCGAATTGAGCCAGGTGTTGGGATTCTCATAATTGATGAACTGAGCAGACCACATTTGGTGCTGTCCCACACCCGCTGCATAGATTGCCTCGGGTCCGGAGAGCTGGCCGATTCTCTCGATAACGTACTGCGGAGCGAGCTTGCCGTCCTCTAGGTCGTTGTAACCCAGCGGGTAGCGCTCTTTGAGGCCATCGAGATACTTCCACCACTCACTGATGTCGTACTTCTTGCCCTTGAGCTGCTTCTCGAGCTCTTGGGTGAGCATCGCA